>JAFKFJ010000288.1 GCA_017307335.1 Alphaproteobacteria bacterium | reverse complement strand
GGAAGTGACGCTCGCCAAGGTGCGGCGCGAGCGCATGGGCCATATCGAGCTCGCGAGCCCGGTGGCGCATATCTGGTTCCTGAAGTCCCTGCCCAGCCGGATCGGCCTGATGGTCGACCTGACGCTGAAGGAGCTCGAGAAGATCCTGTACTTCGAGAGCTATGTGGTGCTGGAGCCCGGGCTCACCGACCTCAAGCTGCACCAGTTGCTGACCGAGGAGCAGCTGCTGGCCAAGCAGGACGAGTTCGGCGACGACGCGTTCCGCGCCGGCATCGGCGCTGAGGCGATCAAGACCATCCTGCTCGGCATCGACGCCGACGCGGAGAAGGTGAAGCTGCGCGGCGAGCTGAAGGAGACCAGCAGCGAGGCGCGGCGCAAGAAGCTGGTCAAGCGCCTGAAGCTGATCGAGGCGTTCGCCGATTCGGGGGCCAAGCCCGAGTGGATGATCATGGACGTGGTGCCGGTGATTCCGCCGGAGCTGCGCCCCCTGGTGCCGCTCGACGGCGGCCGGTTCGCGACCAGCGACCTCAACGACCTCTATCGCCGCGTCATCAACCGCAACAACCGCCTGAAGCGGCTGATCGAGCTGCGTGCGCCCGACATCATCGTGCGCAACGAGAAGCGCATGCTGCAGGAGAGCGTCGACGCGCTGTTCGACAACGGCCGGCGCGGCCGCGCGATCACGGGCGCCAACAAGCGGCCGCTGAAGTCGCTGTCCGACATGCTGAAGGGCAAGCAGGGCCGGTTCCGGCAGAACCTGCTCGGCAAGCGCGTCGACTATTCCGGCCGCTCGGTGATCGTGGTGGGCCCGGAGCTGAAGCTGCACCAGTGCGGCCTGCCGAAGAAGATGGCGCTGGAGCTGTTCAAGCCGTTCATCTACTCGAAGCTCGAGAAATACGGCCACGCCACCACCATCAAGGCGGCGAAGCGCATGGTCGAGAAGGAGCGGCCGGAGGTCTGGGACATCCTCGAGGAGGTGATCCGCGAGCATCCGGTGATGCTGAACCGTGCGCCCACGCTGCACCGGCTCGGCATCCAGGCGTTCGAGCCGGTGCTGATCGAGGGCAAGGCGATCCAGCTCCATCCGCTGGTCTGCACGGCCTTCAACGCCGACTTCGACGGCGACCAGATGGCGGTGCACGTGCCGCTGAGCCTCGAAGCGCAGCTCGAGGCGCGGGTGCTGATGATGTCGACGAACAACATCCTCAGCCCGGCCAACGGCAAGCCGATCATCGTGCCGAGCCAGGATATCGTGCTCGGCATCTACTATCTCTCGCTGGAGACGCCAGGCTTCCGGGCGATGCCGGACGAGAAGGCGCCGGCATTCTCCAACCTCGGCGAGGTCGAGCACGCCCTCAACTCGGGCGCGCTGCACCTGCACGACAAGATCCGCATCCGGCGCCCGGCGTTCAATGCGCAAGGGGAGCCCTGCGTCGAGCGTGTGGCGACCACCGCGGGACGCATGCTGATCGGGCAGGTGCTGCCGGTGCATCCGAACGTGCCGTTCAGCCTCGTGAACCGCCAGCTCACCAAGAAGAACGTCTCCGACGTGATCGACGCGGTGTATCGCCACTGCGGTCAGAAGGAGTGCGTGATCTTCGCCGACCGGCTGATGGGCCTGGGCTTCGGGCAAGCATGCAAGGCGGGGATCAGCTTCGGCAAGGATGACCTCATCATCCCGGTCGAGAAGCACGAGCTGATCGCCAAGACCCAGGCCGAGGTGAAGGAGTTCGAGCAGCAGTATCAGGACGGTCTGATCACCGCGGGCGAGCGCTACAACAAGGTGGTCGACGCATGGTCGCGCTGCACCGACGAGGTGGCGGCGGCAATGATGCGCGAGATCTCCAAGCAGGAGACCGGCCGGCCGATCAACGCGGTGTGGATGATGAGCCACTCCGGCGCGCGCGGCTCGCCCGCGCAGATGCGCCAGCTCGCCGGCATGCGCGGGCTGATGGCGAAGCCCTCCGGCGAGATCATCGAGCAACCGATCATCGCCAACTTCAAGGAAGGGCTGTCGGTGTTGGAGTATTTCAACTCCACGCACGGCGCGCGCAAGGGCCTCGCCGACACGGCGCTGAAGACGGCCAACTCGGGCTATCTCACGCGCCGCCTCGTCGATGTCGCGCAGGACTGCATCATCGTCGAAGAGGATTGCGGCACGCAGCGTGGGTTGACCGTGCGCGCGGTGATGGACGGCGGCGAGGTGATCGCCAGCCTCGCCGAACGCATCCTGGGCCGTACCACGGCCGAAGACCTGGCCGACCCGGTGAGCGGCGAGGTGCTGGTGCCGAGCAACACGCTGATCGAGGAAGCCGAGGCCGAGCGCATCGAGCGGGCGGGCGTCGAGGCGGTGAAGATCCGCTCGGTGCTGACCTGCGAGGCGCCGATCGGGGTTTGCGCGCACTGCTACGGGCGCGACCTCGCGCGCGGCACCCCGGTCAATGTGGGCGAGGCGGTCGGCGTGATCGCCGCGCAGTCGATCGGCGAGCCGGGCACGCAGCTCACGATGCGCACGTTCCACATCGGCGGTGCGGCGCAGCGCGGCGCGGAGCAGAGCAGCGTCGAGGCCAGTCACGATGGCACGGTCTCGGTGAAGAACCGCGCGGTGGTGCTGAACAGCCAGAACGTGCCGGTCGTGATGAGCCGCAACTGCGAGCTCGTGCTGTCCGACGAGAAGGGCCGCGAGCGGGCGCGCTTCCGCGTGCCGTACGGCGCGCGCCTGCTGTCCGACGAGGGCGCACACGTCACGCGCGGGCAGAAGCTTGCGGAGTGGGATCCGTACACCCTGCCGATCATCACCGAGCAGGCCGGCCGCGTGGAATATCTCGACCTGATCGAGGGCGTCACGCTGGTCGAGCGTGTGGACGATGTGACCGGCCTCACCTCGAAAGTGGTCGTGGACTACAAGCAGGCCGCCCGTGGCGTGGATCTGCGGCCGCGCCTGCAGCTCAAGGATGCCAAGGGCGAGGTCGTGCGGCTGCCGAACGGCACCGACGCCCGCTATTTCCTTGCCCCCGACTCGATCCTCTCGGTCGAAAACGGGGTGGAGATTGCGGCCGGCGACGTGCTCGCGCGCATCCCGCGCGAAGGCAGCAAGACGCGCGACATCACCGGCGGTCTGCCGCGCGTGGCGGAGCTGTTCGAGGCACGGCGGCCGAAGGATCACGCGATCATCGCCGAGACTGACGGGCGCGTGGAGTTCGGCAAGGACTACAAGGCCAAGCGCCGCATCATCGTGAAGAACGACGAGACCGGCGAGGAGACCGAGTACCTGATCCCGAAGGGCAAGCACGTCTCGGTGCAGGAGGGCGACTTCGTCCGCCGCGGCGACCCGCTCGTCGATGGGCCGCGCGTGCCGCACGACATCCTCAAGGTGCTCGGCGTGGAGGCGCTCTCGGACTATCTCGTCAACGAGATCCAGGACGTCTATCGGCTGCAGGGCGTGAAGATCAACGACAAGCACATCGAGGTGATCGTTCGCCAGATGCTGCAGAAGGTTGAGATTCTCGATCCCGGCGACACCACGTTCCTCGCCGGCGAGCAGGTCGACCGGGTCGAGTTCGAGCACGAGAACGCGCGCCGGGTCGGCGAGGGCGAGCGGGCCGCCTCGGCCATGCCTGTGCTGCAGGGCATCACCAAGGCGAGCCTGCAGACGCACAGCTTCATCAGCGCCGCGTCGTTCCAGGAAACGACTCGCGTGCTGACCGAGGCGGCGACCGCAGGCAAGGTCGACAGCCTGACCGGGCTCAAGGAAAACGTCATCGTGGGGCGCCTGATCCCGGCCGGGACGGGCAGCGTCATGAACCGGTTGCGCGCGGTCGCGGCCGGGCGGGACAAGGCCCGTGGCGTGCAGCAGGAGGGGGTGCCGGCGCTGCCGGGCCAGAGCATCGCCGCCGAATAGCGGAGGCGGCAGGGCAGAGGCGCGGCCGGCGATGGCCTCATCGCCGGCCGCGTCTGTTTTTGCGCCTGCTTTTCGCGCATTCGACCTGGAGCCGGGCGTTCGGCCGCTTGACTTGGCCGGTCACGAATTCTAGGTTCCGCGCCCTCGGCCGACCCGCTGTGTGGGTGGCCGCGTTTTGCAGGCACCAATGCGTGCGGCGCCGCGCCGGCCCTCCGGGGGACCGGCGCTCAGGCTGCAAGCAGGGTCAGACCCCGCGGGGTGGGAACGTTCCACCCTTTGCGGGGCGTGCGTGCACAATGCGACCCATGGCGCTGGCGCGGGTCGGGGCGAAGGAGTGCGAAAGAGGGGCCATGCCCACCATCAACCAGCTGATCGCCAAGGGCCGCGAGCCGCGCAGCAAGCGCAACAAGGTGCCGGCGCTGCAGAGCTGCCCGCAGAAGCGCGGCGTCTGCACGCGCGTGTACACGACGACGCCGAAGAAGCCGAACTCGGCCCTGCGCAAGGTGGCGAAGGTGCGGCTGACCAACGGCTACGAAGTGGTGAGCTACATCCCTGGCGAGGGTCACAACCTGCAGGAGCACAGCGTGGTGCTGATCCGCGGCGGGCGCGTGAAGGACCTGCCGGGCGTGCGCTATCACATCCTGCGCGGCACGCTCGACACCCAGGGCATTGCCAAGCGCCGCCAGCGCCGTTCGCTGTACGGCGCCAAGCGGCCGAAGTGAGGACGCTGCCATGAGCCGCCGCCGCCGCGCGATCAAGCGCGAGATCCTGCCGGACGCGAAGTTCGGCGATGTCGTCATCAGCCGCTTCATGAATGCGCTGATGTATGACGGGAAGAAGTCGGTCGCCGAGGGCACGGTCTACGGCGCGCTGGACGTGCTGAAGAAGCGCGGCGGCGCGCAGGCCGATCCGGTGCGCCTGTTCCACGAGGCGCTGGACAACGTGAAGCCGGCGGTGGAGGTGCGCTCGCGGCGTGTCGGCGGTGCGACCTATCAGGTGCCGGTGGAAGTCCGGACGGAGCGGCGCCAGGCGCTGGCGATCCGCTGGATCATCGACGCGGCGCGCAAGCGCGGCGAGCATACGATGGAAGACCGGCTTTCGAACGAGCTGCTGGACGCGGTGAACAACCGCGGCTCGGCAGTGAAGAAGCGCGAAGACACGCACCGCATGGCTGAGGCCAACAAGGCCTTCAGCCACTATCGCTGGTAACCCTGACCACCAACCCGGCATCCTGGAGCGGGCACGGAGACAACGACGATGGCCAAGGCGAAATTCGAGCGCAACAAGCCGCACTGCAACATCGGCACGATCGGCCATGTCGACCATGGCAAGACGACGCTGACCGCGGCGATCACGCGCGTGCTGGCGCAGACCGGGGGTGCGACGTTCACCGCTTACGACCAGATCGACAAGGCGCCGGAGGAGCGCGCCCGCGGCATCACCATCTCGACCGCGCATGTCGAGTATGAGACGAAGAATCGTCACTACGCGCATGTCGACTGCCCCGGTCACGCGGACTATGTGAAGAACATGATCACGGGCGCGGCGCAGATGGACGGCGCGATCCTCGTGGTCTCGGCCGCGGACGGCCCGATGCCGCAGACGCGCGAGCACATCCTGCTCGCCCGCCAGGTCGGCGTGCCGGCGCTCGTCGTCTATCTCAACAAGATGGACATGGCCGATCCCGAGCTGGTCGAGCTGGTGGAGCTCGAGGTGCGCGACCTGCTCACCAGCTACCAGTTCCCGGGCGACGAGATCCCGATCATCAAGGGCTCGGCGCTTGCCGCCCTGGAAGGTCGCGACGCGGAGACGGGCGAGCAGTCGATCCTGAAGCTCATGGAGGCGGTGGACGCCTACATCCCGCAGCCGGAGCGTCCGAAGGACATGCCGTTCCTGATGCCGATCGAGGACGTGTTCTCGATCTCCGGGCGCGGCACCGTGGTGACCGGCCGTGTCGAGCGCGGCGTGGTCCGCGTCGGCGAGGAGGTCGAGATCGTGGGCCTGCGCCCGACCGCGAAGACGGTCGTCACCGGCGTGGAGATGTTCCGCAAGCTGCTCGACCAGGGCGAGGCCGGCGACAACATCGGCGCGCTGCTGCGCGGCACCAAGCGCGAGGAGGTCGAGCGCGGCCAGGTTCTGGCCAAGCCCGGCTCGATCACGCCGCACACGAAGTTCAAGGCCGAGAGCTACATCCTGACCAAGGAAGAGGGCGGCCGCCATACGCCGTTCTTCACCAACTACCGCCCGCAGTTCTACTTCCGCACCACGGACGTGACCGGCATCGTGCATCTGCCCGAGGGGGTGGAGATGGTGATGCCCGGCGACAACGTCTCGATGGACGTGGAGCTGATCGCGCCGATCGCCATGGACGAAGGCCTGCGCTTCGCCATTCGCGAGGGTGGGCGAACGGTCGGCGCCGGTGTCGTGGCCAAGATCACCACCTGAACCGATCGGCAGACAGGCCCGCGCCATGGACAACCAGAACATCCGCATCCGCCTCAAGGCGTACGATCATCGCGTGCTCGACAACAGCACGAAGGAGATCGTGAATACGGCCAAGCGTACGGGCGCGCGGGTGCGCGGGCCGATCCCGCTGCCGACGCATATCGAGCGTTTCACGGTGAACCGCTCACCGCACATCGACAAGAAGAGCCGCGAGCAGTTCGAGATCCGGACGCATCGCCGACTGCTCGACATTGTCGAGCCGACGCCGCAGACCGTGGACGCGCTGATGAAGCTCGACCTCGCCGCGGGCGTGGACGTGGAGATCAAGCTGTAACGCCGGCGCGGCAACGCGGCGGTGTCGGAGAAGAGTCGAGCGATGCGCACTGGATTGCTGGCAAAGAAGCTGGGGATGACCCGGCTGTTCAAGGAGGACGGGACGCATGTCCCGGTGACCGTCCTGCACATCGATGATGTGCAGGTGGTGGCAGCGCGCACCGAGGCGAAGGACGGCTACAACGCCGTGCAGGTCGGCTGGGGACGCGCCAAGCCGAAGCGTGTCAGCAAGCCCAACAAGGGGCATTTCGCGCGCGCCAAGGTCGAGCCGAAGAAGAAGCTGGTCGAGTTCCGCGTCGCCGCCGAGGCGCTGCTCGAACCCGGCGTTGCGTTGACCGCGGCGCATTTCGTCGTCGGCCAGCGGGTCGATGTCTGCGGCATGACCAAGGGCAAGGGGTTTGCCGGCGCGATGAAGCGCTGGAACTTCGCGGGGCTGGAGGCGAGCCACGGCGTGTCGATCAGCCACCGCTCGCACGGCTCGACCGGCAATCGGCAGGACCCTGGCAAGACTTTCAAGAACAAGAAGATGGCCGGGCATCTTGGGGTGGAGCGGGTGACGACGCTCAGTCTCGAGGTCGCGGCGGTTGATGCCGGGCGTGGGCTGGTGATGGTGAAGGGCGCGGTGCCGGGCGCGAAGGGCGGGTTCGTGCGCGTGCGCGATGCCGTCAAGCGGGCGCGACCGGAGGCGGCGCCGTATCCCGCCGCGGTGGCGCAGGGCTGAGGGCGCGGAACATGCAGGCCGAAATCAAGACGCTCGACGACGTCGCGGCGGGCAGCATCGAGCTGCCGGACGCGATTTTCGGCGCGACGCCGCGACCCGACATCGTGGCGCGCGTGGTGCACTGGCAGCTCGCCAGGCGGCGTGCCGGCACGCACAAGGCGAAGGGCATGGGTGAGGTGCAGGGCACGACCAAGAAGCCCTATCGCCAGAAGGGCACCGGCCGCGCCCGCCAGGGCAGCCTGCGGTCGCCGCAGTTTCGCACTGGCGGCGTCGTGCACGGGCCGGTGGTGCGCGATCATGGCTACGACCTGCCGAAGAAGGTTCGTCGGCTGGGCCTCATTGCCGCGCTGTCGCAGAAGCTGGCCGACGGCAAGCTCGTGGTGCTGGAGTCGGCGTCGGGCACCGCGAAGACGGGTGAACTGGCCGGCAAGCTGAAGGCGCTTGGCTGGGCGTCGGTGTTGATCATCGACCACGAGCTGGACCAGGGGTTCGTGCGCGCGAGCCGCAACCTCGTCGGGATCGACGTGCTGCCGACGGTCGGCGCCAATGTCTACGACATCGTCGCGCACGACGTGCTGGCGGTGACCGCTGCAGGCGTCGAAGGCTTGAAGGAGCGACTGGCATGAGCGGCGAGGCGGCGGCCAAGCCGCGTCGCCCGCAGCTTTCGCGCGAGGCGATGTACGGCATCTTGCGCAATCCGGTGATCACCGAGAAGGCGACGGCGCTCGGCGAGAAGGGCACGCTGGTGTTCCGCGTGTCGCTCGCGGCGTCGAAGCCGGAGATCAAGGCGGCGGTCGAGGGGCTGTTCGGCGTCAAGGTGACGGCGGTGAACACGCTCGTCGTCAAGGGCAAGACCAAGCGGTTTCGCGGTCGGCCGGGCCGGCGCAGCGATGTCAAGAAGGCGTATGTGACGCTCGCGGCGGGCCAGTCGATCGACCTGACCAGCGGGCTGGCGTGACGCAGGGGTTGCAGCGATGGCACTGAAGACTTTCAACCCCGTCACGCCGAGCCTGCGCGGCACCGTGCTGGTGGCGCGGGGCGAGCTGTGGAAGGGCAAGCCGGTCAAGGCACTGACCGTCGGCAAGTCCTCGAGCGGCGGGCGCAACAACCACGGCCACATCACCACGCGCTTTCGCGGCGGCGGGCACAAGCGCTCCTACCGGATCGTCGACTTCCGTCGCCGGAAGTTCGACGTGCCGGCGGTGGTCGAGCGGTTGGAGTACGATCCGAACCGCACCGCCTTCATCGCGCTGATCAAGTACGCGGACGGCGAGCTTTCGTACATCCTCGCGCCGCAGCGGCTGCGCGCGGGCGATCAGGTGCTTTCGGCGCAGCGGGCGGACATCAAGCCCGGCAACGCGATGCCGCTGGCGACCATCCCGGTGGGCACGATTGTGCACAACGTGGAGATGAAGGCGGGGGCTGGCGGCAAGATCGCGCGCGCGGCGGGGCAGTATGCGCAGCTCGTCGGCAAGGACGCCGGCTATGCGCAGATCAAGCTGATGTCGGGCGAGCTGCGCCTGGTGCGGGCCGAGTGCATGGCCACGATCGGCGCGGTTTCCAACCCCGACAATGCCAACATTCAGATCGGCAAGGCCGGGCGCAAGCGCTGGCTGGGTCGGCGCCCGCACAACCGCGGCGTGGTGATGAACCCGGTCGATCATCCGCACGGCGGCGGCGAGGGCCGCACGTCGGGCGGGCGGCATCCGGTCACGCCATGGGGCAAGCCGACGAAGGGCTACAAGACGCGCGGCAACAAGCGCACTGATCATCTGATCATCCGGCGCCGCAACAAGGGGAAGGGCTGAGCATGGCGCGCTCCGTCTGGAAGGGCCCGTTCGTGGACGGGTTCCTGCTGAACAAGGCCGAGGCGTCGCGATCGTCCGGGCGCAACGAGATCATTCGCATCTGGTCGCGCCGCTCGACGATCCTGCCGCAATTCGTGGGCCTGACCTTCGGCGTCTACAACGGCCGGAAATTCCTGCCGGTGCAGGTGACCGAGAACATGGTCGGGCACAAGTTCGGCGAGTTCTCGCCCACCCGCACGTTCACCGGCCACGCCGGCGACAAGAAGGCGAAGCGGGGCTGACATGAGCAAGCCGAAGCATCCGCGCGGGCTCGACGAGACCGAGGCGCAGGCGGTCCTGCGCAACCTGCGCGTCAGCCCGCGCAAGCTGAACCTGGTGGCCGGGCTGATCCGCAACCGCTCCGCGCAGGATGCGGTCGCGACACTCACCTTCAGCAAGCGGCGCATCGCGCAGTCGGTGCGCAAGGCGCTGGAGAGCGCGATCGCGAATGCCGAGAACAACCACCAGCTCGACGTGGACCGGCTGTTCGTCGCGCGGGCGGAAGTGGGCCGCTCGGCGGTGATGCGGCGGTTTCACGCGCGCGGCCGCGGCCGCTCGTCGCGGGTCGAGAAATGGTTCAGTCACCTGCGGATCGTGGTGGCGGAGCGCACACAGGAACCGGCGGAAGGGCCGGCCGCCAGCGGCGGCCCGGCGCAGGAGGCGGCGTAGCGGGATGGGACACAAGGTCAATCCGGTCGGACTCCGGCTCGGCATCAACCGCACCTGGGACAGCCGCTGGTTCGCGGGCCAGGACTACTCGAAGCTGCTGCACGAGGATCTGCGGCTGCGCTCGCATCTGCGCGGCAAGCTGTCCAATGCCGGCGTCAGCCGCGTCGTCATCGAGCGGCCGGCGAAGAAGCCGCGGGTGACGATCTATGCCGCGCGTCCGGGCGTCGTCATCGGCAAGAAGGGCCAGGATATCGAGGCGCTGCGCAAGGACCTCGCCAAGATGGCGAAGACCGATGTGGCGCTGAACATCGTGGAGATCCGCAAGCCGGAGATCGACGCCACGCTGGTTGCGGAGAACATCGCGCAGCAGCTCGAGCGGCGGGTGGCGTTCCGTCGCGCGATGAAGCGCGCGGTGCAGTCGGCGATGCGGCTCGGCGCACAGGGTATCCGGATCAACTGCGGCGGCCGCCTGGGCGGCGCCGAGATCGCGCGGGTGGAGTGGTATCGCGAAGGGCGCGTGCCGCTGCATACGCTGCGCGCCGACATCGACTTCGGGCAGGCGACGGCGAAGACGACGTACGGCACGTGCGGCGTGAAGGTGTGGATCTTCAAGGGCGAGATCCTCGCTCACGATCCGATGGCGCAGGATCGCCGCGCCGCCGAGCAGGCGCCGCAGCGTTAGGGAACCGCCGTCATGCTTCAACCGAAACGCACGAAATATCGCAAGGCGCACAAGGGGCGCATTCACGGCGTCGCCAAGGGCGGCACGGCGCTCAACTTCGGCCAGTACGGACTGAAGGCGCTGGAGCCGGAGCGCGTCACGGCGCGCCAGATCGAGGCGGCACGGCGCGCCATCACGCGCGCGATGAAGCGCGCCGGGCGGGTCTGGATCCGCATCTTTCCCGACGTGCCCGTGTCCCGCAAGCCGGCCGAGGTGCGCATGGGATCGGGCAAGGGCACGCCGGAGTTCTGGGTCTGCCGGGTGAAGCCCGGCCGCATCATGTTCGAGGTGGACGGCGTCTCCGCCGAGCTCGCGCATGAGGCGCTGACGCTCGGTGCGGCGAAGCTGCCGATCAAGACGCGCATGGTCAGCCGCATCGGAGAAGCCTGAGATGGCCAAGGCAACCAAGGCGGCCGATGTCCGTGCCCGCACGCCGGATGAACTCGGCACCATGCTGCTCGATCTCCGCAAGGAGCAGTTCAACCTGCGTTTCCAGCGGGCGACCGGGCAGACCGAGGGGATCAAGCGCGTGCGCGCGGTGCGCCGCGACATCGCGCGGGTGAAGACCATTCTGGCGGAGAAGCAACGCTCCGCCGCACAGGGCTAGGGGATCGCCGGATGCCGAGGCGCGTGCTGATTGGGCGGGTGACCAGCGACAAGATGGACAAGACCGTGACGGTGCTTGTCGATCGGCGGGTCATGCATCCGCTCTACAAGAAGTTCATCCGCCGCTCGAAGAAGTACGCGGCGCATGACGAGGCGAATCTGTGCAGGATCGGCGACCTGGTGCGCATCGAGGAGTGCCGGCCGCTGAGCAAGCGCAAGGCGTGGCTGGTGATCGAGCGCAACGGCGAATCGCTCCAGCCGGCCGCCGACGTGCCGGCGCAGGTGTGAGGGGGCGGGGATGATCTCGGTCGAGAGCAATCTGGACGTCGCGGACAATTCCGGTGCGCGGCGGGTGCAGTGCATCAAGGTCCTCGGTGGCTCGAAGCGGAAGACGGCTTCGGTCGGCGACGTGATCGTGGTGTCGGTCAAGGACGCGATCCCGCGCGGCAAGGTGAAGAAGGGCGACGTGCACCAGGCGGTGATCGTGCGCACGGCCTTCGCGGTGCGGCGGGCGGATGGCAGCGCGATCCGCTTCGATCGCAATGCCGCGGTGCTGATCAACAAGCAGCAGGAGCCGATCGGCACGCGCATCTTCGGCCCGGTGGTGCGCGAATTGCGGGCGAAGCGCTTCATGAAGATCATCTCGCTCGCGCCGGAGGTGCTGTGATGGCCGCACGCATCCGCAAGGGCGACACGGTGGTCGTGATCAGCGGCGCGCAGAAGGGCCGGCGTGGCGAGGTGCTGCGCGTGCTGCCGCGGGAGGGCCGCGCGGTCGTGCAGGGCGTCGCGATGATCAAGCGGCATACGAAGCCGCGCGGCGTCGGGCAGCCCGGCGGCATCGTCGAGCGGGAGGCGAGCATCCATCTGTCCAACCTGATGCTCATCGACGGCAAGACCGACCAGCCGACGCGCGTCGGGTTCAAGGTGCTCGAGGATGGGCGGAAGGTCCGCGTTGCCAAGGCGAGCGGCAACGTGATCGAGGCCTGAGGAGGCGGCGATGAGTGGTTCGAAGAAGCCGGCCAAGGGCGGCGGCGCGAAAGGCGGCGGCGCCAAAGGTGGCGCGAAGGGCGGCGGCGCGAAGGCGGCGGCCGCACCGAAGGCCAAGGCCGGGAAGGCCGCACCCAAGACCGCGAGCACGGGCGGCGAGGCCGTCTCGCTGCAGGCGGTCAAGGTCGGCGAGGCGGTTTCGGCGGCCCCGCAGGAGGCGCCGCGGCTGCTGCAGCGCTACAAGGACGTGGTGCGGGCCGCACTGGTGAAGGAATTCGGCTTCAAGAACCCGATGCAGGTGCCGCGGCTCGAAAAGATCGTCCTGAACATGGGCGTGGGCGAGGCGACCGGCGACCAGAAGAAGCTCGACGCGGCGGTGGCGGAACTCGCGCTGATCAGCGGGCAGAAGCCGGTTAAGACGCTGGCGAAGAAGGCCATCGCGGGCTTCAAGATCCGCAAGGGCCTGCCGATCGGCTGCAAGGTGACGCTGCGCGGGCCGCGGATGTACGAGTTTCTCGACCGGCTGGTGACGATCGCGCTGCCGCGGGTGCGCGACTTCCGCGGCATCACCGGCAAGGGCTTCGACGGTCGCGGGAACTTCGCGATGGGGCTCAAGGAACAGATCGTCTTCCCGGAGATCGTCTACGACCGGGTCGATGCGATTCGCGGCATGGACATCGTGTTCGTGACGACGGCGCGAAGCGACGCCGAAGCGAAGGCGCTGCTGAAGCATTTCGAGATCCCGTTCGCGAACTGACGAGTGACAGGGAAGACCGCCGGGCACGGGCCGGCAGGTTCCGGAGGGTGAGACAGGATGGCCAAGACGTCGGCGGTCAATCGGAACGGCAAGCGCGTGCGCATGAGCCAGCGTGACAAGGGCAAGCGTGCGGCGCTGAAGGCGATCGTCATGGATCGCTCGCTGCCCGTGGAAGACCGCTTCAACGCTTCGCTCAAGCTCGCGCAACTGCCGCGCAACGGCGCGCTGGTGCGCGTGCGCCTGCGCTGCGAGCTCACCGGCCGCTCGCGCGGCAACTATCGCAAGTTCAAGCTCTGCCGGATCGTGCTGCGCGACCTCGCGAGCACCGGGCAGATCCCGGGCGTCGTCAAGGCGAGCTGGTAGGCGCGGAGAGGCAGAAGATGAGTCAGTCCGATCCGCTGGGTGACATGCTCACCCGCATCCGCAACGCGCAGCGCGCGCGCCACACCATGTGCGTGGCGCCGAGCTCCAAGCTGCGGGCCAACGTGCTCGACGTGCTGCGCCGCGAGGGCTTCATCCGCGGCTTCTCCTCCGAGGAACTCCGCCCCGGGGTGGCGCAGCTGCGCATCGAGCTGAAATACAACGAGGGCGAGCCGGTCATTAAGGAGATCCATCGCGTCTCCAAGCCCGGCCGGCGCGTCTATTCGAAGATCAAGGAGCTGCCGCGCGTCTATGCCGGACTCGGTGTCTCCATCCTCTCCACGCCGCGCGGCGTGCTGAGCGATGCCGAGGCGCGCGCCGCCAATGTCGGCGGCGAAGTGCTGTGCCGCGTGTTCTGAGGAGGGCCGGGGCGTGTCGCGCGTAGGCA
>JAFKFJ010000287.1 GCA_017307335.1 Alphaproteobacteria bacterium | reverse complement strand
CGCCGCCATCAGAATCCGCTCGGGCCGTGGCGTGGAGAGCGCGGCGCGGAATGCGTCCGCGCCGCCGTCAGCCGGCGGCTCGATCGGGTCGAGGCCCGCCAGGCCGGTCTCCATGCTGCGCAGGCCCTTCTGCAGCGCCTCGGCGAAGCTGCGGCCGATCGCCATCGCCTCGCCCACCGATTTCATGCTGGTGGTGAGCAGCGCCGGCGTGCCGGGGAATTTCTCGAACGTGAAGCGGGGGATCTTCACGACCACATAGTCGATGGTCGGCTCGAAGCTTGCCGGCGTGACCCGCGTGATGTCGTTGGCCAGCTCGTCGAGCGTGTAGCCGACCGCCAGCCGGGCCGCGACCTTGGCGATCGGGAAACCCGTTGCCTTCGACGCGAGCGCGGACGAGCGTGAGACGCGCGGGTTCATCTCGATGATGACCATGCGCCCGTCGGCGGGGTTGATCGCGAACTGCACGTTGGAGCCGCCGGTATCAACGCCGATCTTGCGCAGGCACGCGATCGAGGCGTCGCGCATGCGCTGGTATTCCTTGTCGGTCAGCGTCAGCGCCGGGGCGACGGTGATCGAGTCGCCGGTGTGCACGCCCATCGGCTCGATGTTCTCGATCGAGCAGACGATGATGCAGTTGTCCGCGCGGTCGCGGACCACCTCCATCTCGAATTCTTTCCAGCCGAGCACGCTCTCTTCGATCAGCACCTCGCGGGTGGGCGAGGCGTCGAGGCCGCCCTGCACGATCTGGTCGAACTCCTCGCGATTGTAGGCGATGCCGCCGCCGGTGCCGCCGAGCGTGAAGCTCGGCCGGATGACGGCGGGCAGGCCGGTCTGCGCGAGCGCCGCGCGCGCTTCGTCCGGTGTGTGGGCGATCGCGCTGCGCGGGCATTCCAGCCCGATCTCGGCCATCGCGTCGCGGAACTTCTGCCGGTCCTCGGCGCGGTCGATCACCGCCGCATCGGCGCCGATCAGTTCCACGCCGTACTCAGCCAGCACGCCGGACGCGGCGAGCTTCATCGCGACGTTGAGCGCGGTCTGTCCGCCCATGGTCGGCAGCAGCGCGTCGGGGCGCTCGGCGGCGATGATGCGGGCGACGAATTCCGGCGAGATCGGCTCGACATAGGTCGCATCCGCCAGCCCCGGATCGGTCATGATCGTCGCCGGGTTGGAGTTGGCGAGGATAGTGCGGAACCCTTCCGCCCGCAGCGCCTTGCACGCCTGCACGCCGGAATAGTCGAACTCGCAGGCCTGGCCGATGACGATCGGACCGGCGCCGATGATCAGGATCGAATTGAGGTCGGTGCGGCGCGGCATGTCACACCGCCTCCCGCGCGCCGAACAGCCGCGGCGGTACCGCGCCGCCATGCCGCTCCAGCACCAGCCAGAGCCCGAGGCTGGGCACGCCGAATGCCACGTCGCGCAGGCGTTTGACCAGCGACAGCGCGAGCGCGAGTTCCGGCGAGATGCCGAACAGACCGCAGACGAGCACGAACCCCCCTTCCTGCACGCCGAGCGCGCCGGGAATCATGAAAGCCGCTCCGCGCACCGCGAGGCCGAGCGCCTCGATCACCATCGCGTCGAGCAGGCTCGCGTCGGCGCCGAGGAAATAGAGGGCGAGCCACACCTCCGGCCCGCCGAGCAGCCACGCGCCGAGATGCGCCGCCGCCGCGGCGGCGAGGCGGCGGGGCGTGCGATAGCCGGCCATGATCGCCTCATGCAGCCCCTCGACGCGTCCCGCCCAACCAAGGCGGCGGGCGGTGTGCTCGGCAAGGCGGCCGATGCCCAGCCATTGCGCGGGCAGCAGCAGTGCTGCGGCGATCATCAGCCCGCCGAGCCCCGCCGCCATCCAGCCGGCAAGCGCCTCGGCGCCGCGCGCGAGCACGAGCAGCAGCACGCCGAGCAGCGTGAAGCCGATCTGCGTGATCAGCTCGACGCTGCTGTCGGTGAGCACTGACGCAACAGCGGTGGGCAGGCTCAGCCCGCGGCGCATCAGCAGCCGGATCGCGGCGAGCAGGCCGGCGACCGGCAGCACCGGCAGCAGGCTGTTGATCCCCTCGCGCAGCCAGCGCAGCGCGATGAACGTGGGCAGCGACGGCCGCGTCTCCCCGGCACTCACGCAGCGCCACGCAACGCCGGTCAGCACGAGCTGCCCGGCATGCACCGAGGCGACGACGAGCAGCCCCCAGCCGGCGCGGGCGATGAGGCCGAAGATGCGCGCCACGCCGTATTCCGAAAGCAGCAGCCCGCCGAGCGCCAGCCCCGCCGCGAGGGCGAGGCCGGTGACGACCCGCCCGATGGCGCGGCGCCGCGACGGCTTGCTAGCCGGCATGCTGCTCGCCCTGCGTCAGTCCCACCGGCCGGCGGCCGGCGGCGCGCACGGCGCTGGGACGCGGCGGGGTCTCCACCTCGTCCGCGACGCCGAACGTTTCCACGTATTCGGCGAACTGCGCCCGGATCGCCTCCGGGTCGAGGCCGTGCGTGGCGAAGCTGTAGTGGTTCTCGCCATATCCCCCGCGCGGGCGCGCCGCGATGTGCCGCGCCATCGCCGCCTGCACCGCCGCGCTCAGGTCGAGGCCGAAATGCGCGGCCACCTGCTGCACCGTCGCCAGCGGCCGCGACACCACGTCGCGGTGGCGCAGATGCAGCACCTGTCCCGCCGGGAAGGTTGGCCGCGCGTGTTCGGCGACCATGATCGCCGCGGCGTTCACCCAGTCCTGCACCACCTGCTGCCCGATCCCGGCACGGTCGACCCGGCGGGTGAAGGGCGCGCGCAGAATTTCCGTGAGCTGCGCGACCGAAGGCAGCACCTTCAGCGGATCGCGGTGCACGAAGACGAGCCGCGCGTCGGGATACACCGCGCGCAAGGTCGGCAGGGCGAAGACGTGATCGGGCGACTTGAGCAGCCAGTGCCCGGGTGCGGCACGCGCGCCGGCCCGCTGGTGCTGCAGGTGCTGCAGGAAACGGCGATGGAACCGGTACGCCGCGAGGTGGCCATGTTCCGCAAGCCAGCGCTTGTAGGCCGGCACCTGATACATCGTCTCGAAACGCAGGCTCTGAAACACCTGCGCCGTGATCTCGGTGCATTCCTGCGGCGAGTCGGCGTCCAGCGGATGCACGCTGGCAAGCCCGGGGGCCAGCCGGTTGAACGCCGCGAGCTGCCGTGCCACGCGCCGCTGCCGCCGGTCGGACGCGCCGGGCCGGGTCCCGGCATCCGGATAGGGATGAATGGTCTGCCACACCCGCGGCACCAGGGCCGCCGGGTCCTCGGCGAGCAGGCCGAAAAAGAAACTCGTCCCGCTGCGCGGCATGCCGGTGATGATCAGCGGGCGCTCGATGGGGGTCGCGGCGATATCGGGTGCCTTCGCCTCCTCGGCGCGCATGCGGCGGAGATTTTCCAGCGATCGCAGCGCATCCCAGCGCCACCCGGCGCGGCCGATCGCCGACAGCGCCGCCTCATCCGCGCAGGCGCGGTGCAGCGCCGCAAGCGGGGCCGCCACCGCCGCGCGGTCGGCGGGGTCGAGCGCCACGGCGTCGAGCAGCGCCTCTGCCGAGCGCGGCCAGGCGGGCGCGAACCAGCGCGCCCCGGCCTCGGCCAGGGTGGGGATGATGCGCCGCACGAAGCTCACGCTGCCGCCTCCATCATCGCGACGAAGCGGCGGAACAGGTCGTGGCTGTCGCTCGGGCCGGGGCTGGCCTCCGGGTGGTATTGCACGCTGAAGGCCCGCTGCCCCTCGGCGGCGAGCCCCTCGTTGGTGCCGTCGAACAGGCTGCGATGCGTGACCACCACCCCTTCCGGCAGCGACGCCTCGTCCACGGCGAAGCCGTGGTTCTGGCTGGTGATCGCGACCCGTCCGGTGCGCAGGTCCTGCACCGGCTGGTTGGCGCCGCGGTGTCCGCGCGCCATCTTGAAGGTCCGGCCGCCGAGCGCGAGGGCGAGCAACTGATGGCCCAGACAGATGCCGAACAGCGGCTTGCCCGCCGCCAGCACGCCGCGGATCGCCGGCACCGCATAGGCGCCGGTGGCCGCCGGGTCGCCCGGACCGTTGGAGAGGAACACGCCGTCCGGCGCGTGGCGCAGGATGGCCTCCGCCGAGGAGGTCGCCGGCACTACCGTCACCCGGCAGCCGGCGGCGGCGAGGCAGCGCAGGATATTGTGCTTGGCCCCGTAGTCCACCGCGACCACGTGGTGCCGCGGCGCATCGAGCCGCCCGTAGCCGCCGGGCCAGGCCCACGCGGTCTGGTCCCACGCATAGGTCTGCGTGCAGGAGACCTCGCGCGCGAGGTCCATCCCCTCGAGCCCCGGCCAGCCGCGCGCGGCGGCGACCAGCGCCGGGATGTCGAAGCGGCCGTCGGCGGGATGGGCCAGCACACCGTTCGGCGCGCCGCCGTCGCGGATGCGCACGGTGAGCGCCCTTGTGTCGACCCCCGCGACCCCCGCCACGCCCCGTGCGCGCAGCCAGGCGTCGAGCGGCTGCGTGGCGCGCCAGTTCGAGGGTTCGGTCACGTCCGCCTTGACGACCAGCCCGCGCGCGGCGATCGCCGTCGCCTCGACGTCTTCAGGGTTGCTGCCGACATTGCCGATATGCGGGAAGGTGAAAGTGATGATCTGGCCGGCGTAGGACGGGTCGGTGAGCGTCTCCTGGTAGCCCGTCATGCCGGTGTTGAAGCACACCTCCGCCGGGGTGCCGATCACGTTCGCGCCGAAGCCGCGGCCCCAGAACACGCTGCCGTCGGCGAGCACGAGGCAGGCGGTGGCGCCTGGCGGCGGGAGTTCGTCGGCTGCCTGCTCGCGCGGCGCGCCCGGCAGCTCGCCCAGGGCCAGCCCGGTGGCGCCGATCAGCGCCGGCCAGTGGCGCGGTGGGATCGCGCCGTTCTGCCGCCACTTCCGCAGCGCCTCGGTGCCGACGCCCAGCCGCCGCGCTGCCGCCTCGGGCCCGCCGAGCCGGTCGATGACGCCGTCCACTGTGACCATCATGCCGCATACCCTGTATGCTCTACACTCTGTGGGAAATTACTTCCCAGCGCAACCCGGCTTCGACCGGCGGGGAAATGCATTCCCACGAACCATACTCATTGGCGGATGCTTAGGGTAGAGGGAGAGGACGAACGATGTCCCTGCGCGTGCAGTTCACGGATCAGCTCAAGGCGGCGATGAAGGCCGGCGATGCGCCGCGTGTCTCGACCCTGCGCATGATCCTCGCCAAGCTCAAGGAGACCGACATCGCCGCGCGCCCCGGCGGCATCGCACAGGTGCCCGATGAGCAGGTTCAAGGCATGCTGCGCGGCATGGTCAAGTCGCGGCGGGAGAGTGTGGCGCTCTACCGGCAGGGCAATCGGCCCGACCTCGTCGCGAAGGAGGAGGCCGAGATCGCCGTCATCGAAGCCTTTCTGCCCCAGCCCATGGACGCGGCCGCCGTTGCCGGAGCCGTGGACGCGGCGATCGCCGAAACCGGCGCTGCGGCGATGAAGGACATGGGACGGGTGATGGCAGCCCTGAAGGCGCAGCACGGCGCCGCCCTCGATCTCGCCGCCGCCGGCCCGCTGGTGCGCGCGAGGCTCGGCGGCTGATGGCGCTGCCGGCCACCTTTCTCGAAGAGCTGCGGGCCCGCGCACCGTTGGCCGCGATCATCGGGCGGCGGGTGAAACTCACGCGCGCAGGCCGGAACTGGAAAGGTTGCTGTCCGTTCCATTCTGAGAAAACGCCGAGCTTCGTGGTGTACGAGGATGGCTACCACTGCTACGGGTGTGGCGCGCATGGCGACGCGATCGGCTTCGTCATGCAGTCGCAGGGCGCCGGCTTCATCGAGGCGGTGGAGCAGCTTGCCGCCGAGTGCGGGCTGGAGGTGCCGAAGCCCACGCCGGAGGCGGCGGCCGCCGAGCAGCGGCGGCTGGATTTGCATGGCGTGCTGCAGGCCGCCGCGGAGGCGTTCCATCGCCGCCTGTTCCTGCCGGAAGGGGCGCGGGCGCTCGCCTATCTCCGCGGTCGCGGCCTCACGGATGACACCGTCCGGCGCTTCGGGCTCGGCTGGTCCGGCGAGGGGCGCGGGGCGCTGATCGCCGATCTCGGCCGCCAGGGGATCGACACGGCGCTGCTCGTCGAGGCGGGGCTCATGACCGCGCCCGAGGACGGGCGCGCGGCGCGGGAGTTCTTCTTCGGCCGCGTCATGTTCCCGATCCGCGACCGCACCGGCCGCCCGGTCGGCTTCGGCGGGCGGATCCTGGGCGACGGCCAGCCGAAATACCTCAACGGCCCGGAAACGGCGCTGTTTGCCAAGCGCCGCACCCTCTACGGCCTTGACGCGGCGCGCGAGGGCGCGCGTCAGGGCGCGGCGGTGGTGGCGGTCGAGGGCTATATGGACGTGATCGCGCTGCACCAGGCGGGCTTCGCCGGGGCGGTGGCGCCGCTCGGCACGGCGCTGACCGAGGATCAGCTCGGCGTGCTCTGGCGCCTCTCGCCGATGCCGGTGCTGTGTTTCGACGGCGATGCCGCCGGCGCCCGCGCCGCCGCCCGCGCGGCCATGCTGGCCCTGCCCTTCCTCACCCCCGAGCGCAGCCTGCGCCTGGCCAGCCTGCCCGCCGGCGAGGACCCCGACACACTGGTCGCGCGGCAAAGCAGGGAGGCGTTCCAGGCGGTGCTGGACGCCGCGCGCCCGCTGGCCGAGGCGCTGTTCGACCTGCTGCGCGAGCCGGGCGGCGAAACCACGCCCGAGCACCGCGCCGCCCTGCGCGCGCGGCTGGAAGAGGCGGCCGGGCGCATCCGCCATCGCGGGCTGGCGGCGGAATATCGCAACGCCCTGCTCGACCGCTTCTTTGCCGACCGCCGCGGCCCGGCGCGCCGCATCCCGCTGCGTCCCGCCGCGCTGCCGCCGCGACCCCCCGACCCGGCCGCCCGCGCGGCGTCGTCCGGGCGCAGCCTGCTGGTGGGCATTCTGCTCCGCCATCCGGTGCTGCTCGCCGATGTGGAGGAAGCCTTCGAACGGCTCGCGCTGCCGCCGGCGCTCGCGCAACTGCGACGCGAGATGCTGGCCTGGCGTGTGGACGCGCCGACGCTTGACTCGAAAGGTCTGATGTCCCACCTGACCTCGGCTGGTCTGGCGGCGGAAGCCGCGCAGGCGCTAGGGGAGTCTGCCATGGGGCTTCCGGCCTGCGCCGCGCCCGACGCGTCGCCGGCCGAGGCCGAGGCCGGCTGGTGGCATTTCTTCGGACTGATGCATCGTGACCGGCTGGAGGATGAGTTGCTTGCCGCCAGCCGGGATTTCGCCAGTCGCGCCGACCATGCCTCTCAGCGCCGCCTCGAAGCCCTCGCAAGCGCCCGCGAGGCGCTGCGCCGTGGCGAGGACGGATTGGACGCCGATGCGTTTCTTTGACTGACAGATTGCAAGACTGCTGCACTGGCCCCGCCCCCGGGCCGGCGCGCGCACCACCGCCCGGAGTGCCCTGACCGATGGCCACCAAACCCGCTGTTCCCGCCGATACCGCCACCGCCGAGCAGGAGGCCGACACCACGCTGCTCGACGTGCATTCGGCCGCCGTGAAGCGGCTGATCGCGAAAGGCAAGGAGCGCGGCTATATCAGTTTCGACGAGCTCAATCTCGTCCTCTCGCCCGAACAGTCGAGTTCGGAGCAGATCGAGGACGTGATGGCCAACCTGTCCGAGATGGGCATTCAGGTCGTCGAGGGCGAGGAGGGCGAGGAGCCCGAGGCCCCGCCGCCCAAGGCCGAGAAGGTCGAGGAGGAGGCCGAGGAAGGCGGCGGTAACGTGGACGAGGAGAGCCTCGGCCGCACCGACGATCCCGTGCGCATGTATCTGCGCGAGATGGGCAGCGTCGAGCTGCTCTCCCGCGAGGGCGAGATCGCCATCGCCAAGCGCATCGAGGCCGGCCGCGACATGATGATCGGCGGCCTGTGCGAAAGCCCGCTGACGTTCCGCGCCATCGTCGCCTGGCATGACGCGCTGAAGGCCGGGCGGATGCTGCTGCGCGACATCATCGACCTGGAGGCGACGCAGGGCGGCCCGAACACGCCCGTGCCCGGCGCGGAGGCCGACGGCGCGCGCCCGGCGGCAGCGCCGGCCGCCGACGAGCCTGCCTTCGATCCCGGCTCCGACGACGACGAGGTGGAGGACGCCGAGGGCGCGGGCCTCTCGCTCTCGGCGCTCGAGGAGAAGCTCAAGCCGGAAGTGCTGGCGACCTTCGAAGAGATCGAAGGGCTGACCAAGAAGCAGCACAAGATGCAGTCGCGCCGGCTGGAGACGATGACCTCCGGCGAGGAGATGAGCGCGCGCTCGGAGAAATCCTACGAGAAGCTGCGCGAGGAGCTGGTCTCCAAGGTCGAGCAGGTGCGGCTGCACAACAACCGCATCGAAGAGCTGGTCATGCAGCTCAAGCAGCTCAACCAGCGCCTGACCGCGCTGGAAGGCGCGCTGCTGCGCATGGCGGAGTCCTGCAAGGTGCCGCGCGACGACTTCCTGCACCAGTATCGGGGCCACGAGCTTGATCCGAACTGGATGGAACGGGTCGGCGCGCTGCCGGGCAAGGCGTGGAAGGCATTCGGCGCGCGGCACGCCGACGAGGTGGCGCGGGTGCGCACGCAGATCGCCGCGATCGCGACCGAGGCCGGCCTGCCGATCGCCGAGTTCCGCCGCGTCTACGCGACCGTCAGCCGCGGCGAGCGCGATTCGGCGCGCGCCAAGAAGGAGATGATCGAGGCCAACCTGCGCCTCGTGATCTCGATCGCAAAGAAATACACCAATCGTGGCCTGCAGTTTCTGGATCTGATCCAGGAGGGCAACATCGGACTGATGAAGGCGGTGGACAAGTTCGAATACCGCCGCGGCTACAAGTTCAGCACCTACGCCACGTGGTGGATCCGCCAGGCGATCACGCGCAGCATCGCCGATCAGGCGCGCACCATCCGCATCCCCGTGCACATGATCGAGACGATCAACAAGCTGGTGCGCACGAGCCGGCAGATGCTGCACGAGATCGGCCGCGAGCCGGCGCCCGAGGAGCTCGCGGAAAAGCTCGGCATGCCGCTGGAAAAAGTGCGGAAAGTGCTGAAGATCGCGAAGGAGCCGATCAGCCTGGAGACGCCGATCGGCGACGAGGAGGACAGCCATCTCGGCGACTTCATCGAGGACAAGGCGGCGGTGATCCCGCTGGACGCCGCGATCCAGGCCAATCTGCGCGAGGCGACGACGCGCGTGCTCTCCTCGCTCACGCCGCGCGAGGAGCGGGTGCTGCGCATGCGCTTCGGCATCGGCATGAACACCGACCACACGCTCGAGGAAGTCGGCCAGCAGTTCAACGTGACGCGCGAGCGCATCCGCCAGATCGAGGCCAAGGCGCTGCGCAAGCTGAAGCACCCGAGCCGCAGCCGCCGGCTGCGCAGTTTCCTCGACGATTGAGGCGCGCCCGCGCGATGAGCCTCGCCGCTCAGGACCCTGTCGTGCGGGTCGGCGTGACCGTCACGTTCCTGCGCATGGATCAGCCGCCTACCGATCCGGCACCGCGCTTTCCGGACGGATTCGTGGTGAAGCGCGACCGCTGGTGCAGCGTTGCCGACTATCGGTTTCTCTACCGCGAGGTCGGCGATGCATATGTGTGGTGGCTGCGCCGCGTCATGCCGGACAACCAGCTCGCCGCCATGCTGCGCGATCCGCGCGTCTCCATCTACATTCTGCGCGAACAGGGTCAGCCGGCGGGCTTCTATGAACTCGACCGCACGCCATGGCCGGTGGTCAACCTGAGCTATTTCGGGCTGATGCCGCAGGCGATCGGCCGCCGTCTCGGCTTTCCGTTCCTCCGCCATGCGGTGGACGCCGCCTGGGGAATGGGGCCGCGGGCGGTGACCGTGAACACCTGCACCGCCGATCATCCGCGCGCGTTGCCCGGCTATCTCCGTGCCGGTTTCATGCCGCTGCGGGAGGTGCGCGAGGAGTGGAACGTGCCGCTGCGCCTCAACATGCCGATCCCTGACGCGCTGCGCCTCTGACCGGCCGCGCCCGCGTCACGGCTTCTTCGGCGCCCAGCGATAGACCTGCTCGACCGTCCCGCCCATCAGCGCCGCGCGCTCCGACGCCGAGAGGCGATCGGTGACGCGGAACGCCTCGACCCCCTGGGCATAGGTCAGGAACGCCACGGCGCGGGTCCAGTCCGTGCCCCACATGCAGCGGTCGAACCCGAACGCCTCGAAGATGCGGGCCAGCGGGTCCCAGATGTCGTTGTACGGAAACGCCTCGTGCGACAGCGTGCCGGCGCCGCTGATCTTGACCGTGACATTCGGGTGCGCCGCCAGCGCCAGCAGGCGCGGCAGCTCCGCCCACGGCTCGGCCGGCACCGGCGGCTCGAAGGGCTGCTGCAGGCCGAGATGGTCGACCACCAGCGTGGTGCCGGGGTTGCGCTCCGCCATCGTCTTCACCTGCGCCAGCCGGCCCCAGCACAGGAGGTTCACCGGCAGCCGGTGGCGCCCGGCGGCGGCCAGGACACGGGTGATGCCCGGGTCGGCGCCGTCGGTCGTGGTGTCGCCTTGGAGCATGAGCCGGATCGCGACCGCGCCCGGGGTCGCCGCCCAGGCCGCGACCGTGTCGCCGACGGCGGGATCGGTGGCGTCGACCGGCTTGATCAGCGCGAAGCGACCCGGGTGCTCGGCGTAGACCCGCAGCGCGTAGCTCGCGTCGTAGCGGTAGAGCGAGAATGGCGAGACCAGCAGCGCGCCGTCCACGCCGACCGCGTCCATCGCCGCCACCATGTCCGCACCCGTCACCTCCGGCGGGCCGGCCAGATGCCCGGCCCAGGGGCGGGCCGGATGGTTGCGCTCGTAGGCATGCACCTGGACGTCGATGATCGCCATGACGCTCTTTCCCTATTCTTGTGCGTTTCCACCCGCGCACAGGAACGGCAGCAGCACGGCAACGACCGCCTCGGGCCGCTCCTGCTGCACCCAGTGGCCTGCGCCGGGGATCAGGTGGCAGCCGGCCATGCGCGTGAAGGCGTGGTGCTGCATCCGCTCCATCGCGCCGGGCACCTGATGAATGCCCCAGTCCTGCGCGCCGGCCACGAAGATCGCCGGCACGTCGATGGTCCGCCCGGCGAACAGCGCCAGGTCCTGCGCATGGCGGCCGGTGGTGCGGTTGCGGTACCAGTTCAGGCCGCCCTGAAACCCGGTGCGCGCGTACTCGGCCGCGCAGACCGCCAGCTCCCGCTCCGGCAGCCAGGTGCAGGCGGCGATCTGCGCCGCCGTCGGCATCTCCGCCGCCACGTTCTCCGGCATCGTCCGCCGCCGATCCATGACGTAGTAGGTCGGCAGCTTGGCGAGCTCGGCGGCGGTCCAGCCGGCGAGCGGGAACGGGCGGTTGCCCGGCCAGTCGGCGCTCTTGTGGTGGTAGTAGCCGCGCAGGAAGGCGTGCAGCCCCTGCGGCGGGCGCCACATGTCGGCATTGGCCTCGCGGGTGGAGTAATACCACTGGTAGTGCTTGCGCGGCCGCTCCAGCGCGGCCAAGGCGGCATGGATGTCCGGCGCGGGGGCGGCCGGCGGCACGTCCAGCGTGGCGAACGGCAGCGCCGGCGGCCCGGCGAACGGCGCGCTCATCAGCACCATGGCGCGGAACACGTCCGGGCGCAGCAATGCGCACCAGGCGGCCACCGAGGCGCCGAAATCATGCCCCACCACCGCCGCCACTTCCCGGTAGCCGAACGCCGCCACCAGCCCCAGCGCGTCGCGCACCAGGTTGAGCAGCCGGAAACTGGCGAGGTCGCCGTCATAGTCGCCGTCCCAGCCGGCGGTGCGGCCATAGCCGCGCTGGTCGGGCGCGATCACGTGGTAGCCGGCCCCGGCCAGCGCCGGCATCACCTTGCGCCAGCTATAGGCGAGTTCCGGAAAGCCGTGCAGCAGCAGCAGGCAGGGCCGGCCCGGGGTTTCGAAGCCGGCCTCCAGCACATGCATGTCCAGCCCGTTGATGCCCGGCACCATGCGGGCACGGATGCCCGCCGGCAGCACGCCGGCGGGCAGCGGGCCGCCGCCTGCCACCGCGCTCATATCCCGGAGGTCCGGCACAGCACCACCCGCCAGCCATCCGGGTCGGCATAGGTCAGGCCGCGCTCCCGCCAGTACGGGTTCTCCGGCGGCACCGGGCGCACCCCCAGCGCCTCCATCCGCACCCGCATCGCCGCGAAATCGGCCGGGTCGGGAATGTAGAGCACCAGCAGGTTGTCGGCACTCGGCGCCGGGCACGGGCTGCCGTGTTCGTGGCGGGTGAACTCCAGGTGGCAGGCCCGGTCCGGCAGCCCCAGCATCACCCCGTCATACCCCGCATGGCCGCTGAAGCCGCCAAGCTCGGCCAGCCCCAGCCCGTCGCGGTAGAAGCGCACCACCTCCTCCAGCTGGTCGGTGGGCCGCGCGACGCGGATCTGCGCGACGGTGACGTCGCCGGCAAATGTCGGGCGGGGTGCGGTCATGCGGCGTTCTCCCTGGATGCGCGCCGAGCATACCAACCGGCCGGATGTTTGATCCAGCCAGAGCGTGGTGACCGGAGGTGGACTCACCAGATGTCTGAATCACGCAACAAAGCAACCGCCAGAGCGTGATGATCGCTTCCTTCAGCGGCCATCACGCTCTGGCGCCAGCCGCGGGCTTACCGCCGCTGCCCGGCCACGTTACCCTGCCGCCCTCCACAACAACGCACCGAGCCGGCATGACCCAGGACGACGCCACCCAGCACGCAACCGATTGGCTCCAGGCCTTCGCCGACGCGCTGCGGCGCGGTGACATCGCCGCCGCCGCCGGGCGGTTCGCCCCGGACGGCCACTGGCGCGACCTGGTCGCCTTCACCTGGAACATCGCCACCTTCGACGGCCCGGCCGGCATCGCGGCGATGCTGGCCGACACGCTGGCGCACACCGCGCCCGCAAACTGGGCCATCGACGGCGCCGCCGAGCGGGCCGAGGGCGTCACCCAGGCCTGGCTCACCTTCGAGACGGCGGCCGGGCGCGGGCGCGGCCATCTGCGGCTGCGCGACGGCCGCTGCTGGACCCTGCTGACCGCCCTGCGCGAGCTGAAGGGCTTCGAGGAGCGCCAGGGCCTCACCCGCGAGGAGGGCGTCCAGCACGGCGCCTTCAAGCACCGCCGCACCTGGCAGGAAACCCGCGCGGCGGAGGCGGCGGCACTCGGCGCCACCACCCAGCCCTATGTGCTGGTGGTCGGCGGCGGCCAGGGCGGCATCGGCCTGGGCGCGCGGCTGAAGCGGCTGGGCGTGCCGGCGCTGATCCTGGACCGCCACCCCCGCCCCGGCGACGCCTGGCGCCGGCGCTACAAGTCGCTCTGCCTGCACGACCCGGTCTGGTACGACCACATGCCCTACCTCCCCTTCCCCGAGCACTGGCCGGTCTACACGCCCAAGGACAAGCTGGGCGACTGGCTGGAGATGTACACGCGGGTGATGGAGCTGGACTACTGGGGCGGCACCAAGGTCCGCCACGCCGCCTATGACGAGGCCGCCGGCGAATGGACCGTCACCGCCCTGCGCGAAGGCCGGGAGGTGACGCTGCGGCCGCAGCATCTCGTGCTGGCCACCGGCATGTCCGGCGTGCCCAACCTGCCCCGCTACAAGGGCATGGAGCGCTTCGCCGGCCTCCAGCACCATTCCAGCCGCCACCCCGGCGGCGAGGGCTTCGCCGGCAAGAAATGCGTGGTGATCGGCTCCAACAACTCGGCGCACGACATCTGCGCCGATCTGTGGGAGCACGACGCCGACGTCACCATGGTGCAGCGCTCGGCCACCACGGTGATCCGGGCGGCAACCCTGCGCCGGCTCGGCATGGCGGGGCTGTATTCCGAGGCG
>JAFKFJ010000286.1 GCA_017307335.1 Alphaproteobacteria bacterium | reverse complement strand
GGTCGCCGCGCCCGACGCGATCCATGCGGTGCGGCAGGCGCTGCGGGCGCAGATCGGCAGCACGCTCGCCGTTCCGATGCGCGAGGCCTATGCGCGGCTCGCCGACCCCGGCCCGCACCGCATCGACGGGGCGGCGATGGGCCGGCGGGCGCTGCGCAATGTCTGTCTCGCCTATCTGGCGGCGGGACAGCCCGATGCGCTGCGCCTCGCGCGGGCGCAGTTCGACGCGCAGGCGAACATGACCGACGTGCTGGCGGCCCTCGACGTGCTGGCGGCGAGCGACGCGCCGGACCGCGACGCGGTGCTGCAGGCGTTCCATGCCCGCTGGCGGGGCGACGACCTCGTGCTCGACAAATGGTTCGCGATCCAGGCGGCCTCGCCGCGGCCCGACACCATCGCGGCGGTGCAGGCGCTGTATCGGCACCCGGACTTCGACCTGCGCAACCCGAACCGCGTGCGCGCCCTGGTCGGCGCCTTCGCCGCCGCCAACCCGGTGCGCTTCCACGACGCGAGCGGCGCGGGCTATCGCTTCCTTGCCGACGTGATCATCACGCTCGACCCGCTGAACGGACAGACCGCGGCCCGCATGGTCAACCCGCTCGGCGCGTGGCGGCGCCAGGCGGCGGCCCGTGCCGCGCTGATGCGGGGCGAGCTGGAGCGGATCCTGGCGACGCCGCGCCTGTCGCGCGGCACGTTCGAGAAGGCGTCGAAGGCGCTGGCATGAGCGCGGGGGGGGGGGGACAGGGCGATGGTGAGCGGCACGGGGCCTTACGACGACGCTAACGTTTTTGCCCGAATCCTGCGCGGTGAGATTCCGTCGCGGCGGGTGTACGAGGACGAATGGGCGGTCGCCTTCCACGACGTGCGGCCGCAGGCGCCGGTGCATGTGCTGGTGGTCCCGCGTGGCCGCTACGTCTCGCTCGCCGACTTCGCCGCCGGTGCCAGCGACGCCGAGCTGGCGGGCTTCTGGCGCGCGGTCGGGCGCGTGGCCAGGGATCTGGGAGTGGAGGCGCCGGGCTACCGCGTGCTCGCCAACGTGGGCGAGGACGCGAGCCAGGAGGTCGGACACTTCCACGTCCACATCTTCGCCGGCCGCAAGCTGGGCCACATGCTGGTCAAGGCGCCGTGAGCCCGGGCCGGCCGCGGTGATTGTCGCGGCGCGGCGGCTCGTGCTAGGGGCGCGCCCATGGTGCCTCCTGCTGCCCTGCCGCTGGTCGCGGTGCTGAACGGCCCCAACCTGAACATGCTCGGCCTGCGTCAGCCGCAGATCTACGGCAGCGCGACGCTGGACGACGTGGAGGCGCTGTGCGCGGAGACCGCGGAGCGCCTGGGGCTCGCCATCGACTTCCGCCAGACCAACGGCGAGGGCGAGCTGGTGTCCTGGGTGCAGGAATGTCGCGACCGCGCCGCCGGCATCGTCATCAACCCGGCGGCCTACACGCACACGTCGGTCGCGCTGATGGACGCGCTGCTGGCGGCGGAGCTGCCGGTGATCGAGGTGCACCTGTCCAACATCCACAAGCGCGAAGCGTTTCGCCATGTGTCCTACGTCTCGAAAATGGCGACCGGGGTCATCTGTGGTTTCGGCATTCGCGGCTATGCGCTGGCGCTGACCGCGATGGCGGACCTGATCGAGGAGGAGGACGGCTGATGGCGGTGCCGTTCGACCCGGCGGCGGTGCGCGCGCTGGCGACCATCCTCGCCGATACCGGGCTGACCGAGATCGAGATCGAGAGCAAGGAAGGGCGCATCCGCGTCGCCCGCACCCCGGCGCCGGTGACCGCCGTCACCACGGTCGCCCCGGCCGCCGTCGCGCCGGCTGCCGCCGCCCCGATCGCCGCCGCGGCCCCGGTGCCGGCGCCCGCGGTGGAGGATTTCGAGCGCCATCCCGGCGCGGTGCTGAGCCCGATGGTGGGCATCGTCTACCTCGCGCCCGAACCGGGGGCGACGCCGTTCATCGTGCCGGGGCAGGCCGTGGTCGCCGGGCAGACGCTGCTGCTGATCGAGGCGATGAAGACCTTCAATCAGATCAAGGCCCCGAAGAACGGCACGGTGACGCGCGTGCTGGTGGCATCCGGCGCGCCGGTCGAGTACGGCGAACCGCTGCTGATCCTGGAGTAGCGGCGCGCGTGGCCGCCCAGTTCTCGAAAGTCCTGATCGCCAATCGCGGCGAGATCGCGCTGCGCATCCAGCGCGCATGCCGCGAGATGGGCATTCCCACCGTCGCCGTGCACTCCACCGCCGATGCCGAGGCGATGCATGTGCGGCTGGCCGATGAGAGCGTGTGCATCGGCCCGCCGGCGGCGCGCGAGAGCTATCTGAACACGGCGGCGATCCTCTCCGCCGCGATCATCACCGGCGCCGACGCGATCCATCCCGGCTACGGGTTTCTCGCCGAGAATGCCGAGTTCGCCGACATGGTCGAGGCGCATGGCCTGACCTTCATCGGCCCCGCGCCCGCGCATATCCGCATGATGGGCGACAAGATCGCGGCGAAGACGGCGATGGCGGCACTCGGCGTGCCGCTGGTGCCGGGCTCGCAGGGCGAGCTTTCCGGGCTGGAGGAGGCGCGCGCGGTCGCCGGGCGCATCGGCTACCCGGTACTGATCAAGGCGGCGGCCGGCGGCGGCGGGCGTGGCATGAAGGTGGCGCAGACGCCGGACGGGCTGGAGGACGCCTGGCGCGTCGCGCGCGTGGAGTCGCGCGCCGCCTTCGGCAACGATGCCGTCTATCTGGAGAAGTATCTCGACCGCCCGCGGCACATCGAGCTGCAGGTGATGGCCGATGCGCACGGCCACGTGGTGCATTTCGGCGAGCGCGACTGCAGCCTGCAGCGCCGCCACCAGAAGCTGCTGGAGGAGGCGGGCTCGCCGGCGATCGGGCCGCAGGCGCGCACGCGGCTGGGCGCGGACGTGACGGCGGCGCTGGCGCGGCTCGGCTACCGCAATGCCGGGACGCTGGAGTTTCTTTACCAGGACGGGCAGTTCGCGTTCATCGAGATGAACACGCGCCTGCAGGTGGAGCATCCGGTGACGGAGATGGTCTGCGGCATCGACCTGGTGCGCGAGCAGATCCGCATCGCGGCGGGCGAGGCGCTGGGCTACGGGCAGGAGGACGTCCGCTTCGCGGGCCACGCGATCGAATGCCGGGTGACGGCCGAGGACCCCGAGACCTTCACGCCGACGCCCGGGCTGGTCACGGCGTTCCACGCGCCGGGGGGCCTGGGTGTGCGCGTGGATTCGGCGCTGTACGCCGGCTACCGCGTGCCGCCTTACTACGACAGCCTGATCGCGAAGCTGGTGGTGCACGCGCCGACGCGCGAACAGGCGATCGCGCGGCTGCGCCGCAGCCTGGCGGAGTTCGCCGTGGTCGGCATCAAGACCACGCTGCCGCTGCATGAGCGCGTGGTGGAGGCGCCGGAGTTTCAAGCCGGGGACTACGACATTCACTGGCTGGAGCGGTTCGTCGCGGCCGGATCGTAGGGGCGGACGCGGTCCGCCGCGTGCGTCGCCGGTTGCAGGCGGCGCGCTCCTTGAACGACATTCCAAAGCGCTTTGATTTCTGATAAAACGCGCCGGTGCCCACGGTGCTGCGCCTCGACGGGCTGCGCGTCGTTATCTATCCGGCTGATCATCGGCCCGCCCATGTCCATGTGATCGGGGCACACGGCGAGGCCGTGTTCAACCTCAATTGCCCGGACGGGCCGCCCGAACTGCGGGAAAGTTACGGGCTTCGCCGGTCCGAGGTGAGCGGCCTGAAGCACGCCCTGGCCGGCAGCATTGCTGCACTCTGCCGGCATTGGAGGATCATTCATGGCGGTGACTGAGGAGGAGTTCGCGCAGGCCGAGGCGTCCGCGGCGGCGCTGCGGCAGGCGGGGCACGCCGTGGCGGCACGCTATGACCGCCGCGCCTCGCGGATCGTGGTGCGGCTGAACACGGGACTCGAGCTGGCGTTTCCGCCGGCCCTCGCGGAGGGACTGGCCGGCGCTGCGCCGGAGGATCTGGCTGCGATCGAGATCAGTCCCGCTGGGCTCGGCCTGCACTGGCCGAAGCTCGACGCCGACTTGTACATCCCGGCCCTGCTGCAAGGCGTGTTCGGTTCGCGGCGATGGATGGCCGCGCAGCTGGGCGCAGTTGGTGGCCGCGCGCGCAATGCGGCTAAGGCCGCAAGTTCGCGCGCAAACGGGCGCAAGGGCGGGCGGCCGCGCAAACAGGCGGGATGACGCCCCCGTGCTGCGGTGAAAATGCCGTGCCGACTACCGCGTCCGCTCGACCGCCATCGCAAACGCCGTGCACCAGTTCACCAGCGCATAGGGCCGCCCGCCCAGTGCCGCCGCATCGGCGGGCGAGTAGGGCGCGCCGGCGAAATCGCTGACGAAGGCGTCCTCGGCCATCGTCGGCTCGCTGTCGTGCAGCATGCCGCGGCCATGGTGGCGCGTGCGGTCGGCGTAGCGGACGTGCAGCGGCCCCGCGGCGGGCGGGCGGGCCAGTCGCAGCGCGACCGTCGCCGCATCTTCCAGCGATGCGTCCGCAATCGGCACCGGGCCCGCCGCATCAAGCACCGTGAATCCCCGATCGGCGATCTCGCGCCGCTGCAGCCCGACGAACGGCGTTTCCCACGCCAGCGGCGGTGTCGGCACCGAGAACGCGATCCGCACCGTCTGCCCGGACAGCGTCGCGCGCGTCGGATGCAGCGGGCGCCACGCGGCATCACCGTTCAGCGCACGGTGCAGCACCTTGCCGAACTGCGCGCCGAGCCACCGATAGCCGTTGCCGTCCATGTGCCCGTGCTTCTCCGGGTACGGATAGGTCGGTCCGGCGAGGAACACGCCCGGGCGTGCCAGCGCGAGATCGAGCTGCGCCTGCGGCACGTCCATGTCGTCATGCGTGTACGCGCCGCTCGTCTGGTACAGCAGGATCGCCGGCGGCGCGTCCTGCCCCGCCGCGATGTCGCCGAGGATGTCGTCGATCAGGCGGTGCAGCAGCGCGGCGTATTCGCCCCGATCGCGCGTGCCGTCGCCGGCGACGTTGCTCTCGCCTTGCAGCAACAGCACCGCGGCGACCCGGTAGGCCCGCCGCTCCGCGCGCGCGACGAGGCGCGCCAGGCGCACGCAGTCGCGCAGCCGGTTGAACAGCTCCGGCGCGGCGCCGCGCGACAGCTTCTCCAGCGGACGCCCGCCGACGCCGCACGCGCTGCCCAGCAGCGCGGCAGAACCCCGGCCGCGCCGCGCGGCGCAGTACGCGAGCGCGCTCTCCAGCACCGTCTCGCCGAGGATCTCCGCCGCCGGCGGCGCCTCGTCCGCCAGCAGCGCGCCGGTGCGGATGTCCTGCGCGATGGCGAACAGCGGGAGGAAGGCGAGGCGGCCGAGCGGGGCCCAGCGCGGCGCGGCTTCATCGACGCCGCGCACGCTGCTGCCCAGCATCAGGCAGCCCGGCCGCGCGCTGCGCGACAGCACCGGCCAGCCGTCCCAGCCGGTCGAGAGCGACTGTCCGTAGGCCAGCACATGCTCGATCGCGGGCCCCGCCGCCGCCGCGTCGCTCATTGCGCGGACGCCGGACGGTCGAACAGGCGGAACAGCCCGCGCAGGAAGCCTGGCGTGAGGGCCGCGAGAGGATTGACGGAGACCGTCGGGTCGTTGAGCGGCCCGCGCGCGGTATAGGTGGCGGCGAACAGGCCGCTGCCGCGCTCGGGGCTGAACAGGCGCCCGATCAGCGGGATGTCGCCCAGCAGCGAGTTGAAGAAATAGGCGGGCACGATGGTCCCCTGGATGTCCAGCGTGTGCCGCGCGAGGTCGAGCTTGCCCTTCGCCGTCATCCCCAGGCTGGCGCTGAACGCCCGGGAGTCCAGAATCTCCAGCACGTCGCTGCGCAGGCTGAACGGCGCTTCGAGCTTGCTGAACCCCAGGCCGGGCCCCTGCAGCATGCCGACCACGCCGTACAGCGTCATGGCCTGCAGCGCGCGGCCGAGGAACGGGGCGTTGACGATGCGGAAGTTGTCGATCTCGGCGCGCCCGGTCAGCGGGTGGTCGGCCTGCGTGTCGTTGTAGTCGCCGGTGAGACGCAGCTTGCCGCCCCGCATGCTCTCGATCACCCCCAGCGCCAGCAGCAGGCCGCCGGCGTCGGAGGAGTTGCCGACGAGGCGCCGGCCGCCCGGCTGCGGCTCGATCGTCAGGTTGAACGGCTGTGCGCCGCCGGTCTGGCCGGCGACGGCAAGGCGGCGCATCACCTGCCCGTCGCTGTCCACCTGCGCGGAGACGCCGGTGAGGTCGCGCCCGTTGCCGGCGATCACGCGGTCGAACCGCGCGTCGAGCACATAGGGCGGACCCGGGGGCGCGGGTTTCGGCGGCTGGGCCGGGCGCGGCGTGCGCCTGAACTGCGCGGAGGCGTCGAGGCTGCGGCCGGTCAGCGTGATCCGCCACGGATCGACCGGCCGCTGCGGAATGGCGATCGTGCCGCGCGCGTCGGTGCCGGTGCCCAGCACGAGCCGGTCGAGCTCCATGCGCTGGGCGCGGCCGTTGGCGAAGGTGGCGCGCCCGGAAAGCGCGAGCCCGCTGCCGTTCACCTGCACCCGGTCGACCTCGGCGATGCGCTCGCCCTCCAGCAGCAGGTGCGCCTCGGCGCTCGCGGGCTGGCCCGCCGGCTTGGCCCAGTTCAGCTCGGCGACGTTGAGGGCGGCGCGCGCCAGGTCGGCGTTGATCGTCGCCTCGCCGCGATGGTCGCGCCGCAGCGCCACGCGCGCCTGGAAATCCGTGGGGCCGGTCAGGAACGGCGCGGTGTGCAGGCCCAGCGCCGCGAGTTGCGCCGCCCCGATGGTGGCCGAGCCGCTGATGCTTTCCTGCACCTGCGAAGGCGGCCCGGCGCGGAAGTCCATGTCGAGCGCGAGCTTGGCGGGGATGTCGCCAACCGTCGCGTCGCCCGCCGCGTGCAGACCCTCGGGGTCGGCGCGCAGGTCGAACGTGCCGTTGGTCAGGTTCTGCCCGGCGGCGACCGCGGGCAGCCCGAGGCCGGTCAACCGCATCTCGGTGCGGATCTGCAGGTCATCCATGTTGACGCTGTCGCGCAGCGGCAGGCCCGCCACGGCGATGTGCCCGCTGAATTTCCCCGCCGCATCCCGCACCGGCAGCGGGCTGCGATCGAGCAGCTTGATGCGGGGCTGCCGCAGCAAGGCAAGGAGGTCGGCGACGGTGCCGGCGAGATCGCCGTCGATGTCGGCAGACTGGTCCTTCGCCGCGAGGCCGGAGAAGGCGACGCGCCCGCCGCGGATCACGATCCCGCCCTGCTGGCCGGCGGTAATCAGCACCTCCAGCCGGTCGGGGGTGAGGAAGTTCAGCCGCGCCTCGCCGCCGGTGATCGGCGGCACCGGGCGCAGCCAGTGCACGGTGAGGCCGGTGCCGTCGATCCCGCCGGCGAGACGGGTCAGCGTCGCGTCGGAAAAATCCTCGGGCATCCGCAGCGCCACCTCGACATGGCCGTTGCGGGCGACCCCGTCGGTGATGTTCCGGGTGATCCAGGGCCGCGTGCCGGGCACGCCCACGCCGGCCGGCCACAGGGCGGGCAGGTCGGCGAAACGGGCGTGGTCGAGATCGACGCTCGCCGCGATCTGCCACCCGTCGCCGGCATGCGTCATGTCGGCATGGCCGGTCAGCGTGCTGGTCGGCCCACCCGGCCAGGGCGCGGTGACGAGGCGGCGCAACGTGGCGTGCAGCGCGTCGGGCGAACCCTCGACGAACAGGCTGGCGTCCAGGATCGGCGCGGTGCCCATGCCCAGATGCACCGTCCCGGCGCCGATCTCGGCCGAGAGCGTCGCGTGGCGGAGTTCCAGCGCCGACCCGAGTTGCACGGTCGCACTGAGCCGGATGGGTGCCGCGAGCGCGCCGAGCGCCGACGGATCGAGCCCGGCGAAGCCCGCCGGCAGTGCCGCCGCCAGATGCGCGGGATTGACCGGCGACAGTGACGCCTCGATCTCGCTGGCCCGTGCCTCGGCGGCGAGATGGGCGGAGAGGTTGAGCTGTGCGGAGCGGCTGCCGAGGGCGAGGGTGGCCGCCGCCTCGCCGGCGATGCCCCCGGCCGGCTGGCGGGTGAGATCGATGCGCAGCGCCGGGACCTGCCAGGTCACGCCCAGCCGGTGGTCGACAACGGTGACGGCGGCATCGCGGACGTGCACGCGCCGGACCCGTGCCCAGCGCGAATGGGACGCCGCCGCCGGCTCGGTGAGGCGGGCGAGCAGCGCCGGCAGTGCCGGGGCGGGCGGCGCGGTCTCGGCCTGCGGCTGCGCGCCGCCGGAGAGGTCGAAGCCGATGCGGCCGTCGGCGGCCCGCAGCACGTGCAGCCTTGCGCCGTCCACCTCGATCGACCGCGGCTCGATCCGGCCGCGCAGCAGCCCTGTGACGGAAAGCAGCACCGCGGCACTCGGCACCGTGGCGATCGTCCGGCCGCCGGCGTCACGGACCGTGAGCGCCGTCAGCCGGATGTCGAGCGGCGGCTCGCCGCCCCGGCGGAACCCTTCCCAGGCGAGCGCCGCGCCGCCGAGCGAAATCTGCACGCCGCCCTCGGCGTTCGCCGCCGCGGTGAGCCGCTGCGTCAGCCAGCCGAGTTCGAGCGGCCCCTCGGACAGCCGCCAGGCCAGGATGCCGAGGCCCGCGGCGGCAAAGATCACCAGCGCCAGCGCGAGCTGCACCAGGGCATGCAGCAGCCGTCCGCCATGCCGGGCGGCTTGACCCGTGATCCGCCTCACGCGCAGCCTGCCGGGCGATGGCCGACCGTGTCCGCGCCGTGCTTTCCTGGGCCATGCTTTCCTGGCCCGAGCCGGCGGATCCCGGCGCCGCCGCCCGGCTTGGCGAGCGTTTCGCCGCGCTCGATCCCGACCGCGTGGTACCCCCTGCGGTGCTGCAAGCACTTGGCGGCAATGCGCCCTACCTGGCCGAGCTCGCGCTGCGCGAGCCGGCGACGCTGCGCGCGGTGGTCGCAGACGGTCCCGCGCCGGTCGTCGGCGCCACGCTCGCGCGCCTTGCGGCGGTGCCCCCGGCGGCTCCGCGCGAGACCGTGGCGGCGGCGCTGCGACGGGCCAAGCGCGAGGTGGCGCTCGCGGTGGCGGTCGCCGATATCGGCGGCCTGTGGGCGCTGGAACGGGTCACCGCCGCACTCTCTGACCTCGCCGAGAGCGCGCTGCAGGTCGCGGTCGCGCACCTGCTCACCGCCGCCCGGGCGCGCGGCGAGATCGCGCTGCCCCACCCGGACGAACCGGGCCGGGCAAGCGGCTTCGTCGTGCTGGGCATGGGCAAGCTCGGCGCGCGTGAACTGAATTATTCCAGCGATATCGACCTGGTGTTGCTGCACGATCCCGATTCCGGCCGGCTGGAGCCGGAAGCCTCCGGCGCCTTCTTTACACGCCTCGCGCGTGGATTGGTTGGCCTCATGGAGGCGCGCGATGCTGACGGCTACGTGTTTCGCGTCGATTTGCGCCTGCGCCCCGACCCGGCCGCCACGCCGCCGGTCGTCGCTCTGCCCGCCGCCATCGCCTACTACGAGAGCATGGGCCAGAACTGGGAACGCGCGGCGATGCTGAAGGCGCGCCCGGTGGCCGGCGACCTCGCGACCGGCGCCGCGTTTCTCGGCGCGATCCGACCCTTCGTCTGGCGCCGCCATCTCGATTTCGCGGCCGTCGCCGACATCCATGCGGTGAAGCGCCGGATCGATGCGCAGGCCCGCACCCCGCGATCGGCCGACCCGCTGGCGGCGATCGCCGGCTACAACGTGAAGCTCGGCCGCGGCGGCATCCGCGAAATCGAGTTCCTGGTGCAAACCCTGCAACTGGTCTGGGGCGGCCGCGACCCGGCGCTGCGCGTGCCGGCGACGCAGGAGGCGCTGCGCCTTCTCGCCCGCGCCGGGCATCTCGGGCGCCGCACGGCCGCGGTGCTGGCCGCCGCCTATCGCTTCCTGCGCCGGACCGAGCACCGGCTGCAGATGGTCGCCGACCGCCAGACCCACGCGCTGCCCGACCGGCCCGAGGCGATGGCCGCATTCGCGGTCTTCCTCGGCTATCGCAGCCCGTCGGCGTTCGCCGCCACCCTCGCGCGCCATCGGGCGCATGTGCAGCGCGCCTATCGCGAGGTGTTCGAGGCGGTTCCCGAAGTTCCGGTCGGCCCGGCGCTGGACTTCTCCGGGGCCGGGGAGGTGCCGCCGCCCACGCTCGCCGCGCTGCGCGCCCTGGGCTACGCCAACCCCGACTCGGTCGCCGCCCGTGTCCAGGGCTGGCTTGCCGGGCGGCTGCGCTCGCTGCGCTCGGAGCGGGCGCGGGAATTGCTGGCGCAGATCCTGCCCCCGCTGCTCGCCGCCCTCGCCCGGCAAAGCGACCCGGAGGCCGCGTTCGCCCGGCTCGACGCATTCCTCGCCCGGCTGCCGGCCGGGGTGCAGTTGCTGTCGCTGTTCCAGCGCAATCCCGGCCTGATCGACCGGATCGCCGCCGTGCTTGGCGCGGCGCCGCTCCTTTCGGAGCACCTCGCGCGCAATCCGGGCGCGCTCGACGGGCTGCTGGCGCCGGAGGAGCAGCCGGACCTGTCGCGCCTGCTGCGCCTGCGGCTGCGCGACGGCGAGGCGTTGGAGGACGCGATCACGATCATCCGCCGCGCCGTGCGCGAGGAGGATTTCGCGATCAGCGTCGCGAGCCTGGAGGCGCGGCTCGACGCCGACGCAAGCGGGGTGCGCCGGGCGGCGCTGGCCGATGCGGCGATCGGCGCGCTGTTCCCGCGCGTGCTCGCAGACTTCGCGGCCCGTCACGGCCGCGTGCGCGGCGGCAGCCTGGCCGTCGTCCTGCTGGGCAAGGCCGGCGGGCGGGAGATGATGGCCGGCTCGGACCTCGACCTGATGCTGATCTACGACCATCCGGCCGGCGTCATGCAGAGCAGTGGCGCGCGCACGCTGCCAGCCAGCCAATGGTTCATCCGCGCCGTGCACGCCTTCATCGCCGCCCTCACGGCCCCGGATGCGAGCGGACCGATGTATGCGGTGGACATGCGGCTGCGCCCGTCCGGCAACAAAGGCCCCGTTGCGGTCTCGCTCGCCGCCTTCGAGCGATACCATGCCCCGGCGGCGAAAGGCGTCGCGCATGGCGGCAGCGCATGGACCTACGAGCGCATGGCGCTCACGCGCGCGCGCGTCGTGACCGGGCCGCCGGCGCTGGCGGGGCGCGTGCAGGCGGCGATCGCGCGCGCCATCGCGAGCGGGCCCCCGCCTGCGCGCGTGCGCGCCGACGCCGCGGCGATGCGCACGCGCCTCGCGCGCCAGCTTCCGCCACAAGGGCCCTGGGACGTGAAGCATGCGCCGGGCGGCATGATGGAGGTGGAATTCATCGCCCAGGCGCTGCAACTGGTCCACGCCCCGGTGCATCCGGAGGTGGCGAGCCCCACGACGCGTGAGGCGCTGGCGCGGCTGCACGCGATCGGGGCGCTCGGCGCCGCGGATGCCGAGACGCTGCTGCACGCCGATCGTGCGTGGCGGACGGTCGCCGGCATCCTGCGCCTCACCGAAGGGCGCCTGCCGGGTGCCGCGCTGTCGGCGGCCTCGGCCGAGGCGCTGCTGCGCGCCGCGAAGGCGGCGGGGCTGGCGGGAGTTGACGTGGCGGACCTGCGCGTCACCCTGGACGCCCTCGCGCGCGCCGTGCGCGCAGCCTTCATCCGACTGGTGGGAGCGATCGACGCATGACCCTCAAGCCCGGTGACCCCGCGCCCGACTTCTCCATGCCGGCGAGCGGCGGGCGGACGGTCGGCCTCGCCGCGCTGCGCGGCAGGCCGTTCGTGCTGTATTTCTACCCGAAGGCCGACACGCCCGGCTGCACCAAGGAGGCCTGCGCGTTCCAGGAGGCGCTGCCGCAGTTCGGTGCTGCGGACATCACGGTGATCGGCGTGTCCAAGGACAAGATGCCGCCGATCGAGAAGTTCGCAGAGAAATACGGGCTGCGCTTCCCGCTTGCCTCCGACGCCGCGACGCAGGTGGCGGAGGCGTATGGCGTGTGGGGCGAGAAGTCGATGTACGGCCGCAAGTACATGTGCATGCTGCGCACCACCTTCCTGGTGGACGCCGCCGGCCGGATTGCGCGGATCTGGCCGAACGTGAAGGTTTCGGGCCATGCGGCGGAGGTGATGAAGGCGGTCGCCGCCCTGCCGGCCCGCGCGGAATGACATCCCCGCGCGCCTGCTCCCGCACCTCCAGCACCGCCAGCGGTGCGAACAGGCCGACGAAGCGGAGGGCGAATGGCGCGAGCAGGGCGCGGTACTCCGTCGCCCGGGTCGCGTCGATGATGACGTCATCCACGATCAGGTCATTGCCCTGCGCGGCCATGGCGGCGACCGCGTGGCGCATGCCTTGCAGCGCCCGCTCGACGACCGGGCCGGACGACGATGCTCGGCTTTCCCTGGTCGTGGACGGTCTCGAGCACCAGTCCTTCCGGCTGGCCGAACAGCGCCGGCGGCAGCATGTCGAGAAAGGTGTCTATCGCGACATGCAGGAACGGCCTGGCGGTGATGGCCTGCAGCGCACGCGCCGTCGCACTCTTGCCCACGCTGCCGACGCCGTTGAGGATGATGACGTGCGGTCGCGGGTCCAAGGCACACTCCTGTCGGTGCAGGCTGTGCCGGACGCGGGCGCTATGCCATGACGCCGCGCGTCGCGAGGCGCAGACGATAGGCCTCGCGACAGAGCTTCACCCACTGGCCGAGCAGCAGGTCGTGCGCATTCTCACCGGGCGCGAAGCGATCGAGATAGCCGACCATGAAACCCGGCGCGCGCACCTGCACCGCGCCGGCGCGGTGCGCCGCATCGGCCAGTGTCACGAACAGCAGCGTGTTCGGGCCGTAGCGGCGGATGCTCGCCGCCAGGGGAAATGCTTCCTCCTCCGGCAGCGCGCCCATGCCCTTGAAGACGAAGATCTTGTCGGCCGCTTCGAGATCCTCGACGAGCTTGCGCACGAGCAGCGGCACGCGCTTCGCCTCGCGTCGCATGATCGCCTCGGGCGACATCTCGCCGGCCGCGACCCAGGCGTGATAGACGAAGCCGTAGCGGCTGTCGTTCACCATGAACTCGCGCCCGTTGGTCGCCAGTTCCACGCGCGTCGATGCTTGCGCGCCCATGCCGTCGAACCGCGCGTCCAGCGCGTCGAGCAGCCGCGGCAGCGGGGTGGAGGAGAAGCGCAGCAACCCCAGCGGCTCGGCCTGGCACTGCCGCTGCACGAGGCCGAACTCGCAGTTCTCGCCGAGGCTTTCGAAGCCTAGCATGAGCTCGTGCAGCGGTACCTGCTCGGCGGCGATGAACGAGGCGGTGTCCACGGGTACCGGCGCGTCGCCATGGAGGTGGCGATCGCCCTCGGCCTCCTCGTGGATGTCCGGGTACAGCGTGAGCGTGCGCAACGCGACGCCGAGACGGCGGCCGTCGTCGTTGAGGCCGAGATCGACGGGACGCGCGGAGTCGGGCGTCGTGAACGTGATTCGGAGGTCGGAATGGCCGTCGATCAGTGACCAGGGCACCAGACAGGCGCGGCGCGTGCGCCCGTCGATGCGGAAATCGGCGAGCGGAACCCCGTTGACGGCGATGCCGAGGCGCTGTGTCCGCAGCCGCTGGTCGGCGACGAGCGGCCGCAGGCTGAACGCCAGCACATAGGTGGCGCGCCGCCCCGGGGCCGGCAGCGCGAGTTCGCTGCCAGCGCCAAGGGTCCATGTTTCTTCCGGTTCCGGCGTGGACCAGCCGGCCACGCGGTATGGCCCGCTGTTCCCTTGCGCGTCGAAGTCGATCGAAACCGTGTGCCGATCGCCGCTCATCAGTGCCCAACTACCGCCGATTGGGAACGGCAAGCAAGTGCTTCGATACCGGTTCGTTGTA
>JAFKFJ010000041.1 GCA_017307335.1 Alphaproteobacteria bacterium | reverse complement strand
GACGATGCGCCGCTGCAGGTCGACGCGCCATGGCCCGACCTGAACCGGATGCAGCGCCGGGATGGCGGGCGCCCCGGCATCGGCCCGCGCGCCGGCGCGCAGGTGCGAGCGGCGATGCACCGCGCGGATCCGCGCCACCATCTCCCGCAACTGCGGCGGCTTGGCGATGTAGTCGTCGGCGCCGAGTTCCAGCCCGACAATGCGCTCCGCCTCCTCGCCGCGTCCGGAGACGACGATGATCCCGCAGTCATGCAGGTCGGAGAGCCAGCCGATCAGTGCCACGCCGTTGGTGTCGGGCAGCTCCAGGTCGACCAGCACGACGTCGGGCATGAAGCTGCGCTTGAGTTCGATCGCGCGGGCCCCGGTCTGGGCCCAGGCCGTGCGCATTCCGGAACGCTCGATGAATTTTTGCAACGTCTCCGCCACCGCCGGATTGTCCTCGATCAGCAGGACCCGAGGGTTGGAAAGCGGTGTTGTGGCGTCGCTGGGCGTCATCCGAATCGGTCGGTTCACGGTCCCGAAAACGTGAGCCAGATCGGCGGCTCGCTCCGTCAATTGTTAGTGGCGTTCGCGGCACCCGTCCATGGGCTTGCACTCGATTCCGAACCCGAGACGAAATATCGTAAGCCGAAGCGCTCGGCGAATACTTGCCAAATCGGGAATACATGCTCCGGCGAGCGGTGCTAGAGTGCGGGGCGCGAACGCGGCGGAAGGGGGCGCGACGAAGACGGCGATGGCGCACGGATCGCGGACGGAGTTCTGGGAAGCTGGCGTTCTGAGCATCGCGCGCCGCCTCCGCGTCAGGCTGCGCGCCGCCATCCGAGGCACGATCGGCGCCACGGCGGCGAACGAGGGCGTCCTTGATCTCGACCATGTTCTCGGCAGCATTGCGGATGGCGTCTACGTACTCGATCGGTCCTGGCGGGTCCGCTATGCCAATGACGCGGCGCTGGCCGCGCTGCGCCGGCCGGGGGCCGAGGTGCTCGGGGCCACGTTGTGGGAAGTGTTCCCCGATTTGCGCGCGAGCCCGTTCGCATCGCAGCTCGAAGCGGCTGCGGCGGCAGGGCTGCCGGCGGATTTCGCCGCCTTCCTGCCCTCGCTCAATGCCTGGCACGAAACCCGGGTCTATCCGTTCGAGGGCGGGCTGACCGTATACTTCCGCGACGTCACGCTCGAGCGGGAGGCGACGGAGCGGTCCCGGCAGGCGCGCAAGCTGGAAAGCCTCGGCCAGCTCACCGGCGGGATCGCGCACGACGTGAACAACCTGCTCACCGTCATGCTGGGCAATTTCGAGATGATCGCCCTCGGGGCGGAGGAGCGCGGCCCGGCGGGCGCCGGCGACCTTGATCTGGCGGAGGCCGGGCTGCGGGCAGGGGAGAGCGCGAGCCAGCTCATGCACCGCCTGCTTGCCTTCTCCCGCCGCCAGCCGCTCGCGCCGCAGGTGGTGGACATCGCTGCCCTGCTGGCGTCGCTGGAGCCGCTCCTGCGCCGCACCATGGGTGAGACCGTGGCGCTGGAGATCGCGGTCGCCCGGGGGCTGTGGCGCGCCGTGGTCGATCCGGCCGAGCTGGAGACCGCGATGCTGAACCTGGCGATCAACGCGCGGGACGCGATGCCGGCCGGCGGGCATCTGCGGATCGAGGCGAGCAACGTCACTGTCGACCGTGTCTACGGGGCGCTTGCCGGGCTCGAACAGACCGGTGCGTTCATCATGCTGGCGGTGGCCGATGGCGGCGCCGGCATGTCGCAGGAGGTGCTGGAGCGGGCGTTCGAGCCGTTCTTCACCACCAAGGAACCGGGACGCGGGACCGGCCTCGGGCTGTCCATGGTCTACGGCTTCGCCAAGCAGTCCGGCGGCCACGCGACGATCGACAGCGAGGAGGGGGAGGGCACGGTGGTGCGCCTCTATCTGCCCCGCACCCGCGAGGCCGAGATCCCCGCCGCGGCCGGCGAACCGCGGGCGGCCCATGGTGGCAGCGAGACGATCCTCCTGGTGGAGGACAACGATCTCGTCCGCGTCCATACCGAGGCGATGCTGCGCGGGTTGGGCTATGCCGTCCGCTCCGCCGCCGACGGGACGGACGCACTGCTGCTGCTACAGGAGGGGATGCGGCCGGACCTGCTGCTGGCCGACGTGGTGCTGCCGGGCGGGATGACCGGGCGGGAGGTCGCCGACGCGGCGGCGCAACTGATTCCCGGGCTGAAGGTGCTGTTCACCTCCGGCTACTCCGGGCGCGCGCTGCTGGAAGGTGGGCGGGTGCGGCCCGGCGTGGCGCTGATCGGCAAGCCGTTCCGCCGCAGCGAACTCGCGGCGCGGGTGCGCGCCCAGCTTGCCGCACCGCCCTGGCAGCCGCGCTCGGCATCGGTGCCGCTGGGCGGCGACGACGATCGCTGAGGTCTTGCCCCGCGCGCCGGGCGGGCGGACCATGTGGGCAAACAGATGGGAGGTTGCGGCGCGATGTCCGCGATGAGCTACGCGAGCGCGCCGGCCGCGCAGCCGCTGATCGGCGAGACGATCGGCCAGGCCCTGGAACGCACCGCGCGGCGCTGGCCGGACCGGCCCGCGCTGTTGGTCCGCTCGCAAGAGGTGCGGCTGAGCTGGTCGGGCCTGCTCGAT
>JAFKFJ010000285.1 GCA_017307335.1 Alphaproteobacteria bacterium | reverse complement strand
GTTGTGGCACGACATGAACACCACGCCGCGGCGTTGCAGCGCCGGGATCGAGTTGTTCTCGGGCGAAAAGGCGCCGGCCGGATCCTCGTAGTTCGCCGGATCGGCGGAATCGGCGGGCCGGTCGAGGATCAGGGTGTTCTTCTCGAACTTGCCGCCGGCCAGCTTCGCCAGCCCGTACTTGTCCCACGTCGCCTGGTCGTAGAGCGCGAACTGGGCGCTGCCGTGGGTCGCCGAGACGACCAGGAAGTCCGGATGCCGGAATGACCAGATCTGCGCGTTCAGGCTGTTGCGCATCACGTTGATCCAGGGGCCGCCGATGTCGGAGTTGTCCCAGGCCTGCTTGGTCTTCGGCCGGTAGGCGAGCACTTCCGACAGCGCCTCGTGGTCCCATTGCTCGGGGTGGTCGAGGATCATCGGCACGGACTTGAAGTCCCGCCGGCGCGGCGCGGCGGCGAGGCGCTTGGACAGCTCGGCGAGCGCGGTGGCACCGTGTGGCACCAGCGCGTCGCCCGGCTCCGCCGCCGCCTCGGCCTTTGACGCAAGAACATCGGTGGCGCCGACGGCGAGGGCCGCCCCGAAGACGTGCAGGGCGGTCCGTCGGCCGGTTGTTGGATTCATGGATGTATTTCCTTTGGTTGCTGTGCGACGCGCGGACGGTTGAAGCGCGTGGGACACATTCGCGCCTACGCTGGCGCACGACCCGGCGGGATTCCTGGAAGAGCGCCCGGCAGAGCGTCCGCCGCAGCTCTTTGCGTCCGGGCGCCCAGGGCTATGCCTCCGCGAGCACGGCCATCGCGGCATTCACTCCCCCCGGCCGGTGGGGCACCTGGGCGAGGGCGAGCCCCATCTCCACGCCGGCGAGCGTGCCCAGCAGCGTCAGGTCGTTGATGTCGCCCAGATGGCCGATGCGGAACATGCGGTCGGCGAGCCGCCCCAGCCCGGCGCCGAGGCTCATGTCGAAGCGCGCCAGGATCAGCGCCCGCAGCGCATCGGCGGATTGCCCTTCCGGCAACTGCACGCCGGTGAGCGTGCCGGAATAGGCGGCGGGGTCGGCGCACTGCACCTCCAGCCCCCAGGCCTCCACCGCCGCCCGCGTCGCCGCACCGTGGCGGGCGTGGCGCGCGAACACGGCCTCCAGCCCTTCCTCCTGCAGCATCGCCAGCGCCTCGGCGAGGCCGCGCAGCAGGTTGGTCGCGGGCGTGTAGGGGAAGTTGCCGCGCTCCATGCCCGCCAGCATCGGCCCCCAGTCCCAGAAGCTGCGCGGCAGGCGCGCCCGCTCCGACGCGGCCAGCGCCTTCGGCCCGATCGCGTTGAAGCTCAGCCCGGGCGGCAGCATCAGCCCCTTCTGCGAGCCCGCCACGGTCACGTCCACGCCCCACGCCTCATGCCGGTACGGGATGGAGGCGAGGGAGGAGATCGTGTCGACCAGCAGCAGCGCCGGGTGCCGCGCGGCGTCGATCGCGGCACGCACCGCCGGGATGTCGGTCACGCAGCCGGTGGAGGTCTCGTTGTGCACGACGCACACGGCGCGGATGCGCCCCTCCCGGTCGTCGGCCAGCACCGCGCCGATCGCCACCGGGTCGGCGCCGTGCCGCCAGTCGGTCTCCAGCAGCACCACGTCGAGGCCGAGGCGTTGCGCCATGGCATGCCACAGCGTCGCGAACTGGCCGGTGCGCACCATCAGCACCCGGTCGCCGGGGTTGAGCGTGTTGACCAGCGCCGCTTCCCACGCGCCGGTGCCGGAGGCGGGGTAGGTGACGACGGGGCCGCTGGTCTGGAACACGCGGCGCAGGCCCGCCTGCACGGTGAGCGCGAGGGCCGCGAACTCCGGACCGCGATGATCGAGCGTGGGCAGCGCGATCGCGTGCAGCACGCGGTCGGGCACGTTGGTGGGACCGGGGATCTGGAGGAAATGGCGGCCGGGGCGACGAGCGTTCATGCCCGTCTTTTCGCTCGCCGCGGTGGCCGCGGCAACCGGCTCAGCGCCGCCGGCGGCGCAACCCAGCAAGCGCCAGCGAGCCCAGCGCGAACAGGCCGAGGGTGGCGGGCTCCGGCACCTCGTGATGGTGCGAGCCGGTGATCGCGATCGCGCCGCTGCTCGCAGTGGCGACGTAGTCTTCCAGACAGAGCCCGCTCTTCTTGTCGGTCGTCGTCGTGCCGCTGTCGGCGAAGGCGACGATGATCGTGCCCTCCGGAAACAGGGACTTGGTAGTGAACTCCGGATTCCTCGACATGCTGAAGTGCACGCTGCCGAAGTTGAGCTGGTAGTCGAAATACCCGGTCGCCGACGGCTGGTCGACCTGCGTGGTCGGCAGGAAGGCGCTGATCGGGTTCGACACGCTGCCGGAGATGCCGAGATAGGTGTCGAGCGAACCGCTGGTCCATGCCGTCGTGCTGACCAGCGAGGACGTCGCCTTCTTCTTCGACGTATCGGTGCCGCTCAGGATGAAGCTCTCGCTTGTCGCCCCGGCGACGTTGTTCGGCACCAGCACTTCGAGCAGGAACTGGTCCGTGCTGCCGTTCGCCGGGCTCTTGCTGAAGCCGAACTCGGGCGGGTCGGACAGGGTCGCCGTGATGGTGCCGTTGTCGGAGCAGCTGGAGCTGCCGTAGCAGAAGCCGTGCAGCGGATCGGGCTCATCCGACAGCGATTGCGCCCGGACGGGGGCCGTATAAGCCAGTGCCGCCACGACCAGCGCCGCGGCGGAAAGCCAATCCCGGAGATGTCCCGTCCGAACCATGGGCAACTCCTATCAGTCTCGATATGGATTTGCAACCAGAAATAGTGGGCCGCTGTTCCAAAAGCGACCGCGGGCTCGCGACCGGCGCTGGCTGCCGGCCGCGCCCGCGGTCATTCTCACCGCCTGCTGCGCACCGAGGAGGCCATGCTCGCGACCCGGATTGCCAAGGCGACGATGGTGGCCTCGCTCGCCGCCTTCGCCGCAATCGTGACGTATGACAACATCATCGACTACGAATCCAACTTCCAGTTCGTCCGCCATGTGCTCAGCATGGACACGACCTTCCCCGACAACGCGCTGCGCGGCCGGGCGTGGACGGAACCCCTCGTCTGGCATCTCGCCTACGCCCTCATCATCGCCGTGCAGGGGCTGACGGCGCTTGCCTTCGCGGCCGGCGCGGTGGCACTTGCGGGCGGGCTGCGCGGCGGGGCGGCGGCGCTGGCGCAGGCCCGCCGCTACGTCGCAATCGGCGCCACGCTCGCCTTCCTGCTCTGGTTCACCGGCTTCATGGTGATCGGCGGGGAATGGTTCGCCATGTGGCAGTCGAAGGTCTGGAACGGCCAGCAGGCCGCGTTCCGCTTCTACATTACGGTGCTCGCCGTGCTGCTGTTCGTCCATCAGCCGGAGGCGGACGCGGCGCGCTAGAACGCGATGAATTCGCGCGCTCACTCAACCCGTTCTAGCTCTTTGATTTGAGAGCATGATTCAGACCTCCGGCGATTCCGCCTCCGGTCATCATGCCCTAGCGGTGGCTCGAGCGCGGGGCGAGCCCGCCGCTGCGCGGGGCGCGGGCATAGGGCGCGACGGCGGTCTCGATCGCCTGCAGCACCTGGGCGAGCGCCTGGCGCGTCGCCGCGACGATCGCGGCTGGGTCGGTCCCGGCGGGCGCCACCTCGGCGGCAAAACTGCGCTGCAGCAGCACCTGCTCGTCCGCGCCGCGCGGCGCGCTCAACACGAGCGCGACCGTGAGGCGCACCTTGCCGCTGCGGCGGTCGAACCAGAGCGCCGTCAGCTCGCTCTCCAGCACCAGATCGGCGTCGATTCGGCTGCCGGGCGCGAGCACCGCCGCGAACAGCCCGGAATCGGCGAGCCAGCGGCGCAGATCGTCCTCGATCGCGTCCGCCGGGGAGACCGCCCACTCCTCGTAGTAGTCGGCGTTGATGCTGCCGTCGGTCTGCATGGTCAGCAGGCCGCGGGCGTCGAGCCCCGGCGCGGGGGTCATGGTGCGCACCAGCAGCACGCCCGCCGTGCCGGATGCCGTCGCCGTGTCCGGCCGGCGTACGACCAGGGGCCAGGTGCGCCGCGCGACGTATGGCGTCGGCGAGAGCGCGCCGCAGCCGGCGAGCGCGAGGGTGAGTCCCAGCAGGGCGCGGCGCCGCATGGTTCCCCTCACCGTCGGCCCCTCATCATCCGCCCTCATCGTCCGCCCTGGCCGCGCGGCGGCGGCGGCACGGCGCGCAGCAGCAGGCCGGGATTGTCGCGAATCACGTCCGTCGCCGAACGCAGGTTGGAGGCCGATTCCCGCACATCGCGCAGGATGCCGGGCAGCGACTGCTCCACGTCGGCGGTGACCCCGTTGGCGTGCCGCGCGGCCGATTGCAGCACGCCGATGAGCGGGCCGAGCCGTTCCGCCGCCGCCGCCAGCCGGTCGGCCGCCTGGGCGGCGTTGGCCAGCACGCGATGCACCTCCGGCCCCGTTGCCTCCTCGCGCAGCGAGGTCGAGGTCTGGCGCAGGTCGGCGGTGAGCCCGGGAACATCGGCCTGGCGCAGCGCCACCCGCGCATCGCGCATCAGGCCCGCTGCCTCATCCAGTGCGGCGTGCACGTCGCCGCTCGCCACCGTGTCGTGCAGCGTCACCAGCAGGTTTTGCAGATTCGCCACGAGCGCCACGATATCGACCCGGTCGAGTCGCGCGACGAAGCGCTGCGCCGCGTCCTGCACCTGCGCGATGATGCTGGGGATGGCGGGAATATAGGCGCCCTGCGGCGTCCACGGCAGCGCCCGTGGCGGATGCGCCGCCGGATCGACGAAATCGAGTTCGAGATAGCTGACCCCGGTGATGCCCTGCATCGCGAGGCGCGCGCGCAGGCCCTGGCGCACCGCCGCCGCGACGCGCGTGGCATCGAAGTTTCCCCCGATGCGCCGCGGATTGATCTGGTAGCGCACGAGCACGAGGCGCGCGGCCTCGCTGCGCATGTCCGCGGGCGCGTCCGGTGCGTAGACCGCGGCGGCGAGGCCGATCGCCTTCACCACGCCGACGGCGACGCCGCGGTACTTCACCGCGGTGCCCACCTCCAGCCCTTCCACCGATTCGCTGAAATAGCTCTCGCACGGCACGCCGGTCTGAAAGCGCGGGCCGCCGAGCAGCAACACCAGGCCGACGAGCACCGCCGCGCCGAGCACGATCATCAGCCCGGTGCGGACGAAGGCGGCGCGGGTCTCGGTCATGCGGCCTCGCGGCGGAAGAAGGCGCGCACCGTGGGATCGGTGCTCTCCTCGCGCAGCCGCCGCGGATCGCCCGACGCGATCACGCCGCGCGCCGCGTGGTCGAGCAGGATGCAGCGATCCGCGATCGTGAAGATCGACGGCAGCTCATGCGTCACCACGACCACCGTCGCGCCGAGGTCCTTGCGCAGCTCTAGGATGAGCTGATCGAGCCCGGCCGAGGTGATCGGGTCGAGGCCCGCGGAAGGCTCGTCGAGGAACAACAGCGGCGGGTCGAGCGCGAGCGCGCGGGCGATGGCGGCGCGCCGCGCCATGCCGCCCGAGACCTCCGCCGGCATCCGGTCCGCCGCCTCCGCCAGCCCCACCAACGCCAGCTTCACTCGCGCCACGGCGACCCGCGCCTCGGGCGGCAGCCCGGTGAAGACCTCCAGCGGCAGCATGACGTTCTCGAGCAGCGTCATCGAGCCGAACAGTGCGCCGGACTGGAACATGACGCCGATCGCCCGCCGCACCGCCGCGCGCTCCTGCATGACGTCGCGGCCCATGATCTCCACGCTGCCGGCGCTCGGCGGGCGCAGGCCGATGAGCTGGCGCATCAGCACCGACTTGCCGGCGCCGGAGCCACCCAGGATCGCGAAGATCTCGCCCGCTCTCACCTCGAAGCCGACGTCGTGGAACACCTCCCGCGCGCCGAACCGCTGGGCGAGGCCGCGGGCGCGGATGACCGTCTCGCTCACAGCCCGAGCCGGTAGTTGAACACTGCGAACAACCCGTCGAGCACGATGGTGCCGACGATCCCGCCCACCACGGCGCGGGTCGCGGCGAGCCCCACGGCGCGTGGCCCGACGCCGGTGGCGAGCCCCGCCCGGCAGCCGATCGCGGCCACCAGCGCGCCGAAGCAGATGCCGTGGAAGACGCCGCCCAGCAGGTCGCCCGGCCGCACCGCCGCGACCACGCGCGCGAGCACCAGCGCCGGCGGAAAGCCGAACGCGGCCATCACCACCGTCATGCCCGCCAGGCCGGCGAGATCGAGCGCCAGCACCAGCACCGGCATGGCGATCATGGCGGCGGCGATGCGCGGCAGCACGAGCAGCGTCATCGGGTCGAGGCCCATCGTCGCGAGCGCGTCCAGCTCTTCGTTGACCTTCATGGTGCCGATCTCGGCCGCCTCGGCCGAGCCGGTGCGCCCGGCGAGGATCACCGCGGCGACCAGCGGCCCGAGCTCGCGCAGCAGCGCGATGGAGACGAGGTCGGCCACGAAGATATCGGCCCCGAAGCGGCGCATCGGGATGGCCGACTGGAACGCAAGGATCAGGCCAAGCAGGCCGCCCAGCAGCAGCGCCAGCGGCAGCCCCTGCACGCCCGCCTGGTCGGTGAAGCGGGCGAGGTCGCCGAGGCGGATCATCCGCCGCCGCGCTGGCAGCCCGAACAGCGCGAACAGCGCCTCGCCCAGGAACGCCAGTCCCTCCGCGGCGCCGGCCAGCAGGCGCGCCGGCATCGGGCGGCGTGCAAGCGGTTCGGCGACAGTCGCCGGTCCCGTCTCCGGCGCGCCAGCCATCGCAGCACTGCGCACCCGTGCCAGCAGGGCAGCCACCGACGTTGGGGCGCCGTGCACCGCGACCGGCCCGCCATGCGCGGCCTCCGTGGCCAGCAGGAGCGCCGCGCCGGTGGTGTCGCAGTGGCTGAGCGCGGCGAGGTCGAGCACCAGCGGCCGCCCGCCCGCCGCGGCGGCGGCCCGCACCGTCGGCCGCCAGAGCGCGCCGGTCGAGGTGGCATCGAGACCGCCGCGAAGGGTGATCGTTACGGTCCCGTCGGCCTCGGTCACGCCGAGCCTGGCCGGCGCGGGGTCGGCGCCCATGCATCTTTCCCGTGCAGCGGTCCGGCCGAGCCTATGCGGGATGGCGGCGCGGCGCCAAGCCGGCCTCAGCCCTTCGACCTCAGCCGCCGTCCCTGCCGGTGCGCACGAGCCCGCCCAGCCCGGCCGCGAGGAAGGCCAGCGCCGTATAGCCGCAGAGCGCGTTGAACAGCAGCAGCGCCCCGCCCCAGCTCGCCAGCGGGTCGACCGCGAAGCTCTTCTTCTGGCCGAAGTCGAACACCGGCACGAGGGTGTCGAGCGCGTAGAAGAGCCAGTCGAAGTGCACGCCGTCCTTGCCCACCGGCACGATCCCGCCGGTGTCGTGCACCCATTTCAGCAGCACCCCGCTGACCAGCGTCCAGACCAGCAGGAACCACAGCGGTCGGAACGGCCGCTGGCCATAGCGCAGGGCGAGATCGAGCGCCCAGCGGGTCACGATCCGGCGCGGCGTGGCGCCGCCGTAGCGGGTGCGGTTGCGCTCCAGCCGCAGCAGCACCTCCTCGGCGGCACCCACATAGCCCGCGTCCTGCAGCACGCGGGCGAGCTGCAGATAGGGTCCAGGGGCGAAGCGGCGCACCTGGGCGCCGAGCGTTCCCGCCGCTGCCGCATTCTGCTCGCCGCGCCGGGTGCGGCGCAGCACGTCCGCCTCCAGCCGCCAGCGCCGGCGTGAGAGCACGTGGTCCGGCACGCCCTCGTTCCAGGGCGCGTATTCGCGGTCCAGCCGCAGCGTGCGCCAGGCCGTGTCGGTGCCGAGCGTGGTGATGCGCTGGTAGCGCGCATCGCGCACGTCGATGCGGTCCAGCAGCTCCCAGCTCGGCCGGTCGTCGTCCAGCTCGACCACCGAGGCGCCGGGGGCGGCGAGCCAGAACCGGCGCGGCTCGGCCGCGCCCCCCGGCTCCGGCGTCGGGTCGCGCACCACGTCGCGCCAGATGAAGCTGCCGCCGAGTTCCGCGCTGCCCGCCGCGAGCCCGCACAGGTTGCGGCCCAGCTCGCTCTCCACCGGCGCGCCGAGGATCGACCAGCCGCGCCACACGCCGCGCGCGCTGAGCGCGAGGCCGCGGCAGACGCAGCCCTGCAGCAGTCGCGCCTGCACGAAGCGCAGCAGGCCGTTGGTCTGGCAGCCGACGAGGAACGTCGCGCCGGCGATGGTCGCTGCATCGGCCAGCAGCGCCTCCTCGCCCGGGAAATCGAAGCGCCCGCCGCTCAGGCTGAACTCGCCGCCGATGCGCGCGAGGAGGAACCACACGCTGCCATGGGCCACGAACCCATCGTCGAGGCGGACATCCGCGCCGACATTGATGCCGTTGGCGTCGATCGCGCGCATCTCCAGCACATTGTCGGCGCCGGGCGCGGCCGTACGGCTCCAGCCCGGGCGGGCGAATGCGCAGGCGGAGAACACGCCGCCGCTCGCGTCCAGCGTGCCTGCGATCGTTGCGCCTTCGAGCCGCAACAAGCCTTGCGAGGTGCAGGCGATGCCCGCGCCGTTGCGGCACAGAAAAAGGTTGCCCTTCACCGTCGTTCCTGCCGCCGCCAGCGTGCGGCCACGGAGGTTGACGAGCTGGGCGGCCGAAAGATCGAGATCCCGCTCGATCGTGCTGCCATTCAGCCGCACCTCGCCCCAGGCGCCGAACCCGTCGCTGAGGAGCACGTTGCCCTCGACCCGCAGCCCGTCGGCCTCCATGGCCACGTCGCCGAGCCGCGCCACCCGGCCGAGCTTGGCGCCGCGCAGGTCGAGGTTGCCGCGGATCTTCGCCCCGCACAGCAGTAGCCCACCTGCAATGACCACGTCGGACTGCGCGTCGGCGGGCAGGGCGTGGTGATAGGTCGCATCGGCGCGGGCGCCGCGCAGCAGCACCGAGCCGCTGGCGTCGAGCCGGTCGGCCCGCACCATGCCGAGCGAGCCGCCGATGACCTCGAACCCCGGCACCGTCGCATCGGTGAGGTCGATCGCGGTGAAGGTGCAGTTGGCGAAGGCCGGCGTCAGCGTCAGCGCAACGCCGTCGAGCGCCAGCACGTCGGTGACTGTCGCGTGCCAGAGCGCCACGCGCGTCAGGGTCGCATCGCATTGCGGCGCGGCATGCGTCAGCAGCCAGCGGACAAGCCCGGCCGGCACCGGCGGCAGGCCGGCGAGGTCGAGCACCAGCCCCGCGTCGGGCGCGGCGACCGCCTCGGTGAACGCCTGGGCGAGGCGGGCGGCGGTTGCCGGCGGCAGGTTGAAGGCGGCGGGAACCGGCGGCGCAGGCATGCGGGGGTGCGCCCGTCAGGGGTCGCCGGTGCCGGACGCGGCAGCGCGAAACACGATGGCACCGGCCCGCAACATTTCGCGCATCCGCCTGTTCCTCCAAAGAATAAACGGAACGTAATAAGCGAGGACGCGCATTCGCAAGGCAATTGATGCGTGGCCGATGGCACAAGCCGCGCCTCTGGTGCGGCGCGGGCACCGCCACTAGAACCGCCGCCACGGGCCGGGCGCGGGATGGCGCAAGGCCGAGCTGACGCGCCGCGCCGTGCGCGCGCGTCCGGTCGGAGCCGGGAGAGGAGGGAGTGTGCGCGCGCCGCGCCTCAGCGAGCGTCTTGAAGCGGCTGCGCTGCACGCGGGGCTCCGCATGCTGCGGCTGCTCGGGCCGGAGGCTGCCTCCAACCTTGGCGGCGGCGTGCTGCGGACGATCGGCCCGTGGCTGCCGGTGTCCAGGGTGGCGGAGCGCAACCTCGCACGCGCCATGCCCGAACGCGATCCTGCCGAGCGGGCGCGGATCGTGCGCGGCGTGTGGGACAATCTGGGGCGCACCGCGGCGGAACTGCCGCACCTGCCACGGCTGGTGCAGTCGGCGTCCGGGCCCGGCTGGGAGTGTCCCGACGACTCGCCCATGCGCATGCTGCGTGAGCGCGGCGGCCCGGCGCTGCTGTTCTCCGGGCATCTCGCCAACTGGGAAGTGGGGTTTCCGGTTGCGGCGGCGTTCGGGCTCAGCGTGTCGTGGTTCTATCGCGCCGCCGCGAATCCGCTTGTCGAGCACGTGATCCAGGCGATGCGCGAGGCCGCGACCGGGCCCGGCGTGCCGATGTTTGCGAAGGGGGCCGAGGGGGCGCGCGCGGCACTCGGGCATCTGCGGCGCGGCGGCCTGCTCGGCATGCTGGTGGACCAGAAGCTGAACGAGGGCATCGCGGTGCCGTTCTTCGGCCGCCCGGCGATGACCACGACAGCATTGGCGCAATTCGCGCTTCGCCTGCGCTGCCCGGTGCTGCCGCTGCGACCGGTGCGCATCGGCCCCGCCCGGTTCCGCATTCTCTGCGATCCGTTCATGGAACTTCCCGACACCGGCGACCGCGCCGCCGACGTGGTCACCCTGACGACGGCGATGAACGCCACGCTCGAACGCTGGATTCGCGAGCATCCGGAGTCATGGCTGTGGATGCACCGCCGCTGGCCGGACGAGGAGTGAGCGCCGGCTTCAGCTAGAACGGGTTGAGTTGCTCGCGCGCACTCAACCCGTTCCAGCTCTTTGATTTGAGAGCATGATTAAGACCTCCGGCGATTCCGCCTCCGGTCATCATGCTCTAGCGCAGGACGGCGTCGTTTGCGCTCAGCCATCCTGCTCCAACTCCTGGTCCGATCGCGTGATTCACGTCTCCGGCGACTCCGCCTCCGACGATCACGCCTAGCCGGGTGCATCGAGAATGGGCTGCAGGCTGCGGCCGATCAGGATCACCGCGGCGGCGGCGATCAGGATGAAGGCACCGGGAAAGATCGACATCCACGGCGCCGTCAGCAGCAGATCCTTCGCCTGCGCGAGAATGCTGCCCCAATCCGGCGTCGGCGGCTGCACGCCGAGGCCGAGGAAGCCGAGTGCCGCCTCGATCTGCAAGGCGAGCGGAAACAGGATCATGTATTGCAGGAAGATCAGCGGCCACACGTTGCGCGCGACATGCCGCCGCAGGATCGTCCACTCGCCGAGGCCGAGGGCGCGTGCCGCCTCGATATAGGTGCGCGCGCCCTCGGCGATCGCGCCGGCGCGGGCGATGCGGAAGAACACGGGCGCATAGACGATCGCCATCGCGAGCACGAGGTTGCGCACGCCGGGGCCGAGGATTCCGGTGATGACCACGCCGAGGAAGATCGGCGGGAAACTCAGTGCCACGTCCACCAGCCGGCTCGCCGCCATGTCGCTCACGCGCCCGAAGAAGCCGGCGAGCAGCCCGAGCGCGCCGCCGGCGACGGCCGCGAGGGCCAGCGAGCCGGCGACGATGCCGAGCGTGATCCGCGCGCCGTACAGCACCCGCGCGTATAAGTCGCGGCCGGTGTCGTCGGTTCCGAACAGGTGCGCGACCGAGGGCGGTTGCAGTGCCGCGTTCACGTCGACCGCGGTCGGCGAATGCACCGTGAGCGTGCCCGGCAGTGCCGCGACGTAGAGCATGAGTGCGGCCAGCACCACGCCGAGCAGCAGCGCCGGCTGCCGGCGGAGGAGCGTGCGTGCGGCGAGGCCCCCGCGCATGTCAGCGCCGCAGCCGCGGGTCGATCGCGTGGTACAGCAGATCGACCGTCAGGTTCACGCCGAGCGCCACGACGACGATCAGCAGCAAACCGCCCTGCACCACCGGGTAGTCGCGCTGCGCGATCGCGGTGACGAGGAGGCGGCCGAGCCCCGGCAGCGCGAACAGCGTTTCCGTCACCACCACGCCACCCAGGATCTGGATCAGGATCAGACCCATGAAGGTGACGAGAGGGATCAGGATGTTGCGCAGGATGTGCTTGAACAGGATGCGCCGCATCGCGAGCCCCTTCGCCTCCGCCGTCGTGACATACGGCTCGCGCAGCGCGGCGACGACGAGCTGACGGACGAACTGCGCGTAGGCGCACGCCTGCAGCAGGCCGAGGCTGAGCACCGGCAGGATCATGATGCCGAGATTGTCGGCCGGTGCCGCCAGCGGCGACTGGAACAGCAGCGGCGGCGACCAGCCGAACGCCCAGGAGGCGCCGATCAGCAGCATCAGCCCGACCCAGAACACCGGCGCCGAAAGCCCGAACAGATTGATGCCCTGCACGACATGGTCGATCCACCGGCCTTCGTTGATGCCGGCTGCCATGCCGAGCGGCACGCCGACCAATGTTGCCAGCACCAGCGTGACGAGGCCGAGTTCCAGCGTCACCGCAAAGGCCTGCAGCACGATGCCGGTCACCGGCAGGCCCTGCGTCCAGCTCATGCCGAGATTGCCGGTGAGCGCGTCGCCGAGCCAGGCGAGGTACTGGCGGTAGAGCGGCCGGTCGAGCCCGAAGAAGCCGCGCAGCACCTGTTCGGCGGTCGCATCGCCGGCCTGGCCCAGCATCTGCCCCACGACGTCGCCGGGCACCGCGTGGACCAGCAGGAACACCACGATGCTGGCGAGCCACGCGGTCAGCAGCGAGCCGAACAGCCGCCGTGCGACATAGGCCTGCATGACGGCGCGGCCGGCGGCGCTATTGCTGCAGGTATGCGCGCACCACGCCGAAATACCAGCCGGTGGGATGCTGCGTGTAGTTCTCGACGCCCTTGCCGGTTGCCACGATCAGGTCGGGCCCGAACAGCATGATGGTCGGGACGCTCTCGGCGAGGGCCGCCTGGAACTGCTCATACAGTTTCCGCCGCTCGGCCGGGTCGGTCGCGGCCTTGCCGGCGTCCAGCAGGCGGCTCGCCGCCGCGTTGTTCCAGTTGCGGAAATCCCCGCCCTCCGGCCGCTGGTGGAAGTGACGGTAGAACAGCAGGTTCGGATCGGGCGAGGTGCCCCAGTCGTTGAACGTGAAGCCCATGTGGTGCGTGCGGAAGTTGTTGATCCACACGCCGAGGTCGACCTTCTTGATGGCGACGTTGATCCCCACCGCGTGCAGTTCGTCGGCGATGGTGACGGCCGCCGGATCCATCCAGTCGTAGCCGATGATCGTCGTCAGATCGAGGCTCACGCCGTCGGGATGCCCGGCTTCACGCAGCAGCGCGCGCGCCTTTGCAGGATCGGGCGTCTGGAAGGGATTCTGCGCGAGCGGCAGGCCCCAGTTCGCCTGCATGCCGCCGACGATGGTACCCAGCACCTGGCCGTATCCCTGATAGGCTGCCTGCAGCACCGCCTTCTTGTCGATCGCGAGCGCAATCGCCTGGCGCACGCGCACATCGTTCAGCGGCGGCTGCGCGCAGTCCAGGTCGAGGCTCTTCTGCACCAGCGACGGCCAGGTCTTGACCGTGATCCCCGGCTTGTCCTTCAGCGACGCGATGTCGTCGGGGCGCGAGACCAGCGTCATGCCCACGCGGCCGTTCTGCAACGCCACCAGCAGGCTCGCGCTGTTCGGCAGGAAGAGGAACGTGACCTGATCGAGGTACGGCGTGTTCGGTTCCCAGTAGTCCCTGAACCGCTCCAGCTTGAGGAAGCTGTTCGGCTGGAAGCCCACGAGGCGGAAGGGGCCGGTGCCGACATCACGCTGGTTCATCCGCGCGCTCGCGCCGGGTGTCGCGAAATAGTCCTTCGGCACCACCGCGCCGTACTTGTTGCCCAGCGTCATCGGCAGCGATGCGTTGGGGTGGCTGAGGTGGAAGACGACGGTGAAATCGTCCGGCGTGTCGATGCCGGCGATGTCGCGAAAATCGCCGGCCCCCGGTGAACCGTTGCGCGGATCGCGGATGTAGTCGTAGCTGTATTTCACGTCGGCAGCGGTCATCGGCCGCCCGTCGTGAAACTTGACGTTGTGGCGCAGGTGGAAGGTGTACGTGCGCCCGTCCGGAGCCACCGTCATGCTCTCGGCGAGCAGCGGCGCCGGCGTGCCGCTCGGGTCCTCGTACATGAGGCCCTGGTACATCAGCACGCTGATTGCG
>JAFKFJ010000284.1 GCA_017307335.1 Alphaproteobacteria bacterium | reverse complement strand
GGACCCCGGCGCTGCGGCCGAGGCGCCGGTGCTCTGCGCGGACGGGCGCAGCGTGCGCATGCGCCCGATGGCGCTGCCGTCACTCCCGGTCGGGCGCTGGCGGCTGTGGCCGGAGGATCGGCCCGACCTGGTCTGCACCCTGGTCGTCGCGCCGCGCACCTGCTTCCGGCCGGCCGCCCTCGCGGGCGGCGGGCGGCGGTTCGGTCTGGCTGCGCATCTCTATTCGGTCCGGCGCGAGGGTGATCAGGGGATCGGCGACTTCACCACCCTCGGCCTGCTGGGGCGGGAGGCGGCGCGGACGGGTGCCGCCGTGCTCGGCCTCAACCCGCTGCACATGCTGTTCCCCGCCGACCGGCCGCGCGCGAGCCCCTACCACCCGTCGGACCGGCGCTTCCTGGACCCGATCCATATCGACGTGGCCGGCGACGATGGCGGGCTCGCGGCCCCCGCCGCGCGGGCGCGCCTGGCGGCGGAGGCGGCGCGGCTGGCGGCCCTGCGGGCGGCGCCGATGGTGGACTACGCCAGCGTCTGGGCGAGCAAGCAGGCAGTGCTGGAGGCGGCCTTCGCCGCCTTCGACGCGACCGACCCGGACGGTGCGGCGCTTGCCGGGTTCCGCGCCTATGGCGGCACGGCGCTGGCCCAGTTCGCGGCCTTCCAGGCGATCGCGGAGACATATCCCGGCGACTGGCGGCACTGGCCCGCCGGGCTGCGCGCGCCGGGTGCCCCGGATGTGCGGGCCTTCGCCGCGAGCCACGCCGCGCGGGTGCGGTTTCATGTCTGGCTGCAATGGCTCGCCGACCGCCAGCTCGCCACAGCGGCGGGGGAGGCGGGGCTGGAGATCGGGTTTTACCGCGACCTCGCGGTAGGCTGCGCGCCGGACGGCGCCGAGGCATGGAGCGGGGCGGAGGCGCTCGCGCTCCGTGCCTCGGTGGGTGCGCCGCCCGACCCGTTCTCCCGCGATGGGCAGGTCTGGCACGTGCCCCCGCCCGATCCGTGGCGGCTGCGCGCGGACGGATTCGCCCGCCTCGCCGGCCTGTTCGGCGCCAACATGCGCCACGCCGGGGCGCTCCGGATCGATCATGCGATGGGGCTCACCCGCCTCTTCTGGATTCCGGAGGGCGGCAGCGGCGCGGACGGCGCCTATGTCGCCTATCCGCTGGCGGAAATGCTCGGCGTGCTGGCGCTGGAAAGCCGGCGGGCGCGCTGCCTCGTCGTGGGCGAGGACCTCGGCACCGTCCCGGAGGGGTTCCGCGCGCAGCTCGCGGCGGCCGACGTGTTGAGCTACCGCGTGCTCTGGTTCGAGCGCGACGGCACCGCGTTTCGCCCGCCGGACCAGTATCCGGCAGGCGCGGTCGCCTGCGTGTCCACCCACGACCTGCCGACGCTCGCCGGCTGGCGGAACGGCGCGGATATCGAGGAGCGCGCCAGCCTCGGCCTGCTCGACGCCGAGGCGGCCGAGGCCGCGACGGCCGAGCGGGCGGCCGAGAAAGCGGCGCTCGCGGCGGCCGTCGGCGGCGAGCCGACGGCGGAGGCGGTGCACGGCTATCTCGCCGCGACGCCGAGCGCCGTGGTGATGGCCCAGGCCGACGATCTGGACGGCGAGACCATGGCGCTGAACCTGCCCGGCACCGACCGCGAACGCCCGAACTGGCGGCGAAAGATCGCGACGCCGGTGCCGGCGCTGCTGCAAACGCCGGCGGCGCGCGCCATTATCGAACGGCTGCGTCCCGGCCGCACGGCATAGGGGGAACGACGCCATGATGCGCACGACGCTCGGCGGATTGCTGCTCGCGCTCGCCGTGGCCGCCACCGCCCCCGCCGGCGATCCCGCGGCGGGGGAGCGCGTGTTCAGCGCCCGCTGCGCCTTCTGCCACTCCGCCACCGCCGGCAGGAACGGCACCGGCCCGAGCCTGTTCGGCGTCGTCGGGCGCAAGGCAGGCCAGGCGCCCGACTACCGGTATTCCGACGCCAACCGCACCGCCGACGTCACGTTCGACGCCGCGACCCTGGAAAAATACCTGACCAGCCCGCGCGCCGTGATCCCGGGGACGAAGAAGAGCTTCTCCGGCCTGAAATCCGCCGCGCAGCGGGATGACGTGATCGCCTACCTGGCGACCCTCCATTAACGCCAGCGCGACAGATACCAGCGCGGCAGCTCGTCGGAGGAGGGGCGGAACTCCAGCGCGCGGGAGATGCCGTAGGTCGTGGTGTAGGTGCGCATCGGCAGCCACAGCGCCGCCTCGGTGATCAGCCGGATCGCCTGCGCATAGTCCCGCCGGCGCTGGTCGACGTTCTCGTTGCGCCCGGCGCCGAGAACCAGCGCCGCGAGGTCGGGGTCGCGCGCATAGTCCAGCGGGCCGCCGCCGAAGAAATGCGGCAGGAACGCCGCCACGTCGTTGATGGAATAGCTGCCCCAGGTGCCCAGGAACAGCGGCGCCTGCCCGGCCTCGGCGCGCAGCACCGCCTCGGCGGCCGGCAACTGCACGAGGTTCGCGGTGATCCCCACCGCCTGCAGATAGGTCCGCACCACCGCGCCCTCCTCCGGCAGGACGTAGGAGACGAGGTCGGTCGCGAACCCGGCAGGATGCCCGGCGGCAAGCAGCAGCGCCTTCGCCCGCGCCGGATCGTACGGATAGCGCACCGCCGCCCCGGCATCGCAGCCGAACTGCGTCGGGTAGCACGGCGCGTCCGGCACCCGGGTGCCGAAACCGCCGAAAGTGCGCGCGATGCTGGCCCGGTCGATCGCATGGCAGATCGCCTGCCGCACCCGCCGGTCGGTGAGCGGCCCCGCGCCGCTGCGCCCGGCCGCATCCATCGAGAGATAGCCGAGCCGCAGCGATTCGCCCCGCAGCACCTGCAAGGCCGGCGCCTGCGCGATCGCGGCCGCCTCGGCCGGGCCGAACTCCCAGATCCAGTCGGCGCGGTCGGCCAGGAGGTCGGTGAACTCCTCCAGCGGCTCGGTCACCTGGCGGATGACGACGCGGCCGATCGCGGGCCGCCCTTTCGGCCCGCCCGGAAAATAGCTTTCGAACCGTTCCAGCATCAGCACCCCGGGCGCGGGGGCGACCGCGAGGCGATAGGGGCCGGTGCCGACCGGGGTCTGCGCGAAACCCTCCGCCCCGAGGCGCTCGCGCGCCGCGCGGGGGAGAATCGGCAGCACCATCGCGAGATATTCGAGCACCGCCGGAAACGGCTCGTGCAGCGTGATCCGCACATGCGTCTCGTCCAGCGCATCGGCACCGGCGAGCCACGTATAGAGCGCGGGCACCGCGAGCGGTTCGGTGAGCACGACGTTGACGGTGTAGGCAACGTCCTGCGCCGTCAGCGGGGCGCCGTCATGGAACACGGCGCCGGGGCGCAGCGTGAACACCAGCGCCGTCGCGCTCTCGCGCTGCCATGACAGGGCGAGGAGCGGCCGGATCTGGAACGTCTCCGGATCGCGATCGACCAGGCAGTCCCAGATGTGATGCGCGAGCACGAAGCCGGCGCGAAGCTGGTTGCGGTAGGGATCGAGGTCGGGCACCGCGTCGCGCCAGGTGACGCGCAGCGCGTCGGCGGCCTTCTGGGCACGCGCGATGCGTGGACCGGCGAGGAGGCTTGCCAGCAGCGCGGCACCCCCCAGCGCCCGCCGGCCCAGCATGGCTCAACCCATGGTGGCATTGAAGGCGCCGCCGTCCAGCAGCAGGTTCTGCCCCACGATGAAGCCGGCATGCGCGCTGCACAGAAACACGCAGGCCTCGCCGAACTCCGCCGGATCACCGATGCGCTGCGTTGGGTTCTCCTGCGCCCGCTCGGCGAGAACATCCTCCAGGCTTCGCCCGGCGGCGGAGGCGGCGGCAGCCGCGTTGCTGCGCAGCCGGTCGGTGAGAAACGGCCCCGGCAGCAGGCCGTTGATGGTGACATTGTGCCGGGCCACCTGCCGCGCGAGGCCGGCGACAAACCCGGTGAGGCCGGCGCGCGCGCCATTGCTGAGGCCGAGCACGGGGATCGGCGACTTCACCGCGGCCGAGGTGATGTTGACGATGCGACCAAACCGCCGCGCGCACATTCCGTCGATCACGGCGCGGATCAGGAAGATCGGCGTCAGCATGTTGGCATCGACGGCGCGGATCCAGGTGTCGCGGTCCCAGGTGCGGAAATCGCCCGGCGGCGGGCCGCCGGCGTTGTTGACCAGGATGTCGGGGTCGGGGCAGGCGGCCAGCGCCGCCGCCCGGCCCGCTTCGGTGGTGATGTCGCCCGGCGCGATGGTGACGGTGCCGCCGGTCGCGGCGCGGATCTCGCCGGCGGTGCGCTCCAGCGCCTGCGCGTCGCGCGCGGTGATGGTGACCGCCACGCCCTCGCGCGCAAGCGCCATGGCACAGGCGCGGCCGAGCCCTTTGCTGGCCGCGCAGACGAGGGCGCGGCGCCCCTTCAGCCCGGTATCCATGCCAATCCTCCTCCCGACATCCTGCTGCTCGATCCGACCGCGCGAGGCACAGCCCGCCGTCGTTGCGGGGGGTTGCCGTCACACTTGCAGGCCCGGTGCATAGCACGACCGTCCGTGCGCCGCGCCAGGGGGCGCGCTGCCGCCATGGTCGGCGCCAGCGCCTGAGGAGCGATTCGTCGTCCGCTCCCGAACGCTATCGGACGGACTGTTGCCCGCCGATGGCAGGACTTTTAAGTCGCCGTCATAAGTTCTTGTTCCCGGCCTCGTCACTTGCAACGTGCCGCCCACGCCGCGACAAGGCCGCGGACGCGATGTTCGACAAGCTCGATACCGACCACGACGGCACGCTCGACCGGAAGAGACTCGGCCATCGCGTGACCGATGCCGAATTCAAAGCGGCGAACCCCGACAAGGACGGGACGCTCGATAAGGCGGAATACCGCGGGATCGTCGAGCAGCGGTACAAGGCGGCCAACCCGGACAGCGACGGCACGTTGGACGTCAAGGAACTCGGCACGCCCGCCGGCAGGCATCTGCTGCGAATTCTGCACGAGGCGGCGCGATCGTCCGGCATTCGCCGGCAGGTGAGTCGCGGGGCACGCCCTGCCCGCGCGTCAAGCCGTCCGGTCGCTGCTCCCTTGCCCGAGGCTGCGCAGAATCGTCAGCAGCTCTGCGTGCGGGGCCGAGCGCGGATCTGACAGGACCGGCAACGGATAGGCCTCGGTCAGCCGGCTCAGCCGCGCGAGCAGCCGCATCCGCGCGCGACGCGTGGATTGCAGCGTCGAGGGGCGCCAGGTGAAGAAAATGCGGAACAGCTCGCCGTCACCGAACAACGCGTTCAGCTCGGCCGCGGTGACGTAGACGAGGAACAGCACGAAAATCCAAAGCTGCGTCGCGATGAAGCGGTGCCAGCTGAAACTGCCCAGCAGCTCCTCCACAAATCGGCCGCCGCCGAGCACGCCGCCTTCGATCAGGTAGTGCACGAGGGCCTCCAGCAGCCGGGCCGCGAAGACGAGCAGCGTGTAGACCGCCGTTTTGAACAGGATTGGATAGGCGAGGGGCGCATAGTCGAAGCGCCGCAGCAGCGGCATCTTGTCCGCAACGAGCACCACCTTGCCGACGATCAGCGCCCCGGTGGTCGCCACCAGGAAGCCGGTGTATTCGACCAGATATTCCGCGAGCATCAGGCGCTTCGTGAGCAGGACGAGGTTGAAGCCCACGAAGAAGAACAGGGTCGGCGGGATGACCGAGCGGACTTCGTGCAGGAGGACACCGCCGAGCCTGGCCCAGCGCCCGGTCGGAGTCGGGTCGAGCGCATCTGCTGTCATGCGATCCTCCGGGTAAGGCTGCGGTGCGGGACCGGCCGCACAAGTCTTACGCGACCGCAGGTGACGGCGACACTCTATGAAGCGGCGACACCCCGCGGCCCGCGCCAGCGGCAGACGCATGCGCGCCATCGCGGCCGGCGCTGCCTCCATTTCACTGGCCCGGCGCCCATCTCTGGGCTCCGATAGGCTCCATCATCCGTCACGGGCAGGCATCGCGGGAATGGTCGATCTGATCGAGCGCAAATCGCTGAAGCTGCTGGCGCAGGCCGGGCAGACGCTGAACCAGGTCGTCGCCGAGGGCCTGTGCGACCAGCCGCAGCAGCCGCTCATGCGGGCGATGCTCGCCGAGCTGCGCGCGATGCTGGACGAGTTCGAGGACGCCTACTTCACCGAGTGAACGGCCCGGTTGTCGCCGCGCCGGACGGCGCCGACACTGGCGAATGCCTCCGCTACCGCCGCACCCACTACCGCCGACCGCGCTGGCCGCCGCCGGCTTCGTCACCGGCCTTGCCGCCGAGGCCCGGATCGCGGCACCGCTCGGGCACGCGCGCGCTGGCGGCGGGACCGGCGCCGGGGCCGAAGCCGTGGCCGAGGCGATCGTGCGGGAAGGGGTGTCGGCCCTCGTCAGCTTCGGCCTCTGTGGCGGGCTGGACCCGGCGCTGCGGCCCGGCGCGATCGTCATCGCGCAGCGGGTGCTCAGCGACGGCGAATCGTTCGCCGCCGATGCCGGGTGGTCGCGGATGCTGGGCGGCACCACGGCCACGCTGCTGGCCGCCGAGTCCGGCGTCGTGACCTCCGCGGCGGCCAAGGCGGCGCTGTTCGCGCGGACCGGCGCCGCCGCCGTCGACCTTGAGAGCGGGGCCGTCGCCCGGGTCGCTGCCCGGCACGGACTGCCCTTCGCGGTGCTGCGGGCGGTCTGCGATCCGGCGGCGATGACCCTGCCGCGGCTCGCGCTCGATGCCCTCGACGCCGACGGACGCATCCACGCCGGCCGCGTCGCCTGGGCGCTGTTGCGCGCGCCGGGCGATCTGCCGCGGCTGGCCCATCTCGCCCGCGCCGCCGTCCTCGCCCGGGCGGCGCTGCGGGCGCGGGTGGCCGCGATCAGGGCTCCGGCCTAGCGCCGGATCGGGCTAGAAGGGGATGAATTCGCTCGCGCACTCACCCCGTTCTGGCTCTTTGATCTGAGAGCATGATTCAGACCTCCGGCGATTCCGCCTCCGGTCATCATGCTCTAGTCCGCCGAGCCCGCGGCGTCCGCCGCCTGCGCGGGCGGGCGATGCCCGAGGCGCGCCATCGCTTCCGTCACGTGCCGGGTGAACACGTATTCCGGCGGGCGCGCGTGATCGAGCGGGATCTCGGGCGCCATCGGCCCTTCGGTGCGCGGGCCGCGCAGCTTCAGCGACGCGATCTTCCACGGCTTGCGCACCGCATCGACCACCGCCGTCGCCTCATAGCCCGAATGCACCATGCAGTCCGCGCACTTGGCGTAGTTGCCGGTGCCGTAGCGGTCCCAGTCGGTGGTCTCCATCAGCTCGCGAAAGCTCTTCGCGTAGCCTTCGCCCAGCAGGTAGCAGGGGCGCTGCCAGCCGAACACGTTGCGCGTGGGCTTGCCCCATGGCGTGCACAGATAACGCTGGTTGCCGGCAAGGAAGTCGAGGAACAGCGACGACTGGTTGAACTTCCAGCCCCGCCCGCGGCCGCGCGCGAAGATCGCCCGGAACAGCTCCTTCGAGCGGCGGCGGTTCAGGAAGTGCTGCTGGTCGGGCGCGCGCTCATACGCATAGCCGGGCGAGATCATCACCCCGTCGATGTTCAGCGCATTCACGGCGTCGAGGAAGCTGGCGACGCGGTCGGGGTCGGCGCCGTCGAACAGCGTGGTGTTGATGCAGACGCGGAAGCCGCGCCCTTTCGCCGCCCGGATCGCCGACACCGCGCGCTGGAACACGCCCTTCTGGCTCACCGCCTTGTCGTGCATTGCCTCGTCGCCGTCCAGATGCACGTCCCAGGCGAAATTCTTGTGCGGCTTGTACTGCTCGAGCTTCTTTTCCAGCAGCAGCGCATTGGTGCACAGATAGACGAACTTGCCGCGCGCCAGGATCGCTTCCACGATCTGCGGCATCTCGCGATGCAGGAGCGGCTCGCCGCCCGCGATGGCGACCACGGGCGCACCGCACTCCTCCACCGCCGCGATGCAGTCGGCGACCGAGAGGCGCTGATTGAGGATCGGGTCGGGATAGTCGATCTTGCCGCAGCCGGCGCAGGCCAGGTTGCAGCGGAACAGCGGCTCCAGCATCAGCACGAGCGGATAGCGCCGGCGCCCCAGCACATGCTGGCGCACCACATACGCCCCGACGCGCAGCGCCTGATTCAGAGGAACGGGCAATGGGCGAGTCCTTGAGACTGGAAAAAGCTCACGCCTCAGCGAGTTCGGCAGGGAAGCGGAAGCGCACGTCTTCTGCAACCCCTTGAAGCGTCTCGACTTGGATTTCGGCGAACCGCCGAAGCCCTTCGATCACACCCTGCACCAGCGTCTCCGGCGCCGAGGCACCGGCGGTGAGGCCGACCGAGGCGACATTGGCGAACCACTCCGGGCGGAGGGCTTCGGCATCGTCGATCAGGTAGCTCGGCTTGCCGAGATCGAGACCGATCTCGCACAGCCGGTTGGAGTTGGAGCTGTTGCGGCTGCCGACAACCAGGATCACGTCCACGACGGCCGCCAGCTCGCGCACCGCCTGCTGGCGGTTCTGCGTGGCGTAGCAGATGTCGCGCACGTTGGGGCCGACGATCTCCGGAAACCGCTGCTGGAGGGCGGCGATGATGTGGCGGGTATCGTCCACCGAGAGCGTGGTCTGGGTGATGTAGGCCATCCGCTCCGGGTTGTCGGGTGCCAGCGTCCAGACATCCTCGACGGTCTGCACGAGATGCACCTTGCCCGGCACCTGTCCGATTGTGCCCTCCACCTCCGCGTGCCCGGCATGGCCGACCAGCACGATCTCGCGCCCCTGGGCGGCGTAGCGGCGGCCCTCATTATGGACCTTGGCGACCAGCGGGCAGGTGGCGTCGATCACCGGCAGGCTGCGCTCGCGCGCCAGCTCCTCCACCCGCTTCGCCACCCCGTGGGCCGAGAAGACGGTGATCGCGCCGGGCGGCACCTCGTTGATCTCGTCGACGAACACGGCCCCGCGCCGGCGCAGGTCGGCGACGACGTGCTGGTTGTGGACGATCTCGTGCCGCACGTAGATCGGCGGCCCGTACTTTTTCAGCGCGCGCTCGACGATTTCGATCGCGCGCTCCACTCCGGCGCAGAAGCCGCGCGGCTGAGCCAGGACCACCCGCAACATGCCCTCTCTATGCTCCCCTCGGTCGGCGCCGGTTCCAACACTCGATATGCCGCCGGACGGGCGGGCGACAATGCCCTCGTGCGCAGAGGCGCGGCCGTATGGCAGGAATCCCACAGCCACGGTAGCCTTTGCGTGCCCGCGAGGCGCAGGGGTTGCGCCGCCGCGGCGGCCCGGGGCAAGCGGGCCGCCGTTGGAACAGGGCAGCGGGAGCGGGCCGGGCATGGCGTCAGACGCGGTGGAGGTGACGGGGCAGGAGGGATTGGCGGCGGCACTTGCCAGCGTCGCCGCCGAGGTCGAATCGACGCTCGACGACGTGCTGCCCGCGCCCGAGGGGGCGGAGGCGCGGCTGGCGGAGGCCATGCGCTACGCGACGCTGGGCGGCGGCAAGCGGCTCCGGGCCTTCCTGGTCGTCGAGAGCGCCGCGCTGTTCCGCGTCGACCGCCGCTGTGCCGCGCGCGTCGCCGCCGCGGTGGAGATGCTGCACGCGTACAGCCTCGTGCACGACGACCTGCCCGCGATGGACGACGACGACCTGCGCCGCGGCAAGCCGAGCACGCACCGCGCTTTCGACGAGCCAACCGCGATCCTCGCCGGGGACGCATTGCAGGCCCGCGCGTTCGAGGTGCTTGCCGAACCGGACACGCACTCCAATCCCGAGGCCAGGTGCGAACTGGTTGCGGCGCTCGGGCACGCATCGGGCGCCCGGGGCATGGCGGGCGGGCAGATGATCGACATGCTGGCAGAGGGCGCGGTGCTGACGGTGGACCAGATCGTCCGCCTGCAGGCGCTGAAGACCGGGCGGCTGCTGCAGTTCAGCGCCGAGGCCGGCGCCATCCTGGGCCGTGCCCCGGCGCCCCAGCGGCTGCTGCTCGCCGCTTACGGGCGCGATTTCGGCGCCGCGTTCCAGATCGCCGACGACCTGCTGGATGCCACCGGCACAACGGCGGAGACCGGCAAGACCGCCGGCAAGGACGCCGCCGCCGGAAAGGCGACGCTGGTGGGCGTGCTGGGCGAGGAGCGGGCACGGGCCCAGGCGCAGGCGCTGGCCACCCAGGCCGCGGCGCATCTCGACGGGTTCGGCGAACGGGCGCACCTCCTGCGCGCGCTCGCGCACTACGCGGTCAGCCGCCGGCAATGAGGCGGCGGGCGCTGCTGGCGCTGATCGGCGCGATCGTCGCGCGGGGGGTCGCGGCGCAGGAGGGCGGGCCCGCGGCGCCGATCGCGGCCCTCAACGACGCGCTGCTGCGGATCATGCGCACCGGCCGCGTGAGCCCCTTCGCCGAGCGGGCGCGGACCCTCACGCCCGTGATCGAGCGCACCTTCGACCTGAACCAGATCCTGGCCACCTCGATCGGCCCGCGCTGGCCCTCGATCCCGGCGGCGCAGCAGGCACGGCTGCTGGACGTGTTCACCCGCTATATCGTCGCGAGCTACGTCGCGAACTTCGACAGCTACGACGGCCAGCGCCTCGAAATCCTGCCGCAGACCCGCGCCATCGGCGCCGAGCAGGTGGTCTCGACCGAGATTCTGCCGAAAAACGGCGATCCGCGGCGGATCGACTACGTGATGCGGCAAGTCAACGGCGGCTGGCGGGCGACCGACGTGCTGCTGGACGGGACAATCAGCCGGGTGGCGGTGCAGCGGTCCGATTTCCGCTCGCTGATCGCGGCGGGCGATCCGGCGCCGCTGATCGCCTCGCTGGAGGCGAAGACGACGAAGCTGGAGGCGGGCGAGAAGTCCTGACCCGATGGCGTTGCTGGCGGCCCTCGCTGGCCTGCTCTGCGCCGTGGGGGCCGTGGAGTCGCTGGCCGGATGGTGGCTGGTCCGCCGTTTCCGCGGCGCGCCGCCCGCCGTGCCGCACGCCCGCCCGGGAATCACGGTCCTGCGCCCCCTCTACGGGCCCGAACCGCTGCTCGAAGCGGCGCTGAGCAGCGCCTGCGCCCAGGACTACCCGCTGTTCCAGGTCGTGTTCGGCGTGCAGGACCCGGCCGATCCGGCGCGGATGGTGGCCGAGGGCGTGCGCGCCCGCTTCGCCGCGCAGGACGTGGCGGTGGTGGTGGACGACACGGCGCAGGGCGCGAACCGCAAGGTCGCCAACCTCGCCAACATGCTGCCAGCGGCCCGGCACGACGTGCTGGTGATCGCCGACAGCGACGTGCATGCGGCCCCCGACTATCTCGCCCGGATCGCCGCGGCGCTGGAGCAGCCGGGCACGGGGCTCGCGACGACGCTCTACACCGGCCGGCCGGCTGATCGCAGCCGCGCGGCCCGGCTGGGCGCCAGCGCCATCACCCACGGGTTCCTGCCGGGCGCGCTGCTGGCCCGCGCGCTCGGGCGGCAGGACGCGCTCGGCGCCACCCTGGCACTGCGGCGTGGAACGCTGGAGGCGATCGGCGGGTTCGCCGCGCTGAGCGAGCACCTGGCCGACGACCACCTGCTCGGCCACAAGGTCCGCGCACTCGGGCTCGGCGTGCGGCTCGCGACGACGGTTCCCGCCACCACTGTGCCCGAATCGCGACTCTCGGCGCTGTGGCGGCATGAACTGCGCTGGGGACGGACCATCCGGGCGCTGGCCCCGCTGGCTTTCGCCGCCTCCGCCGTGCAATACCCGCTTGCCTGGGCGCTGGCCGCGCTGGCCCTTTCGGGGGGCGCGGCGTGGGCGGTCGGGCTCGCGGCGCTCGCCTGGGCAGTGCGGGCGGCGGCGGCGCGGGGGATCGACCGGGCGCTGGGCCTTGCCTCCGTGGGCGTCCTCTGGCTTCTGCCGCTGCGCGACCTCATGTCGGTGGCGGTGCTGCTGGCGAGCTTCGCCGGCAGCCGGGTGACGTGGCGGGGACGGACGATGCGTGCGGAGTCGCTGGAGACCGAACGGGCATGATGAAGACGCTGTTTCTGCAACCGCCCTCCTTCGACGGGTTCGATGGCGGCGCCGGCTCGCGCTATCAGGCACGGCGGGAGATCCGCAGCTTCTGGTACCCGACCTGGCTCGCCCAGCCGGCGGCGCTGGTGCCCGGCAGCAAGCTGATCGACGCGCCGCCCGCGCGCATCGGCCTCGACACCGTGGTGGCGCAGGCACGCAACTATGAGCTGTGCGTGATCCACACCTCGGCCCCATCCTTCGCCGCCGATGCCCGCGTGGCGCAGGCGCTGAAGGACGCGAACCCCGCGCTGCGCATCGGCTTCGTCGGCGCCAAGGTGGCGGTGCAGCCCGAGGAGAGCCTGAAGCAGGCGCCCGCGATCGACTTCGTGGCGCGCAACGAGTTCGACTTCACGATCCGCGACGTGGCCGAGGGGCGCGACCTCGCCGCCATCGACGGCATCAGCCATCGCGGCGCGGACGGCGCGATCGTGCACAACCGCGACCGCGCGATGATCGAGGACATGGACAGCCTGCCGTTCGTGACCGAGGTCTATCGCCGCGACCTGCGCATCGAGGACTATTTCATCGGCTACCTGCTGCACCCGTACGTGTCGCTCTACACCGGCCGTGGCTGCAAGAGTCGCTGCACCTTCTGCCTGTGGCCGCAGACCGTCGGCGGACACCGCTACCGCGTGCGCTCGCCCGAGCACGTCGCCGAGGAGATCCGGCTGGCGAAATCCTACTTCCCGCAGGTCCGGGAAATCTTCTTCGACGACGACACGTTCACCGACAACCTGCCGCGCGCCGAGGCGATCGCGCGCGCGCTGGGCAGGCTCGGCGTGACCTGGAGCTGCAACGCCAAGGCCAACGTGCCGCGCGAGACGCTCAAGGTGCTGCGCGACAACGGGCTCAGGCTGCTGCTGGTGGGCTACGAGAGCGGCAACCAGCAGATCCTGCACAACATCAAGAAGGGCATGCGCATCGAGGTCGCGAGGCGCTTTACCCAGGACTGCCACGACCTCGGCATAAAAATCCACGGCACGTTCATCCTCGGCCTGCCGGGCGAGACGCGCGAGACGATCGAGGAGACGATCCGCTTCGCGGTGGAGGTCAACCCGCACACGCTGCAGGTATCGCTGGCCGCGCCCTACCCGGGCACGTTCCTGCACCGCCAGGCGGTAGAGAACGGCTGGCTGGACGCCGCGCATGCGGAACTGGTGGACGACCATGGCATCCAGATCGCGCCGCTGCACTATCCGCACCTGTCGCACACGGAGATCTTCGATTCCGTGGAGACCTTCTACCGGCGCTTCTATTTCCGCGCGCCGAAGATCGCGTCGATCGTGGGCGAGATGGTGCGCAGCCCGCAGATGATGAAACGCCGGCTGCGCGAGGGCATCGAGTTCTTCCAGTTCCTGCGCGAGCGGCAGAAGGCGGCTTGAACGGCGGCGCCCGCCGCGTCGTCCTCACCGCCGACGATTTCGGCCTGTCGGAGGCGGTGAACGAAGGCATCGAGCGCGCGCACCGCGACGGCGCGCTGACCCATGCCAGCCTGATGGTGGCCGGCGACGCGGCGGCGGACGCGGTGCGCCGCGCGCGGCGCCTGCCGGGCCTGCGCGTCGGGCTGCATCTGGTCGCGATCGAGGGCAGGGCGGTGCTGCCGCCGGCCGAGATCCCCGCGCTGGTGGACGCGCGCGGCTGGTTTCCCTCCGACGCACTGCGGCTCGGCCTGCGCTACGCCTTCGTCCCATCGGCGCGCCGCCAGCTCGCGGCCGAGATCGCCGCCCAGTTCGCCGCCTTCGCCGCCACCGGCTTGCCGCTCGACCACGCCGACGCGCACAAGCACATGCACCTGCACCCGACCGTCGGGCGGCTGATGCTGCGCATCGGGCGCGACCACGGCCTGACGCGCATCCGCGTGCCGGCCGAGCCGCCGGCGGTG
>JAFKFJ010000040.1 GCA_017307335.1 Alphaproteobacteria bacterium | reverse complement strand
GATCGACCGCCCCGGTCACACGCTCCGGCAGGCGGCAGGTGAAGCGGAAGCCCGGCCGCGCGCCGGGAAAGGATCGGGTCAGCCGGGCAAGGTCGGGCCGGTCGAAGCCGATCTCCGCGCGCCCCAGCACGACGCCGTCGCACTCCACGCGCACCGCGCGGATGCGCGCGCCCGCCAACACCCAGCCGAACCCCGCCAGCGCCGCCCCATGCAGGAGCCGCGCGCCGGGCAGCGGGTATTCGAGATCGAGGCGGACATCCTCGTCCTCCGCGACCGGCAGCGGCGACAGAGCGGGCGAGATCTCGTCCATCCCGAGGCCACCGCTCAGAGTTTCGCCGCGAGCACCGTCACCAGGTCGCCGACACTGCGGAGGCTGTCGAGCTCGCGGGTATGGAACTTGACGTCATAGCGTTCTTCGAGAGCGACGATGATCTCGATCTGCTTGAAGGAATCCCAGCCTTCGACATCCTTCGCCGTCAGCTCCGCGCGCAGCGGCACGTCACGCATGAACACGTCGCGAAAGATCTCGTTCAGAACGGGGTAGATCTCGGCCTCCGTCATCAGCCCTCCGCAACGTCGATGAATGTCTCGATCGGCGCGAACGCGGCGAGGTCGAGCACCGACTTGCTCGCCCCGTCCGCCGCGCGCGCAATCTCGGTGAAGCCGAGCTTGGCGTAGTGGTCCTTGACCATCCCGTTCTTCGCGGTCGGCACGTACGCGCCCACCAGGCGCGCCGCACCCAGCCGCCGCGCCTCGGCGGCGATCAGGTTGAGGCTCGCGGGCTCGACCTGCCGGCCGAGCACCCGGCAGCTCATCAGCCAGGTGTCGATCGCGAGGTCGCCGTCCGCGCCCAGCCGGCCGATCAGGATGGCGATGATCCCGTTGTCGCCGAAGCGGTCGATCAGGCGCAATTGCAGGCCGAACGCGCGCGGGTCCTGCATGAGGTCCTGCACCTCGGCCTCGGTGTAGCGGCGCGTGGTGAGGTTGAACTGGTTGGTCTTGTTGATGAGCTGCACGACGCGTTGCAGGCCGGTCGCATCGAAGCGCCGCCAGCGCAGCTGCATCTCCAGCCCGCGCAGGTAGGTGGGAAGATCGGTGGCACTCGTGCGCAGCGCCTCGCGCGCGCGGTTGCCCTGATACTGCACGGTACGCGCGCGGTCGTCGTCGGTGACCCACAGCGTCTCGAAATACCCGGCATCGGCGAGCGTGCGCGCGAAGCCGGCGGGATCGTCGGTGACTTCGGGCACCGCCACCATGGGCAGTTCCTGGCGCACCAGCGTTCGCTCGAACGGGTTGTCGTCGATGAATACCAGCGCATCGAGGCCGATGTTCAGTTCCTGCGCGATGGCGCGGATGTTGCCCGCCTTGTCGCTCCAGTTGGCGACGAAGCTGGCGATGTCGGCGCGCCGCAGCACCATCTCCGGATGCCGCTCGAACGCCTCCAGCGCCACCGCCTCATCGTTCTTCGAGCAGACCGCGAGGATCACGCCGCGCCGCGCGAGCTCGCGCGCATAGGCCTGAAATGCCGCGTACGCTTCGCCGAGCGCGCTGCCCTGCCCGAGCACGATGCCATCGAGCCCGTCATCGCCGATCACGCCGCCCCAGAGCGTGTTGTCGAGATCGAGCACGAGGCACTTCGCCGACCGCCCGAGCCGCGCCGCGATCAGGCGCAGCACGAGCTCGCCGTACATCGGCGCCGCCGCCGGCGAAACCTCCTGCTTCGCGCGGTGCCACAGCGCCGGATCATGCCACGCCGCCAGTCCGTCCAGCGCCGCGCGCGCGTCAAGCGCCAGCAGGTCCACGCCCGCCGCGTCGGCCATCGGGCGCAGCGCCTCGCCCAATCGGGCGATGAAGGCCGCATGCGAGCCCGGCAGCCGATGCTCGTTGGCCCCGAGCAGCGGCGGATGCACCGGCAGCGGCATCTGAAACAGGATCTGGCAGCCGAAGGCGTCACGGATCATCTGCCAGCAGGCGCGCACGCGCTCGGTGACGTCCTGCAGCTCCGCCGCCACCGCGTCGGCATCCATCGCCGCCGAGACGCCGGCGGCCAGATGCTGCGCATCCAGCGCCAGCAGCACCACGGTCGGCTTGAACGCATGCAGCGCCGAGCCCACATCGAACAGTTCCTGCCAGTACTGGCCGTAGTCGTTTTCGTAGACAGTGACGTGCATGTTGCGCCGGACGCCGGCGATGCGGAGGCTCGGGTGCAGATGCGCAAAAGTGGAGGAGCCGAGGATGGCGAGCCGCACGGGCCTGGCGGCAAGGCCGCCCGGCGGATCGGCACCGATTGTGCGCCGCAGCGCCTCATCGAGCCCGTTCGTTCGGACGAAGTCGAGCCGCGCATTGGCAAGTCCGACTGCATTCGTCCACGCCCGCTCCGAATCGGCGGACAGCGCCCGGAGCCGCTCGCGCCAGTCCTTCACTTCCGGCAGCCAGTGAAGACTTGTCACGACAATGTTGCGCCCGCAATTCCACGGGAGTTCAAGCACCGGCGCGCGTGCGATGCAACAATTCCGTGGCCCGTGTCGCCACCCGGGCATCTGGACCCCGCACGAATCCAGGGGCGCGTCGCGTTTCTGCTTGATGCAGCGCAGCATTTTGGCCGTCGGCAGGAGGTCAGGCTTGCGTCGATGTTACAA
>JAFKFJ010000039.1 GCA_017307335.1 Alphaproteobacteria bacterium | reverse complement strand
ACCAGGCCGCCGGCCAGCGACCCCGCCTCAGCGCCGCGCGCGTCCATACCCGCCCCTGTCTCCCCGCCCCTGTCCCCGCCGCGCGTCAGCCGGGGCTTAGCGCGACGCGACGGCGGCGCGCGACTCATTCCTCGCCCGAATGGTCGGCAGGGCCGTGCTTCAGATCGCGAAGGTGATCGGCTCGGCGGCGGGGCGGCGCAGGCCGGCGGCCGTGGCCCGGCGCACGAGCTCGTCCAGCGTCAGGTTCGCGAGCTGCCGGCGCGCGGTTTCCTCGAGCTCGTTCCACAGCCGGTCCACGACCAGTTCCTGAAGCCGCCCGGCCGGGCCGTCGGCCGCCTCCGGCTCCTCCGCGGTCGCCACGGCGACAATCTCGTCGAGCCGGATGTCGCGCCGCGGCCGCCCGAGCCGGTATCCCCCGCGCGGCCCGCGCACGCTCTCCAGCAGCCCTGCGCGGGAGAGCGATTGCAGCAGCGGCTCCATGCCCCGGCGCGCGAGACCGAGCCGTTCGGCGATGTCGGCGGCGTTCACGGTCGCCGCCCGCCCGCCGTGGAAGGCCACGTCGAGCATGACGGAGACGGCAACCATCGCACGGTCACGGCGAATCAGCATGGGTCGGCGACAATGCCAGAGATTTGCGGAAAGGTGAAACTACTATCCCCGAGTGTGGTAGGACGTTCAGATGCGAACTGCTTCTGACGTGACACCCTCCGATCCTGCGACCGGGGCCGCAGCAACCCGGCCGGCGCGCGGGCGAATCTACGGCAGCGTGTTGGAGGTCGTGGGCGGTACCCCCCTGGTCCGGCTGGCCCGCCTGGGCGCCGCGGAGGGGCTGGGCGCCGACGTCGCGCTGAAGCTCGAATTCTTCAACCCGTTGGGCTCGGTAAAGGACCGCATCGGGCTCGCAATGGTCGAGCGTGCGGAGGCGGAAGGGCTGATCCATCCCGGCCGCTCGGTGCTGGTCGAGCCCACATCCGGCAACACCGGCATCGCACTCGCGTTCGTGGCGGCGGCGAAGGGCTACCGGCTGGTCGTGACCATGCCCGAGGGCGCCTCGATCGAGCGGCGCAAGATGCTGCGGCTGATGGGGGCGGATGTGGAGCTCACACCCGCGCGGCAGGGCATGGCCGGCGCGATCGCCCGCGCCGAGGCGATCCTGGCGGCGACGCCCGGCGCCTGGATGCCGCGGCAGTTCGACAACCCGGCCAACCCCGACGTGCACGCCGCCACCACCGCCGAGGAGATCTGGACCGACAGCGACGGGGCAGTGGACATCGTCGTCGGCGGCGCCGGCACCGGCGGGACGATGACCGGGATCGCGCGGGCGCTGAAGCCGCGCAAGCCGGGCCTGCGCTGCTTCCTGGTGGAACCGGCGGAGAGCGCGGTGCTGTCCGGCGACGAGCCGGGACCGCACGGCATCCAGGGCATCGGCCCCGGCTTTCAGCCCTCTATCCTCGACCTCGACCTGATGGACGGCGTGATCCGCGTCTCGGAGCGCGACGCGCTGGCCGTGGCCCGGCGCTGCGCCGCGACGGAGGGACTGCCGGTCGGCATCTCCTCCGGCGCCGCGGTGCACGCGGCGATGGGCTTGGCGCGGGAGGAGGCGAACGCCGGCAAGCTGATCGTCGCGATCGCGCCCTCGTTCGCCGAGCGGTATCTTTCGACCGCGCTGTTCGCGGGGCTGTAGCGGGCGAGCGGGCCTCAGCCGGTCTCTTCGATGACGAGAAGCCCGTGGCGCTCCACCGAGAGCGCCTGCCCCGGCAGCACGAGCGTCGTCGCGGTCGGCTCCTGCACCAGCACCGGGCCCTGCAGGCGGGCGCCCGCCGGCAGCGCCGCGCGGTCGAACAGCGGCGTGACGAGGCTTTCGCCGCGTTCGCCGAAATACACCGGCCGCTCGCCGAGCCGTGCGGCCGCAACGGTGCCCGCTACTGGGAGTTCCGGCAGCGTGACCTGCGGCGCGTCCCGCTCGGCGGTCAGGTGGAACGTCACCATCTCGGCCGGCGTGTCCGGCAGGCGGAAGGTGTAGGCCTGCTCATGCGCCGCGTGAAAGGCCGCGAGCACGTCGTCGGCGCTCGCGATCTCCGGCGCGGTGGCAACCGCGACCGTGTGCTCCTGCCCCGCGTAGCGCATGTCGATGGCGGCGGCGAAGTGCAGCGCCGCGGCGTCGGTCGCGAAATAGGCCGTCGCCTCGGCACGCAGCTCGGCGAACACCCGTGCGACCAGCGCGGGCGTGTCGGCGCCGACCGGCGCGAACTGCGTGCGCCGCAGATCGAGCCGCGGGCGCGCCGCCAGCATGCCCCAGGCCGAGAACAGCCCCGCGTAGCGCGGCACCACCACGCGCCGCACGCCCAGCTCGCGCCCCAGCACCGCCGCGTGCATCGGCCCGCCGCCGCCCGCCGCGAGCAGCGTGAGGTCGCGCGGGTCGTGCCCGCGCTGCACCGTCAGCAGTTTCAGGACATTGATCATGCCCGCCTCGGCGAGCCGGATCACCGCATCGGCCGCCGCCACCGGCGGCAGGCCGAGATGGCGGGCGAGCGGGGCGAAAGCCGCGGCGGCGCGATCCACGTCCAGCCGGAACTGCCCGCCGGCGAACCGCTCCGGGTCGAGCACGCCGGTGAGCAGCTTGGCATCGGTCACGGTCGGCTCGGTGCCGCCGCGC
>JAFKFJ010000283.1 GCA_017307335.1 Alphaproteobacteria bacterium | reverse complement strand
GCCGCCGCCAGCTCTACGAAGGCAAAGCGAAGATCCTGTTCGAGGGTCCGGAACCCGGCACGCTCGTGCAGTATTTCAAGGACGATGCAACCGCGTTCAACGCGCAGAAGAAGGGCGTGATCACCGGCAAGGGCGTGCTGAACAACCGGATCAGCGAGTACCTGATGATGCGGCTGGGCGAGATCGGCGTGCCCACGCATTTCGTCCGCCGGCTCAACATGCGCGAGCAGCTCATCCGCGAGGTCGAGATCATCCCGATCGAGGTCGTGGTGCGCAACGTCGCCGCCGGCAGCCTGTCCACGCGCCTCGGCATCGCGGAGGGCACCCGGCTGCCGCGCAGCATCATCGAGTATTACTACAAGAACGACCAGCTCAACGACCCGATGGTCTCGGAGGAGCACGTCACCGCGTTCGGCTGGGCGAACACGCAGGACATGGACGACATCATCGCGCTGAGCCTGCGCATCAATGACTTTCTCACCGGCCTGTTCCTGGGCGTCGGCATCACCCTGGTCGACTTCAAGCTGGAATTCGGCCGGCTGTGGGAGAACGACGACATGCGGATCGTTCTTGCCGACGAGATCAGCCCCGACAACTGCCGGCTGTGGGACGCGAAGACCAACGAGAAGATGGACAAGGACCGCTTCCGCCGCGACCTCGGCAAGGTCGAGGAGGCGTATCAGGAAGTGGCCAAGCGGCTGGGCATTCTGCCGGAAGCCGGCATGCGCGACCTGAAGGGGCCGGAGACGATGCAGTGATGCGGCGAGGATTGCTCCCTTTCCTGTTCCCCGAAGAGGGCCCGGGGAAGCGTGCGGCGCGCGACCTCGCCTCCGATGGTCGCCACCCCGCACCCAACCCTTTGCCGCATGAACGGGAGACGGCTTCCGGTGCGCTGACATCCGCATGAAAGCCGTCGTCACCGTCATGCTGAAGCCCGGCGTGCTCGATCCGCAGGGCAAGGCGATCGGGCAGGCGCTGCAGCATCTCGGCTTCGACAACGTGGGCGAAGTGCGGGCGGGCAAGCGCATCGAGCTCGACCTCACCGAGACCGACCCCGCGCGCGCCCGCGCGCAGGCGGAGGAGATGGCGCGGAAGCTGCTCGCCAACACCGTCATCGAACGCTTCGAGATCGCGGTGGAATGATCGCCGCACCCCCTGCCCTGCTCGCCGGCGCGATCCTCGCCGCCACGCCCGCCGGCAGTTTCTTCACCGGCCGGCAGCTCCTCGCCGCCTGCGACTCCCGCAACCTGTTCGAAACCGCCGACTGCCTCGGCTACATCACCGGCATCGCGGATGCCCTGGGCGCGTTCCAGCCCGTGCTTGGCACCCGCTTCGCCGTGCCGCCGGTGGTCTGCCTGCCCGCCGGCATCACCCGCGGCACCCTGCGCGACGTCGCGGTGACGCATCTGCGGCAGGCCGCGGCTCGCGACGGGCAGAGCGCGAGCGCGCTGGTGGTGGAGGCGCTGATGCAATCCTATCCCTGCCGCGCCGGGGAAGCGGCACAATGAAGGCCGGCATCATCATCTTCCCCGGCATCAACCGCGAGCGCGACATGGCGATCGCGCTCGAACGCAGCCTCGGGCGCAAGCCGCGCATGATCTGGCATCGCGAGGAGGACCTGGGCGGGCTCGACCTGATCGTGATCCCGGGCGGCTTCAGCTACGGCGACTATCTGCGCTGCGGCGCGATGGCGGCACATTCGCCGGTCATGGCGGCGGTGCGCGCGCATGCGGCGCGCGGCGGCTACGTGCTCGGCGTATGCAACGGGTTCCAGATTCTGACCGAGGCCGGCATGCTGCCGGGCGCCCTGCTGCGCAACGCCTCGCTGCGCTTCCTCGCCATGGACTGCCATCTGCGCGTCGAGCGTGCCGACACCGTGTTCACGCACCGCTACCAGCGCGGCCAGGTGTTCCGCGCCCCGCTGGCCCACGGCGACGGCAACTACTTCGCCGACGCCGCGACGCTGGACCGGCTGGAGGGCGAGGGGCTCGTGGCGCTGCGCTACGCGACGCCGCAGGGCGAGTCCACGGCAGCGGCGAACCCCAATGGCAGCGCGCGCAACATCGCCGGCATCCTCTCGCCCGACCTGCGCATCCTTGGCCTGATGCCGCATCCCGAGGATCTGGTCGATCCGCTGCTCGGCGGCGAGGATGGGCGGCCACTGTTCGACGGGTTGGCGGAGGCGCGCGTCGCGTGAGCACGGTCGATGCGGCGCTCGCCCGCAGCTTCGGGCTGAACGACGAGGAATATGCGCGCGTGCTGGCGATCCAGGGCCGCACGCCGACGCTGACCGAGCTCGGCATCTTCTCCGTCATGTGGTCGGAGCACTGCTCCTACAAATCCTCCCGCATCTGGCTGAAGGAACTGCCGACAGAGGCGCCGTGGGTGATCCATGGGCCGGGCGAGAACGCGGGCGTGGTGGACATCGGCGACGGGCTGGCCGCCGTGTTCAAGATGGAGAGCCACAACCACCCGAGCTTCATCGAGCCCTATCAGGGTGCGGCGACCGGCGTCGGCGGCATCCTGCGCGACGTGTTCACGATGGGCGCGCGCCCGGTGGCCAACCTCAACGCGCTGCGCTTCGGCGATCCGCAGCATCCGCGCACGCGCGCGGTGGTCGACGGCGTGGTACGCGGCATCGGCGGCTACGGCAACTGCGTGGGCGTGCCGACGGTCGGCGGCGAGGTGAATTTTCACCCTGCCTTCAACGGTAACCCGCTGGTCAACGCGATGACCGTCGGCATCGCGCCGAAGGACCGCATCTTCCTCTCCGCCGCCGCCGGCGTCGGCAATCCGGTGGTCTATGTCGGCTCGAAAACCGGTCGCGACGGCATCCACGGTGCCACCATGGCAAGCGCGGAGTTCGGCCAGGATTCCGAGGAGAAGCGGCCGACGGTGCAGGTCGGCGACCCGTTCACCGAGAAGCTGCTGATCGAGGCGTGCCTGGAACTCATGGCCACCGACGCGATCGTGGCAATCCAGGACATGGGGGCGGCCGGCCTCACCAGCTCCTCCGTCGAGATGGCCGGCAAGGGCGGCGTGGGCATTGCGCTCGATCTCGACGCGGTGCCGCAGCGCGAGGCGGGTATGACCGCCTACGAGATGATGCTGTCGGAGAGCCAGGAGCGCATGCTGATCGTGCTGCGCCCGGAGCGCGAGGCGGTGGCGCGCGCGATCTTCGCCAAGTGGGAGCTGGATTTCTCGGTGATCGGCCGGCTCACCGACACCGGCCGCATCGTCGTGCGCCACCAGGGGCGCGTGGAGGCCGACATCGCGCTCGCCCCGCTCGCCGAGCAGGCGCCGCTGTATCGCCGCCCCACCGCGCCCACGCCCGCCCCGCCGCCGCTCGGCGCGGTCGCGGACCCGGCGGGGCTGGGGGCGGCGCTGCGCCGCCTGCTCGCCTGCCCCGATCTCTGCTCGCGCGCCTGGATCTACGACCAGTACGACGCGACCGTGGGCGGGCAGACGGTGAAGCGCCCGGGGGCCGCCGATGCCGCCGTGGTGCGCATCGAGGGCCATGCCCGCGCGCTGGCGCTCACCACCGACTGCACGCCCCGCTACTGCGCCGCCGACGCCGAGGCGGGCGGCGCCCAGGCGGTGGCAGAGGCCTGGCGCAACCTGACGGCCGTGGGCGCCCGGCCGCTCGCGATCACCGACAACCTCAATTTCGGCAATCCCGAGAAGCCGGCGGTCATGGGCCAGTTCGCGGCCGCCATCCGCGGCATGGCGGCGGCCTGCCGGGCACTCGACTTCCCGGTCGTGAGCGGCAATGTGAGCCTCTACAATGAGACGGAGGGCCGCGCGATCCTGCCCACGCCCGCGATCGGCGGGCTCGGCGTGCTCGACGATGCGGCGCAGGCGGTGGGGATCGCGCTGCGCCCGGGGCTCGACCTGGTGCTGCTCGGCGCGACCGCCGGCCATCTCGGCCAGTCGCTCTGGCTCCGCGAGATCGCCGGCCACGAGGCCGGGCCGCCGCCGCCGGTCGACCTCGCCGCGGAACGGCGCACCGGCGATTTCGTCCGCGCCCGCATCCTGGCCGGCGCGGTCGCCGCCTGCCACGACGTGGCGGATGGCGGGCTGCTGGTCGCCGTCGCCGAAATGGCGCTCACCGGCGATGTCGGCGCCCGGCTGCGCGCGGGGCCCGACGAGGTGCCGCCGGTCGCCTTCTGGTTCGGCGAGGACCAGGGCCGCTACGTGCTCGCAGTCGCCGACGCCCCTGCCCTGCTCGCCGCCGCCGCGGCCGCAGGGGTGCCCGCCCGCCTGCTGGGCACCAGCGGCGGAGCGGGTTTGACTCTCCCGGGGGGCGAGACAATATCCGTGACCGAGTTGCGCCAAGCCCACGCGCGTTTCCTGCCGGCCTGGATGGCGGCCGGCGAGACCTAGGAGTTCCGCATGCCCATGGCCGCGAGCGAGATCGAGGCGCTGATCAAGGCGGCGCTGCCCGATGCGCGCGTGACCGTGGAGGACCTCGCCGGCGACGGCGACCACTATGCGGCGAGCGTGGTGAGCGAGGCGTTCCGCGGCAAGTCCCGCGTGCAGCAGCACCAGATCGTCTTCGCCGCCCTGCGCGGGCGGATGGGCGGGGAGCTGCATGCGCTGGCCCTGCAAACCTCGGCCCCCGAGCAAGGACCCTGACCCGATGAGCAACCCCGTCTTCGAGCGTATCCAGGCCGAAATCACCGAAAATCCGGTGATGCTCTACATGAAGGGCAACGCAATGTTCCCGCAGTGCGGCTTCTCCGCGCGCGTGGTGCAGATCCTGACCCACATGGAAGTGCCGTTCCAAACCGCGAATGTCCTGGAAGACGCGGACCTGCGCGACGGCGTGAAGCAGTTCTCCAACTGGCCGACGATCCCGCAGCTCTATGTCATGGGCGAGTTCATCGGCGGCTGCGACATCGTGACCGAGATGTTCCAGTCGGGCGAGCTGGCGACGCTGCTCGCTGAGAAGGGCATCCCGCACGCCGCCGCGACGGCCTGATCCGGGCAGGCGGCACGGTCAGCGTTCCTCGCACTGCACGGCGGCGCCCGTGGTCAGATCGGTGACCCGGGCGCCCCGGCCCTTGCCCCAGACTTCCAGCCGCTTATCCGCATAGCGCGCTCCGTCCGCCGACATCTGGTGCGCCAGCGTGTGCGCGACCCCGCCGCGCTCCACCAGCATCAGGTCGGCCTTCGGCTCGAATTGCGCCGTGAAGGTGCTGCCGTCGGCGCAGACATAGTAGAACAGCGCCGCGAGCAGTGGTGCCGCCGCGCGGCCACTCACGCCGGCGCCGTCGCGAACTCGGCAGGCGCCGTGATCTCGAGCATTTCCAGGTCATCGCTGTGCGCAAGCTCGCGATGCCGTACGCGGGGCGGTTGGTAGACCGAATCGCCGGCCTGCAGCCGCACCGCGCCGATATCGGCGTACTCGAACTCCACCCAGCCGCGCAGCACATACACCATCTGAAACGCCAGGTCGTGGGTGTGCCAGTCGGGCTTCGCGCCCGAGCCCGGCACCGCGCGGATCACATGCGCGCCGATCGCCCCGCCGCTCGCGCCGCGGATGCCGAGATCGCGATAGGCGAAGAACGCGCGCAGCCCCTCGTCGAAATGGCTGCCGGAGGCATGGCTGACGGTGGTGCGTGCGGACATGCGGCAACTCCTCCCGCCTGAGATGCTAGGCAGGATTCCGGCGCGTGTCACGCGGTGCGAGGCTCGATGATCAGGAGCCGGGCGATCAGGTGATCCGGTGCTGCTCCAGCCCGGCCCAGTCGAACGCAATCCCGTGCCCCGGCCGCTCCGGCGCGACCGCGAGCCCGTTCTCGATCCGCAGCGGCTCCGCCACGTAGCGGTTGATCGGGAAGCCGTGCACTTCCAGGTAGCTGCGGTTCGGCGCCGCCGCCAGCAGGTGCACGGTCAGATCGTGCGCACCGTGCGAGGTCAGCGGCAGGTTGTGCGCCTCGGCCAGTGCCGCGATCTTGCGGAAGATCGTGATGCCGCCGCAATTGGTCACGTCCGGCTCGGGATAGGTGACGCCGCCGGCCGCCATCATCGCGCGAAACTCATAGAGCGTATGCAGGTTCTCGCCGGTCGCGATCGGCGCACCGCCCTCGCGCACGATGCGCACATGGCCCTCCACGTCGTCGGGAATCGTGGGCTCCTCGATCCAGACGAGGTTGCACGGCGCGAGCGCGCGGCAGGCGCGCACCGCCTCGTCCACCGTCCAGCGCATGTTCGCATCGACCATCAGCGGGAAATCCTCGCCCAGATGCGCGCGCATGCGCTCGACCCGCGCGACGTCCTGCCGCAGGTGCGGCCGGCCCACCTTCATCTTCATCGCGCGGAACCCGGCCGCCTGAAATCCGTCGGCCTGCTTCAGCAGATCCTCGATCGAAAAGTCGAGGTCGATGCCCCCGGCGTAGCACGGCACATGCGGATCGAACCCGCCCAGCAGCCGCCATAGCGGCAGCTTCGCGCGCCGCGCCTTGAGGTCCCACAGCGCGATGTCGACCGCCGCGATGGCCGAGGTCGCGTGCCCGCCGCGGCCGCCATAGTGCAGCTTCCACCACATGCGCTGCCAGAGCTGCTCGATCCGGTCGGCATCCTCGCCCATGATCGCCGGGGCGAGATAGCCGGCGATCAGCGCGTGAAACGCCGCGGCGCCGGAATTCACGGCGTAGGTGTATCCGATCCCCTCCACCCCGTCGGCATCGCGCAGGCGCGCGGTGACCAGCTCGAAATGCGGGATCGTCCCGTGCGTGCTGTCGCTCAGCACGGTGTCGAGCGGGATCTGGTAGAATGCCGACTGGACGGATTCGATCCTGGCCATCTGCGTGCTCCCCTGCCGCGGCGCATCGCGGCCGGATGATCATGCCGCAGCGGCGGTCGCCCGGAAATCCTTAATGTCGCGGAAGCTGAGGCCGGGATTCAGTTCCACGGTGCGCCGCATCATGAACGCGGAGGTGGCGAGAAACACCGGGTCGCCGTCCACGTCCTCTGCGATCGCGCTGCGATTGGCGGCGATGAACGCGGCCAGCGGCGCACGCTCGCCGAACACCCAGCGGGCGAGCTGGAACGGTGGCGTCTCATAGCCGATCGCGACGCCGTATTCGGCGGCCAGCCGCGCCTGCAGCACGTCGAGCTGCAGCGTGCCCACCACGCCCACCAGCGGCGGCGAACCGTCCTGCGGGCGGAAGAGCTGCACGATGCCCTCCTCGGCGAGTTCCTGCAGCGCCTGGCGCAGCTTCTTGGCGCGCATCGCATCGTCCAGGCGCACGCGGCGCAGGATTTCCGGCGCGAAATACGGCACGCCGAGGAAGTTCAGATCCTCCGACTCGCTCAGCGTGTCGCCGATGCGCAGCGTGCCGTGGTTGGGAATGCCCACCACGTCGCCTGCATATGCCTCGTCAGCGATCGCGCGGTCGCGGGCGAAGAAGAACTGCGGCGCATGCAGCGGGATCAGCTTCTGCGTGCGCACCTGCTTCAGCCGCATGCCGCGCACCAGCCGCCCGGAGCAGACCCGCGCGAAGGCAATCCGGTCGCGGTGGTTGGGGTCCATGTTCGCCTGGATCTTGAACACCAGCGCGGTCAGGTGCGGCTCGTTTGCCGCCACCACCCGCCGGTCGGCGCGCTGGGCGCGCGGCGGCGGGCCGAATACGGCAAGTTCATTCAATAGATCGGTGACCCCTATCCCCTTGATTGCACTGCCGAAGAGCACCGGCGTCAGGTGCCCGGCGGCGAAGCTCGCGGGATCGAACTCGGGCAGCGCGGCGCGGGCGAGGTCGATCTCCTCCGCTGCCGCGGCGAGGCGGACGTCGGACTGGCCGAGTTCCGCGACGAGGCGATATTCGCGCCGGCGCAGATCGTAGGTGCCGCAGAACTCGGCGGCGCGCCCCACCGGCCACGTCACCGGCGCGGTGTCGAGCGCCAGGGTCTCCGAAATCTCGTCGAGCAGCGCGAAGGGATCGCGGCTCTCGCGGTCCATCTTGTTGATGAACGTCACGATCGGGATGTCGCGCAGGCGGCAGATCTCGAACAGCTTCTTCGTGCGCGCCTCGATGCCCTTGGCGGCGTCGATCACCATCACCGCGGCATCGACGGCGGTGAGCGTGCGGTACGTGTCCTCGGAGAAATCCTCGTGGCCCGGCGTGTCGAGCAGGTTGAACACGCAGCCGGCATGCTCGAACGTCATCACCGAGGTGACGACCGAGATGCCGCGCTCGCGCTCGATCGACATCCAGTCGGAGCGCGTGCGCCGCCGCTCGCCCTTGGCGCGCACGTTGCCGGCAAGCTGGATGGCGCCGCCCGCGCGCAGCAGATGCTCGGTCAGCGTGGTCTTGCCGGCATCGGGGTGGGAAATGATGGCGAAGGTCCGGCGGCGCGCGATCTCGGCGTCGGTGTCGCTCATGCGACCGGCCCGGCGAGGCGGACGGCGCCGGTCTCGGTGCCGGTCCAGTTGCGCAGCGGCTGCGGCAGCAGATGCGCGGGCACGCTGCCGCCGAGGAAGCGCGCGGTCAGCGCGGCAGTCAGCGGATTGGCCGCACGGCCCGCGCCGTCGTCGCACTTGATCGCGATGCCGAGGCCGGCTTCGGGCAAGGCCACGACATGCACACCCTCCGCGCCGCCCTTCGCGAACACACGCAGGCCGAGCTCGCCCATCAGTTCCGTGTCGAACCGCCCGGCGCCGCCGACCATGTAGGGATGCGCCGCGACCGCCGCCCGCAGCCGCGCGCAGGCCGCCGCGCGCACGGGCGACAGGTGCCGGCCGGTCGCGAACCGCGCGAAGGCGAGCGCCAGGGCGCGCAGCGGAATCGCGTAGGTCGGAATGCCGCAGCCGTCGATGCCGCGGTTGCCCTCGTGCAGCGCGGTCTCCGTCATCTCGGCGAGCGGCGCGGTGACGGCGCGCATCGTCGGGTGGCAGGGCTGCACATAGCCCGCCGGGTCCTCGCCGCGATCCACGGCGAGGCAGATGAACCCCGCGTGCTTGCCGGAGCAGTTGTTGTGCAGCGGCCCGGGCATGCGCCCGTGCGCCGCCAGCGCGCGCGCCGCCGCCTCGTTCATCGGCCAGTGCGCGCCGCATTCCAGGCAGGCGGCCTCGCGGCCCGCCTTGCCGAGCATCGCGGCGGCCACCTCCACATGCACCGGCTCGCCGCCGTGCGAGGCGCAGGCAAGCGCGAGTTCGGCATCGCTCAGCGCGAGTCGGTCGGCCGCCCCGCTCTCCACCAGCGCCAGCGCCTGCAAGGCTTTGACCGCCGAACGGGGGAAGACGCCGGTGTCGATGTCGCCCGCCGCGAACACCACGCGGCCATCCGCGTCGAGCACCGCAACCGCGCCGCGATGTTGCGATTCGACGTGCGGGCCGCGGGTGAGCTCGACGAGGACCGGGTTCAGGGCGCTACCGCGAGTAGAACTCGACGACCAGATTCGGTTCCATCTGGACCGGATAGGGCACGTCCGACAGCTTCGGCGGCCGGGCGAAGCGGCCCTTCATCGCGCGATGGTCGACCTCGAGGTATTCCGGCACGTCGCGCTCGGAGCTCTGCGCCGCGTCGAGCACGACCGCAAGCTGCTTGGATTTCTCCCGCACCTCGACCACGTCGCTGTCGCGCACCTGGAAGCTCGGGATGTTCACGCGCTTGCCGTTCACCAGCACGTGGCCGTGGTTGACGAACTGCCGGGCCGCGAACGGCGTGATCGCGAACTTCATGCGATAGACAACGGCGTCCAGCCGGCGCTCCAGCAGCTCGATCAGGTTCTCGGACGTGTCGCCCTTCCGGCGCACCGCCTCGAAATAGTATTTGCGGAACTGCTTCTCGCCGATGTTGCCGTAGTAGCCCTTGAGCTTCTGCTTCGCCATGAGCTGCACGCCGAAGTCGGTGGGCTTGCTCTTGCGGCGCTGGCCGTGCTGGCCGGGGCCGTAGTCGCGCTTGGACAGCGGCGATTTCGGCCGGCCCCATAGATTGACGCCGAGGCGGCGGTTGATCTTGTATTTGCTTTCGACGCGCTTGGTCATGGGCCGCGCGGGTCCTTTCCACAGGTTTCTTGCACCGGTAGGCCCGCGCAGGACGCGCGCGGGCGGGCGCAGGCGGCAGCCTGTCCACGTTCCCGGCAATGGGCGGCGCCTATAGGCCGCGGCCGGCGGCCTTGTCAAACCCGCCCCGCCTGCGTAGCAGGGCGGCCATGATCACGCGTGGCGACATCCTCATGCTCGGCATCGGCGCCGGCGTCTCGGGCGGGCTGATCGGCGGCCTTATGCTCGGCATCGGCATGAACCTGATCGTCGCCGGCGCGAATGTCGGCTGGCTGCTCCTGGTGCCGGCGGCGCCGGTGAGCGCGGTTGTGGGCTGGATCATGGCCCGGCGACTGGCGGCGCAGCTTCCCGGCGGTTGAACGGCGCGGCTATCCGATCTCAGGCGCCCGGTGCGCCGTCACCGCCGGCACGTCGCCCGGCCAGCGTTCTACCTCGACGAGGCAGGAATGCGCGCTCGGCCCCTGCCCCAGCCGCGACGTGCCGACATCCTGCGTCAGCACATTCACGTTGCCATGCACGCACAGGCTGCCCGGCTCGCCCGGCACCAGCGGATCGAGCCACGCGCCGGTGGACATCACGGCCACGCCGCGCAGCAGCCCGGCCTCGATCCGCACGCCGGCGAGGCAGGCGCCGCGGTCGTTGAACACGCGCACGATGTCGCCTTCGCGCACGCCGCGCGCCGCCGCATCGTCGGGGTGCAGCAGGATCGGCTCCCGGCCGCCCACCTTGCTCGCGAGGCTCACGCGCCCCTGATCGAGCTGGCTGTGCAGCCGTGTGGCCGGCTGGCCGGTGAGCAGATGCAGCCGGAAGCGGGCGGCCAGGCGCGCGCCGAGATACTCGCGCGGGGCGAACCACACCGGGTGGCCGGGGCAGTCGTCATAGCCGAACCCGGCGATCGTCTCGGAAAACAGCTCGATGCGGCCTGAGGGCGTGTTGAGCCGGGCTGCCGCCGGGTTGCGCACGAACGCCTCGAACGGCACGGCGGCGCGCTCGGGCGGCGGGATCTCCACCGCGCCCATCTCCCAGAACGTGTCGAAATCCGGCAGGTCGATGCCCATGCGCACGGCGTTGTCGCGGCAGCGGCCATAGATCGCGCGCAGCCACGCGGGCACATCGCGCTGCTGCGTGAAGCGGTCGCGCACGCCCAGCGCATCGGCGATGTCGGCCATGTAGTCGAACTCGTCACGCGCCTGCGCGAACTTCGGCACCGCCTGGTGCATCGCCAGCACGAACCGGTCGCGCGCCGCGGAGCCGATATCGTTGCGCTCCAGCGTGGTCGTCGCCGGCAGCACGATGTCGGCATGCCGCGCGAGGCTGTTCCACCACGGCTCGCTCACCACCACCGTGTCCACGCGCGCCCAGGCGCGCAGCAGGCGGTTCAGGTCCTGGTGATGGTGCAGCGGATTGCCGCCGGCCCACCACATCAGGCGCGTGTCGGGAAAGCGCAGGTGGTGGCCGTTGTAGTCGTATTCTTCGCTGGGCCGCTCCAGCAGTTCGGTGATGCGTGCGACGGGAATCCAGGACTGCGCCGGGTTGGGCAGCGCCGGCAGGCTCAGCGACGGGATCTCGCTGCGCGCCATGCCCATGCCGTTCATGCTGCCGTGCCCGAACGAGAATCCGCAGCCCGGCCGCCCGATCTGCCCCAGCATCGCAGCCAGCGCCACCAGCATCCAGAACGGCTGCTCGCCGCGCTCGGCGCGCTGCAGCGACCAGGAGGCAGTCAGCATGGTCGGCTGCGCCACGCACGCCCGCGCGAGGGCGGCAATCCGATCGGCCGCGATCCCGGTTTCGACCGCCGCCCATTCCGGCGTCTTGGCAATGCCGTCCGTCTCGCCGAGCACATAGGCGCGCAGCGGCGCGAAACCCACGGTGCAGCGTGCGAGGAACACCGTGTCGGCCCGCCCCTCGCTGATCAGCACATGCGCCATCGCGAGCATCAGCGCCGTGTCGGTGCCAGGGCGGATCGGCAGCCATTCGGCGCCCGCGAAATCCGGCATGTCGCCGCGTACCGGCGAGATGTTGACAAGCTTCACGCCCGCGCGCGTGGCCCGCTCGATCCAGGACGCCATCTCATGCCGGCCCGCGCCGCCGGCGGTGATCTGCCCGTTGCGCAGCAGCAGGCCGCCGAAGCAGAGCATCAGCTTCGCGTGCGCCACGATGTCGCGCCACTCCACCACCGGCCCCTCGATCATTGCGTTGCTGCCGACGATGTGCGGCAGCAGCGTCTGTCCGGCGGCGTAGGAATAGGTCGTGACCTGCCCGGTGAAGCCGCCGGCGGAGGCCAGCAGCCGATGGAGCTGGCTGCGCGCATGGTGAAAGCGTCCGGCGGAGGCCCAGCCGTAGCTCCCGCCGAAGATGCTCGCAGGCCCGTGCGCCTCGCGCACGCGCGCGACTTCCTCCGCCACCAGCCGCACCGCCTCGTCCCAGTCGAGCGGCACGAACCGCTCGCCACCGCGCGGCGTGCCGCCCCGCCGGTCGCCGGCGAGCCAGCCGGCGCGCGCATAGGGCCGGTCGATGCGCGTGGGCGCGTGCACCGCATCGGGCATCGAGGCAAGGAGCGCCGGCGGATTGGGGTCGCCGGGGAACGGACGCGTGCCGGTGAGCCGCCCCTTCTCCACCACGGCGGTGAACGCACCCCAATGTGCGGCGTGCGGTTTCAATTCGGTCATGGGCGGGCTCCCCGTCCGCGCGGCGGCGTCCTAGTATGCCGCCATCCGCCGCTGTGGTGAAGGAAGTCCCCATGAGCCCGCCCCGCGCCAACTCCGCCGCCGCCCGCGACATCGCCTATGCGTTGCACCCCTACACCGATCTGAAGGCGCACCTGGAAACCGGACCGGTGGTGATGCGCCGCGGCGAAGGGGTACGGGTATGGGACGATTCCGGGCGCGAGTATATCGACGCGCTGGCGGGTCTTTGGTGCGCCTCGCTCGGCTTCTCCAACGAGCGGCTGGTGGAGGCGGCGGCGCGGCAGATGCGCACGCTGCCGTTCTATCACTCGTTCGCCGCGAAGTCGCACGAGCCGATGATCGAGCTCGCCGAAATGCTGATCGCGCGCGCGCCGGTGCCGATGAGCAAGGTGCTGTTCGCCAACTCGGGCTCCGAAGCGAACGACAGCGCGATCAAGATGGTCTGGTACTTCAACAATGCGCTCGGCCGGCCGCGCAAGAAGAAGATCATCGGGCGGCAGAAGGGCTATCACGGCATCACCGTCGCCGCCGCCTCGCTCACCGGCCTGCCGGCCAACCACCGCAGCTTCGACGTGCCGCTGCCGGGCTTCGTGCACACGATCGCGCCGCACCACTACCACAACGCCGAGCCCGGCGAGAGCGAGGAGGCGTTCGCGGCGCGCTGCGCCGAGGAGCTGGAGAAGCTGATCCTCGCCGAAGACCCCGAAACGGTCGCCGCGATGTGGGCGGAGCCGGTGATGGGCGCCGGCGGGGTGATCGTGCCGCCGCGTACATATTTCGAGAAGATCCAGCCGGTGCTGAAGAAGTACGACATCCTGCTGGTCGCCGACGAGGTGATCTGCGGCTTCTGGCGTACCGCCAACTACTGGGGCACGCAGACGCTGGGAATGCAGCCGGACATCATCACCTGCGCCAAGGCCCTCTCCGCCTCGTACCTGCCGATCAGCGCCATCATGGTGAACGAGCGCGTGTTCGCCTCGCTCGCCGAGGAGAGCCACACGATCGGCACCTTCGGCCATGGCTTCACCTATTCCGGCCATCCTGTCGCCGCCGCAGTCGCGGTCGAGACGCTGAAGATCTACGACGAGACCGATATAGGCGGGCATGTGCGCGCGGTGGCGCCGCACATGCAGGCGGCGCTGCGCAAGCGGTTCGCAGGCCATGACCTGGTGGGCGAGGTGCGTGGCCTCGGCCTGAGCGCCGCGATCGAGCTGGTGCAGGACAAGGCGGCGCACAGGAACTTCGCGCCGGAGCTGAAGGTCGGGCCGCGCGCGGCGAAGCTGTGCGAGGCGAACGGAGTGATCAGCCGCAGCACGGTCAACGACGTGCTCGCCTTCAGCCCGCCGCTGATCATCACCGAGG
>JAFKFJ010000282.1 GCA_017307335.1 Alphaproteobacteria bacterium | reverse complement strand
GGCGGCGGTCTCCGGCGGTACGCTCGGCGCCGAGGCAGGCACCCTGACCTTCATGGTCGGCGGCGACAAGGTGGATATGGACCGTGCGATGCCTGCGCTGCAGGCGATGGGCAGAAACCTGGTCCATGCAGGTACCAACGGCGCGGGTCAGACGGCGAAGATCTGCAACAACATGCTCTCCGGCATCTGCATGATCGGCACGACGGAGGCGCTTGCGTTGGGGATCGCCAACGGGCTCGACCCGGCGGTGCTGTCGGATATCATGCGCACGAGTTCGGGGACGAATTTCGCGTTGCAGAAATTGAACCCATATCCCGGCACGATGGAAGGCGTACCGTCGGCGCGGGGCTACACTGGTGGGTTCCGCACCGACTTCCAGTTGAAGGACATGCTGCTGGCAACGCAACTCGCGGCGGAGAGCAGGACGGTGGCGATCCTCGGTCAGGTGGCCTGCAACCTGTTTGCTGTCCATAGCGCCAACGGCTACGCAGCAAATGACTATTCCAGCATCATGGCGATGATGCACCCGGCAGTGGCGGAGCAGGTCAAGAAGGTGGGATAGGCGCAGGGCGGAGGGCCCGGCTCGCTTCATGACCGGTGCCGGTGCCCGTCCGTACGACCCCGGACGGAGACACTGAAAGTGGGGTGGAGGCGCGCGCCGTTCGCGGGTTTGCCGGGGCGCGCTTCCGGGCGGATCAGATCAGGACCATCCCGCCATCGCAAACGAGGCACTGTCCGGTCATGTAGTCCGAGTCCGACGAGGCAAGGAACGTCGCCATTCCGGTGAGGTCGGAAGGGTCCGAGACGCGGCCAAGCAGGATGCCGGCCGAGAAGGACTCCATGAATTCTCCCATCTCCTTGATGACGCCTTTCGCAATCATGTCCTGCTCCAGGCCGACCCACAGTGGGGTGCGCACGACGCCCGGCGCAAAGCAGTTGACGGTGATCCCGTGCTTGCCAAGTTCGCGCGCGCCAGCCTGGGTGAGCGAGATCACGGCCGCCTTGCTTGCACAATAGGGCGCGAATTCCGGATAGCCCTGGCGCCCGGCGATCGAGGCGGTGTTGATGATCTTGCCGCCCTGGCCCTGCGCGATCATCTGCTTTGCTGCCTCCTGCATCCCGATGAACACCGCGAGGCCGTTCACGCGCATGATGGCGTTGAAGTTCTCCTCGTCGGCATCGAGGAAGCCGATCGGCTTGTTGAAGCCCGCGTTGTTGAACATCACGTCGAGCTGGCCGAATGCCTCCACCGTCTTCGCGATCATCGCCCTTACCTGCGCACGCTCCGCGACGTCCACGGTGACGGCGATCGCCTGACGTTGCTCGGCGCGTAGCGACGCCGCGACTTCTTCCGCCTTCTGGCCGTTGAGGTCTGCGACGGTCACTTTCGCGCCTTCCGCCGCCAAGCGGCGTACGATGCCCTCGCCGATGCCCTGGGCACCGCCGGTGACGATCGCTACCTTTCCTTCGAGACGTGTCATCCCGGTCGTTTCCTTCCGCTTTGTCATTGGCTGCCGGCTATGGCGACGCGCAAAGCCTGCCTGTTCGTCGCCATACTATCCTGCCCCGGAGGCGTGTCCACGTTGCGGCGGGGCCGCATGCTCGATGCGGACTGATCGCCTCCGGCATGGTTCTTGCGCGCCTGCGCTGTGTGAAGATCCTGCTGGCCGATGATGACGCCGCGCGGGCGCGGGCGCTTGCCCGTGCGCTTGCCGAAGACCCGACCCTGCATGTCGTGCGCATTCCCCGCGGGCGGCCGCTGGCCGAGGCGGTGGCGGCGGAGGCGCCCGACGTGGTGTTGGTGGATATGGCGCATGCCGACCGCGATGCGCTCGAGGGGGTGCGGGCGCTGTCGGCCCGGGCGCCGCACCCGGTGGTGCTGTTCGTCGATCAGGACGACCCGGCGTTCATGGAGCAGGCGATCGCGGCGGGGGTGTGCAGCTACAATGTGCTTGGCATGCCGCCGCCGGACGTGAAGCCGATCCTGCGCGCCGCCATTGCGCTCTTCCGCCATCACCAGCGGGCGCATAGCGAACTGGCCGAGCGGCGGGTGCTGGAGCGCGCCAAGGCGGTGCTGATCCGCGAACGCAGCATCGGCGAACCGGCGGCACATCGGTGGCTACAGCGCCAGGCGATGCTGCGCGGACGGCGGCTGGTCGAGGTGGCGCGCGAGGTGCTGCGCGCGCGCGGCGAGGCGGAGGAGGCGTGATGCAGGTGCGGCTGGGGCTGCTGCGGCTGGTCGACGGGGCGGCGCCGGTGCTCGCCGCGGCGCGCGGCCTGCTCGCGGCCGAGGGGCTCGAGATGCGGTTCTCTGTCGAGCCTTCCTGGGCCACGCTCGCCGATCGGCTGGCCTGGGGGGCGCTCGATGCGGCGGTGATGCTGCCGCCGCTCGCGCTTGCCGCCGCCGCCGGGCTGCGCGGCGGTGGCGTGCCGCTCGTCGTGCCGATGGGGTTGAGCGCCGGCGGCAACAGCATCGCCCTCGGCCACGCGCCGGCCGAGGCCGCGGCGGGCGGGGGCGGGGCAGTCGCGTGCGGGCGGCGGCTGCTCCGCTGGCTGCGCGCGCAGTCGGCCCCGCCGCGTTTCGCCGTCGTGCATGCCTTTTCCACGCACGCCGTGCTGCTCCGCTACTGGCTGGCGGCGGCGGGCGCGGACCCCGACGGCGACATCGAGATCGTGGTGGTGCCGCCGCAGCACGTCACCGCCGCGCTGGCCGAGGGGCGCATCGCCGGCTTCTGTGCCGGCGCGCCCTGGGGCGAGGCGGCCGAGCGCAGTGGCGCCGGGCGAGTGCTGTTCGGCAGTTCGGCGATCTGGCAAGGCCAGCCCGAGAAATGCCTTGCCCTCGCCGCCCCGTGGGCGGCCGCACATCCGGCGGCGGTGAAGGGGTTGCTGCGGGCGCTGCTGCAGGCTGGCCGGATCTGCGACCGGCCCGCGGAGGCAGACGGTCTGGCGGCGCTGCTCGCGGCGCGCCTTGATCTGCCCGAGGACGCGGTACGGGCAACGCTGCCGGGCGGACAGGCGCTGGAACGGGTGCGCTTCGCCGCGGGCGCCACATGGTACCCCTGGCTCTCACAGGGAGCATGGTGGGCGGCGCAAATGGGGCGCTGGGGCTGGCTGCCGCCGGCAGCCGATGCCCTGGCGCTGGCGCACGAGGTCTACCGCCCCGACCTGCTGGCCCCGGCGGCCGGCGAGCTGGGCCTGCCTTGGCCGGTGGCAGGCGCCAAGACCGAAGGCGGGCACTCCTGCCCCTGGCGGCTCCCGGGCAACCCCGAGCCGCTGCCACTCGAGGCAGATCAATTCTGCGATTCCCTTATATATTCAGAAAATGGGCAAATTCTGCAAGGTGTGCCTACACATTAGGCGTATCTCCGGCCGCGCGCGGATCGACCCGGCCGCAGACCACGCCCCGCTGACTGGCACGCCCCCTGCTTGAGCGCCCACCGGGCGTGGTCATGCGCCCGAGGCAGCGTGCAACGGCGTGCGCGGCCTCCGGCCGGGGCGTTCGCGCCCCCTGGGATCGTCGGCGGGCCAAGGGCGGCTCGTCAGGCCGGCGCCGGTGGTGCCGGATGGAGCCCCCTATCGTGTCGCGAGGATTTCTCAAAGCGGGGCACCTGCCCACGCTGTTCGCCGCCTTCCTCTATTTCGATTCGAGTTTCATGACCTGGGTGCTGCTCGGGCCGCTCGGCGTTGCCATCGCCCGCGACCTCGATCTCGATCCGGCGCAGCAAGGGCTGATGGTCGCGGTGCCGGTGCTGGCCGGCGCGGCGCTGCGCGTGCCGCTCGGGGCGCTCGCCGACCGCCTCGGCCCGCGCGCGGTCGGGATCGCCGCCCAGCTCATCGTGATCGCCGGGCTGCTCGTGGCCTGGGCGGCGCCGGTCGCGAGCCTGGACGGCCTCCTCTTGCTCGGCATCGTGCTGGGCCTCGCCGGCGCCTCCTTCGCCGTGGCCCTGCCGCTCGCCTCGGCGTGGTATCCGCCGGAGCATCAGGGCACGGCGCTCGGCATCGCCGGCGCCGGCAATTCCGGCACCGTGCTCGCCGCCCTGGTCGCGCCCGGGCTCGCCGCGGCCTTCGGCTGGCGCGCCGTGATCGGGCTCGCGGCCCTGCCGCTGGCCGCAACGCTCCTCGTCTATTTCCTGCTCGCCCGCAACGGGCCGCGCCGCGCCGGGCCACGGCAGCCCGGCGCCTGGCGCGCACTGCTCGCGAGCCGCGACGCCTGGCGCTTCATGTTCTTCTATGCGGTCACCTTCGGCGGGTTCGTCGGCCTCGCGTCCTCGCTGACGATCTACTTCAACGACCGCTATGGGCTCGGTCCGGTCGCGGCCGGGCAGGCGACGGCGGCGGTGGTCTTCACCGGCTCGCTGATGCGCCCGGTCGGCGGTGCCATCGCCGATCGCATCGGCGGGCGACGCACGCTCACGCTGCTTTACGCCGTCGCGGCCGCCGCGTTTGCCGCGATCGGCACCGGCCCGGGTTCGATGGCGCTGGCGCTGCCGGTTTTTCTGATCGGCATGCTCGCGCTCGGCATGGGCAACGGCGCGGTCTTTCAGCTTGTGCCGCAGCGCTTCGGCCACACGATCGGCGCGGCCACGGGGGCGATCGGCGCCGCCGGCGGCTTCGGCGGCTTCTGCTTCGCCGCCGGGCTCGGCTATGCGCGCCAGATCACCGGCGGCTACGGCGCCGGCTTCCTGGCCTTCGCGCTGCTCGCGACGGTGGCACTCCTCAGCCTCGGCGGCGCGCGGCGGCACCGGCGCGTGGCGCTGGGCGGGGAGGCCGGCCGATGAACATGATCGCCCCGCGCCGCCGCCGTCTTGTCCTGGTCGGCAACGGCATGGCCGGCGTGCGCACGCTCGAGGAAATTCTCTCGCGCGCGCCGGAGGCGTTCGACATCACCGTGTTCGGCGCCGAGCCGCACGGCAACTACAACCGCATCCTGCTCTCTCCGGTGCTGGCCGGTGAGAAGCGCTTCGCCGACATCGTCACCCACGATTCCGCCTGGTACGCGGCGCGCGGCATCGAGCTGATCGCAGGCGAGGAAGTGGTCGCGATCGACCGCGACGCGCGGCGCGCGAGTGGCGCGCGCGGCACCGTGCGGCCGTACGACGTGCTGCTGCTCGCCACCGGCTCGAACCCGGTGATCCTGCCGGTGCCCGGCGCCGGCCTTCCCGGTGTGGTCGGGTTCCGCGACATCGCCGATGTCGAGACCATGCTTGCCGCGTGCGCGAGTGACATGCGCGCGGTGGTGATCGGCGGCGGGCTGCTGGGCCTGGAGGCCGCGCACGGGCTCGCGCGGCGCGGGGCGCGGGTGAGCGTGCTGCACCTGATGCGCTCGCTGATGGAGCGCCAGCTCGATCCCGCATCCGCCGAGATGCTGCGCGCCGAGCTCATCGCGCGCGGCATCGCGGTGCTGACCGAGGCGAACACAGAGGCGATCCTCGGCGAGGATCGCGTGCGCGCGGTGCGGCTTGCCGACGGGCGCGAGATCGCGGCCGATCTTGTCGTGATGGCGGCGGGGATCCGTCCCAGCATCGTGCTCGCGCGCGCCGCTGGGCTTGCCTGCCGGCGCGGCGTGCTGGTGGACGACCGGCTCTGCACCTCCGATCCCGCGATCTACGCCGTGGGCGAGTGCGTCGAGCATCAAGGCCAGGTCTTCGGCCTCGTCGCGCCCTTGTTCGAGATGGCGAAGATCTGCGCCGATGCGATCACCGGCGCCGCCGAGACCGCTTTCCGCCCGAGCGTGCCGGCCACACGGCTCAAGGTCACTGGCATCGACCTCTTCTCCGCCGGCGACTTCCTGGGATCGGCGGACACCGAGGAGATCGTCTTCCGCGATCCCGCGCGCGGCGTGCACAAGCGGCTGGTGCTGCGCGAGGATCGCCTCGTCGGCATCGTGCTCTATGGCGACGCGGCCGATGGTGCCTGGTATTTCGACCATCTCTGCAGCGGGACCGACCTCGCCGGCCAGCGCGACGGGCTTGTGTTCGGACCCGCGTTCGCGGGCGGCGAGGCGCAATCGGGCGTGGAAGCGCTGCCGGACAGCGCCGAGATCTGCGGCTGCAACGGCGTGAGCAAGGGCCGCATCCTCGGCGCCATCGCCGAGCATGGCCTGACCACGCTCGATGAGGTGCGCGTGCGCACGAAGGCCTCGGCGAGCTGCGGCAGTTGCACGGCCCAGGTGGAGGCGCTGCTGCGCAAGGCTGCGGGGGCGGCGTACAGCGCCACTCCCGCAGTCAAACCGCTATGCAAATGCACGCGCCTCGGCCACGACGCAGTGCGCGCGGCGATCCGCGAGCGGCGGCTGAAGAGCATCCCGGCGGTGATGCGCGCGCTGGAGTGGCGCACGCCGGATGGCTGTGCTGCCTGCCGGCCGGCGCTGAACTACTACCTGCTCTGCGCCTGGCCGGGCGACTATGCCGACGATGCGCAGTCGCGCTTCGTGAACGAGCGCATGCACGCCAACATCCAGAAGGACGGCACCTATTCGGTGGTGCCGCGCATGTGGGGCGGCGTCACCAGCGCCACCGAGCTGCGCGCGATCGCCGATGTGGTCGAGAAATATCAGATTCCGACAGTGAAGATCACCGGCGGGCAGCGCATCGACATGCTCGGCGTCACGCGCGAGCAGCTGCCGCGCGTCTGGCGCGACCTCAACGCCGCCGGCATGGTCTCCGGCCACGCCTATGGCAAGGCGCTGCGCACCGTGAAGACCTGCGTGGGCTCCGAGTGGTGCCGCTTCGGCACCCAGGATTCCACATCGATGGGCATTGCCATCGAGAAGATGGCGTGGGGGAGCTGGATGCCGCACAAAACGAAGCTCGCGGTCTCCGGCTGCCCGCGCAACTGCGCCGAAGCAACGATCAAGGATCTCGGCGTGGTGGCGACGGAATCCGGTTGGGATCTGCATGTCGGAGGCAACGGCGGCGTGAAGGTGCGCGCGACCGACCGGCTGTGCCAGGTGCACACGCCCGCAGAGGTGCTGGAATACTGTGCCGCGTTCCTGCAGCTCTATCGCGAAGAGGCATGGTATCTGGAGCGCACTGCGCCCTGGATCGAGCGCGTCGGCATCGACTATGTCCGGCGGCGCATCGCGGAGGACGGCGAGGGACGGCGCGCGCTGCACGCCCGCTTCCTGGAAAGCCAGTGTTACGCGCAGAAGGACCCCTGGGCCGAACGCGCCGCCGATGACGTAGCGTTCGCCGACCTGGCGACGGTCGCGTGAGCACGCTGCACGCCGGGCTCGGCTCATCGCAGTGGCGCGATGTCGGCGCGATCGACGACATCCCGCGTCAGGGTGCGCGCACCGTCGCGACCGCGTCGGGCGCCATCGCCGTCTTCCGTACCGCGGACGATGCGATCTTCGCGCTGCACGATGCCTGCCCGCACAAGGGCGGCAAATTGTCGCAGGGCATCGTGCACGGCCATGCGGTGACCTGCCCGCTGCATGGCTGGGTGATCGGGCTCGCCGACGGTTGCGCCGAGGCGCCGGATGAAGGCTGCGCACGCCGCGTGCCCGTCCGCCTTGCCGCAGGGCGCGTGCTGCTGCAGGTGGACGCATGAGCGGCACCGCCGTTCGCACCACCTGCCCCTATTGCGGCGTCGGCTGCGGCATCCTCGCAACCGCCGCCGGCGAGACGCGCGGCGATCCCGCGCATCCGGCCAATCGCGGCCGGCTCTGCGCCAAGGGTGCGACGCTCGACCAGACGCTGGGCGACGCAGGGCGCCTGACGACGCCACGCATCCGTGGCCGTGATGCCACCTGGGACGAGGCGCTCGACCTGATCGCCGGCACCTTTGCGCGCACCATCGCGGCGCACGGGCCGGACAGTGTCGCCTTCTACGTCTCCGGCCAGTTCCTCACCGAGGACTACTACGTCGCCAACAAGCTGATGAAGGGCTTCATCGGCAGCGGCAACATCGACAGCAATTCGCGCCTGTGCATGGCCTCCTCGGTCGCCGGCCACCGCCGTGCCTTCGGCGAGGACGTGGTGCCCGGCATCTACGAGGATTTCGAGGAAGCCGACCTCGTGCTGCTGGTCGGCAGCAACGCCGCGTGGTGCCATCCGGTGATCCATCAGCGGCTGGCGGCGGCGCGCGCGGCGCGCGGCACGCGCGTCGTGGTGCTCGACCCGCGCCGCACCGCGACCGCCGAGGCCGCCGACCTGTATCTGCCGATCGCGCCGGGCAGCGACGTGCTGATCTTTCAAGGACTGCTCGTGCATCTCGCGCGGGCGGGCGCGATCGACCGTGCCTGGGCGGCCCGGCACACGCGCGGGCTTGAGGAAGCGCTCGGTGCCGCCTGTTTCGATGCTAACGAGCCCGAGCGGGTGGCGGCCGAAGCCGGGGTCGATCCCGAGGCGCTGCAAACGCTGTATGACTGGTTCGCTGCGACCGGGCGCGTGGTGACCGCATTCTCGCAAGGGGTCAATCAGGCCGCGGACGGCACCGACCGGGTGAACGCGATCATCAACTGCCATCTCGCGACCGGGCGGATCGGGCGGCCCGGCATGGGGCCGTTCTCGCTGACCGGCCAGCCGAATGCGATGGGCGGGCGCGAGGTGGGTGCGCTGGCAACCCAGCTTGCGTCCCACATCGACTTCGCGGATCGCGCCGCGCTGGCCGCGTTCTGGCGCGCCCCCAATCCCGCCGCGGGACCGGGGATGACGGCAACCCGGATGTTCGATGCGATCGCCGAAGGGCGGATCAAGGCAATCTGGATCGCCGCGACCAACCCGGCCGCCACCCTGCCCCGTGCCGAGGCGGTGCGGGCGGCACTCGCCGCCTGCCCCTTCGTCGTCGTGTCCGACTGCTGGGAGACCGACACCACGCGGCTTGCGCATGTCGTGCTGCCGGCTGCGGGCTGGGCTGAGAAAGACGGCACCGTCACCAACAGCGAGCGCCGCATCTCGCGCCAGCGCGCCTTCCGCGCTCCGCCGGGAGATGCGCGGCCGGACTGGTGGATGTTCGCACAAGTGGGACGGCGGATGGGCTGGCCGGAGGCCTTCGCCTGGGCCTCGCCCGCCGCGATCTTCCGCGAGCATGCCGCCCTCTCGGGCCACGCCAATGGCGGGCGGCGCGTCTTCGACATCGCGCCGCTCGCTGATCTCGATGATGCCGCCTACGAAAATCTGGCGCCGCTGCGCTGGCCGCTCGACGCGCATGGCGCCGAGGGCGGGCGGCTGTTCGCGCGCGGCGGCTTCCCGACCGCGGAGAGGCGCGCGCGGCTGGTGCCGCTCGCCTGGCGTGGCCGGAGTGACGCAGGTGCCGCGCCGCTCCTGCTCAATACCGGCCGGGTGCGCGATCAGTGGCACACGATGACGCGCACCGGCCGCGTCGCGGCGCTGGCCGCGCACACGCCGGAACCGCTGCTCGCCATTCACCCCGCCGACGCCGCGCGCCTCGGCCTCGCGGACGGCCAGTTCGCGCGCGTCTGCAGTGACGCGGGGGCGGTGACGCTGCGCGCGGCGCTCACGCACGCGCAGCGCCGGGGCGAGATTTTCGCGCCGATGCACTGGACCCACGCCACCGCCAGCGCCGGCCCGGTGGCGCAGGCAGTGATCGCAGCACTCGATCCGCATTCCGCCCAGCCGGCGCTGAAGGCGACGCCGGTGCATGTCGAGCCGCTCGCGGCGCGGTTCTACGGAATGCTGCTGCGGCTTGCCGACGATCCGCCGCCGCAGGGCTGCGACTGGGTCCGGGTGGCGGTCCCGCGTGGCGTTCTCTGGCGCCTTGCCGGCGCCGGTGCGCCGCCGGACCCGCTTGCCCTGCTTGCCGCGCCGCCGAATGCCGAGCTTCTGGAAATGTCCGATCCGGCGCGCGGCGTGTTGCGGCTGGCAGCACTCCTCGGCGGACAACTGATCGGCTGTGTGATGCTGGGCCCGCGCCGCGACCGGCTGCCGGACGAGGCGGCGCTCGCCGCGCTGCTCGGGACGGACATCGCGCCGGCGGCCCGCGTCCGCCTGCTCGCCGGCGCCGGCGCGGCGCCCGACGCGCCTCGCATCTGCGCCTGCTTCGGCGTCACCGCGCCGGCCGTGCGCCATGCCGCAGCCACGCATCGGCTGCGCAGTGTCGCCGAGTTGGGCGCGGTGCTGCGTGCCGGCACCAATTGCGGCTCCTGCATCCCGGAACTGGAAAGGATTCTCGCCGACATCCGCGCCCCCGCCGCCCGACCAAGCGGCGCTGCGCCCCGTCTCTTGGTCTCAGCGGAGATCGCAGGCCAGGTTACGCCGCCCTTCCCCGCTCAAAGGCAAGCTCGGCCTGCAGGCTGTCGCGGTCGCGACCCACCGTCACCACGGCGCATTTCCGTCCCCTGTCCCAGAAGGTCGCGGTGCAGTCGTGCTTGGAGGGATCGCCGTCGATGGCAATGCGGTCCCAGTGCTCGGCGTGGCCGACATAGGCGATCGTCATGTCATAGTGCTGGCTCCAGAAGAACGGCACGGCGTCGAACCGCTCCCTTCGCCCCAGCATGTTGCGCGCCGCGACCTGGCCCTGGCGTTCGGCCACCACCCAGTGCTCCACGTGGATCGCCGCCCCGCTGTGCCGGTCCGGCCAGCGGGCGATGTCGCCGGCCGCAAAGATGCCGGGTGCGCTGGTCTGCAGATATTCGTCCACCGCGATGCCGCGATCGACGGCAAGGCCGGCGCGCTGGGCGAGTTCGATCGCCGGCCGCACGCCGATGCCGACCACGACGAGGTCCGCCGCAAGTCGTGCGCCGGTCGAAAGCGTCACTCCGGCTTCGTCGATCGCCGTCGCGGTTGCGCCAAGGTGGAACGTCACGCCGTGCTGCTCGTGGATCGCACGCACCATGTCGCCGATCGCCGGGCCCATGATGCGCGCGAGCGGCCGGTCCTCCGGTGCGACGACCTGCACCTCGATATCCCGCGCCCGCAGCGAGGCCGCCACTTCCAGCCCGATGAAGCTGGCACCGATCACGACGGCCCGCCGCGCACTCCCCGCCGCGGCGATGAGCGCCTCGCTGTCGCGCAGCGTGCGCAACACGCGGACGTGCGGCATCTCGCCGCCGGGAACCGCAAGCCGGATCGGCTCGGCGCCGGTGGCGAGCAGCAGCGCGCCATAGGCAAGCCGGCTGCCGTCGGAGAGCTGGACCGTGCGCGCGGCAGGCTCGATGGCGACGGCCTGCGTGCGGAGGCGCAGGTCGATCCCTTCCGCCGCATAGAAGTCCAAGGGCCGCAGCGGGATCCAGTCCTCCGGGGCGGACCCGGCAAGGTAGTCTTTCGACAGGTTGGGTCGGTCGCACGGCGGGGCTTCGTCGGCGCTCAGCAGCGTAACCGGTCCGGCATAGCCTTCCTGGCGCAATGTTTCCGCCGCGGCATTGCCCGCCGCGCCGCCGCCGACGATGACGATCGACTGCGGCAGGCCCGCCGGCGCCAGCGCCGGGCGGGGTGCCGCCGGCAAGGGCTCGCGCACGAAGGCCATGCCGGCGCGCTGCTCCACCCGCCAGCGCGGCAGTGGGTTGAGCGCCGGCGGCCGCAGCGCCGCGCCGGTGCGCAGATTGAAGCAGGCGTGATGCCAGGGGCAGCGGATGGTGTCGCCGACCACGATCCCCTCGGCCAGAGGGCCGCTGTAGTGCGTGCAGGTCGCACCGACCGCCAGCAGCTCCGCACCCAACCGGACGAGCAGGACGGCTTGGTCCCCGACATGCCCGAGCAGCGGCGTGCCGGCGGTCACGTCCGAGACGGCAATCCCCTGCGTGAGATCAGGCCCGCTGACGGGCGTTTCCTCTTCGCTCATTGTTCCCCTCAACGGTCGGTCGGCATGAGGAGAAAATCGGCGCCGCCAGTTTGGTTCCCCGGCTGCCGCCCAGGCAATCGACAAGCGCGTGCCGGCGTCACGTTGCGCGAGCAGCGCCGGGCACCGCGGTACAACTCCCAGTCCCGGGCTCCCAGCCGCGGGACCAAGCCGCGGCGATGGTCCCCGGGATTGGCGGGCCGCTTCGACCCTGCGAGGCTTCGGGTCCCGCTGAAAGGCCTGCCACCCACGGAGGGAGGATCGACCGATGCAACGGATGGGAATGATGATGCGGCTGCATGCCGAACACATCGCCGCCTACAAGAAGGCGCATGCCGAAGTCTGGCTCTCGGTGCTGGCCCAGATCGCCCGCAGCAATATCCGCAACTACTCAATCTTTCTTCGCGAACCGGAGAACGTCCTGTTTGCCTATTTCGAGTACCACGGGACCGATTTCGCGGCGGACATGGAGAGAATGGCCGCCGATCCGGAGACGCGGCGGTGGTGGGACTTCATGAAGCCGATGCAGCAGCCGCTGGAGACGCGCGCGGGCGGCGAGTGGTGGGCGCCGATGGAGCAGGTCTTCTACGTCGCCTGAGCTGTGGTGGCGCGCGTGCTCGGCGTCTCGGGATCGGGCCTTCCCGGATGGCGGCATCGACAGCCGTCTGCCCGGGGCGGCGCGGTTGTCATCCGCCGGCGCGATCACGAAGCCCGGCCGGCGCCGGATGGGGTGGGATTCGAACCCACGAGCCCTTGCGGACTGGCGGTTTTCAAGACCGCTGCCTTAAACCACTCGGCCACCCATCCCGGCGTGCCCGCAAGCTACCGGTCGGACCGCCAAGGGCTCAAGATGGCGGTGCGCCGCACGGTGTATCGACCGGAGCGGCGACTGCGACGGTGCCGCAATTGCGCCGGGAGGGCTTTCTCATGATCAGGGCCGTCATTCTGGACTGGGCCGGAACCATCGTCGATTGCGGCAGCCGCGCGCCGATGGGCGCCTTCGTGCGCGCCTTCGCGGAGTTCGGCGTGGCGATCGACATCGCCGACGCGCGGGGGCCGATGGGGATGGCCAAGCGCGACCACATTCAGGCGGTCGGCGAAGCCCCGCGCGTCGCCGCGGCCTGGCGCGCCCGGCACGGCCGCGACTTCTCCGAGGCCGACGTGGACGCGATCTTCGCCGTCTTCGAGCCCATGAACATCGCCGCCGTCGCCGACCACGCCGACCTCATCCCTGGGGCGAGGGAGACTGTCGCGGCATTGCAGGTGCGGGGGGTCCGCATCGGCTCGACCACCGGCTACACGCGGCCGATCATGGAGCGTCTGCTGCCGCTTGCCGCCGCCGCCGGCTATGCGCCCGAGCTCGTCGTCTGCGCCGGCGACCTGCCGGCCGGCCGGCCGAGCCCGCTGATGATGTGGCACGCAATGGCCGCTCTCGGCGTCTGGCCGGCCGAGCACGTGGTGAAGGTGGACGATACGCCGGTCGGCCTCGCAGAGGGCGCGGCGGCCGGTACCTGGACCGTGGGCGTGGCCCTGACCGGCAACATCACCAGTCTCTCGGCCGCCGAACTCGCGACCCTCGATGGACCTGCCCGCACCGCCCTGGCGGCACGGGCACGGGCGGAGCTTGCCGCGGCTGGTGCCGACGATGTGATCGACAGCATCGCCGACCTGACCGCGGCGATCACGCGCATCGAGGCGCGCCTCGCCGCTGGCCTTCGCCCGCGTGGCGCCGCGCACTGATCGGCTTTCGACCGCCGGCTTGCGCCGCTAGAATAGCCCTCAACCGATCGGAGGGAGGTCCGGCATGCTGTTTCGCCAACTCTTCGACGCGACGTCCAGCACCTATACCTACCTGCTCGCCAGCCGGCGCGGCGGGGAGGCGCTGATCATCGATCCGGTGCTGGAGAAGGTCGACCGCTACCTCAAACTGATCGAGGAGCTTGATCTCAAGCTGGTGAAGGCCGTCGATACGCATCTGCATGCCGACCACGTGACCGGCCTCGGCGCGCTGCGCGACCGCTCGCGCTGCATCACGGTGATGGGCGAGCAGAGCAAGGTCGATGTCGTCTCGATGCGCGTGGGCGAGGGCGACGCGTTGCGCATCGAGGGGGTGAGCTTCGACGTGATGTATACGCCGGGGCACACCGACGATTCCTACAGCTTCCTGCTCGCCGATCGCGTGTTCACTGGCGACACGCTGCTGATCCGCGGCACGGGCCGCACCGATTTCCAGAACGGCGACGCGCGTGCGCAATATGAAAGCCTGCGACGACTGCTGCGTCTGCCCGACGAGACGCTGGTCTTTCCCGCGCACGACTACAAGGGCGACACGGTCAGCACAATCGGCGAGGAGCGCCGCTACAACCCGCGCCTGCAGGTCGGCTCGGTCGAGGAATA
>JAFKFJ010000038.1 GCA_017307335.1 Alphaproteobacteria bacterium | reverse complement strand
GCGGCGGGGCTGCGGGCCGGGGCGGCGCGGGGGTCGGCGCGGCGGCGAGGCGGATGAAGCAGCGGAGCTGCTCGCTGGTCTCGAAGTAGTGCAGCGCCATGGTGGCGAGCGAGTCGCCGGTCAGGGCGACGATCCCCTGGTAGCGTTCCGTCTCCGGCCCCTGGTCCACGGTGAGCGCGAGATAGCCGGTGCCGAGCAGCGCCGCGGTGGAGGGCAGCGGCGTCGCCTCCAGCACGGCGGCGAGCCGGGCCGCGTCGGCGCGGGCATAGCCGCGCAGCGCCCCGGCCTCCGTGCAGTCGGCGAGCAGGAGCGAGACGGGGCCGTCGCCCTTGGCCTGCAGGCTGAACGAGCCGCGGTATTTGAGGGCGCCCGCGAGCCCGGCCACGAGGGCCAGCGCCTCGCCGGTCAGGCGCCGCACGGGCTCGGGATTGTCGTGGCGGGTGAGCAGGGCGTCGGCGAGCGGGCCGAGCCGCACCAGCCGCCCGCGCACCGGCTGCTTGGGCAGGTGGAACGGCGTCACGCCGCGCGGCACGACGAGGTCGGGCACGGCGGGGCGGCCGCTGTCGAGAAAGGCAGGGGTATCGGGCATGGGGCGAAGATAGGGGCGGCGGCGCGGCACTGCCACCGTGCCGGCCCAGCGGGGCCGCATCAGGGGAACAGGTCGGCGATCTCGATGCCCGGCGGATCGAGCCGGATGGCGCCCTCGCGGATGATGCGCGTCGCGATGGCGCCGGCCTCGCCGCGCGCGTGGTGGATCACGGTGCGGCGCTTCGCATCGAGGATCAGGTAGTGCCTGACCGACGGGATGCGGAAATAGTCTTCGAGCTTGGTGCCGAAGTCGACCGAGCTTGTGGACGGAGACAGCACTTCGACCACGATCAGCGGGTCCGCGATCAGCACCGCATCGGGCGGGAGCGGCGCGCCGCAGCGCACGCAGGCATCGGGTTCGTAGACCGTCGTCGTGTCGAGCACGATGGCCATCCCGTCGGGATAGACGGTGCAGGCAACACCGGCGGCCGCTACCGCCTCGGCAAGCCGCCGCGCAACCTGGAACTTCGTCAGCGCATGCACCGAACGTTCCGGCGCCATCGGCGTCACCTCGCCGTCGATCAGCTCGTAGTGCTCGGTCTCGGGCTGCTCCATCGCCCAGGCGATGAATTCGTCGGAGGTCATGCGTCGGGGAGCTGCGGCCGGGGCGCTCATGGCGCCACAGCGTAGCACATGTCGGGCCGCCTCGCGATTCAGCCGCCGCCGAGGGCCCAGGCCAGCACGCCCTTCTGCGCGTGCAGCCGGTTCTCCGCCTCGTCGAACACCACCGATCGCGGCCCGTCGATCACGCCCTCGGTGACCTCCTCGCCGCGATGCGCCGGCAGGCAGTGCATGAAGATCGCGTCCCCCGCCGCCCGCGCCATCAGCGCCTCGTCCACGCGATAGGGCGCGAGCATGTTGTGGCGCGCTGCCTGCGGATCGTCCGACATGCTGACCCAGGTGTCGGTGAGCACGCAGCGCGCGCCTGCGACTGCCGCGGCCGCATCATCGAGCACCTCGACCTGCGCACCCTGCGCGCGCGCCCAGGCGAGCAGCGCCGCGGGCGGGCGCAGCGTCTCGGGCGTGGCGAGGCGCAGCGTGAAGCCGAAGCGCGCCGCGGCCTCGATCCAACTGCGCGCGACGTTGTTGCCGTCGCCGCACCACGCGATGGTCTGCCCGGCGATCGGGCCGCGATGCTCCTCGAACGTCAGCACGTCCGCCAGCACCTGGCACGGGTGGCTTTCCGCGGTCAGCCCGTTGATCACCGGCACGCTCGCGTATTCGGCCATCTCGTGCAGCTTGGCCGCGGCGTCGGTGCGCAGCATGATCGCGTCGACATAGCGCGAGAGCACGCGCGCCGTGTCGGCCACCGTCTCGCCGCGGCCGAGCTGCATTTCCGCGCCCGTCAGCACGACCACGTCGCCGCCGAGCTGGCGCACGCCTACCTCGAAGCTCACGCGCGTGCGCGTCGACGGCTTGGTGAAGATCAGCGCCACGGTCCGTCCGGCGAGCGGACGGGCGGCGGCGCCGGCCTTGAACCCCGCGGCCTTGTACCCTGCCGCCAGGTCGAGCATGTGGCGCAGCGTCGCCGCGTCGTGGTCGCGCAGGTCGAGGAAGTGGCGGGGCGCCGCGCGCCCCGCCTCGTCGGTCGCGACGCGCAGCGCCGCGCTGCTCACTTTGCCGCCACGCGTGCCTGCGAGGGTCGCGCCCGGCGTGCCGCGCGATGCAGCATGCTCAGCGCCTCGGCAATCTCGCTCTCCGAGACGATCAGCGGCGGCGCCAGGCGCAGCACGTTCTCCCCCGCCGTAAGGGCGAGCAGCCCCTCGGCGAGGGCGGCCTGCTGCACCTCGGTATTCGGCACCACGCAGCCGAGCGCCACCAGCAGCCCGGCCCCGCGCGGGGTCGAGAACACGTCGGGGAACTCCCCGGCGATCGACTTGACGAAGGCGTCCTGCTTGTCCGACATCCAAAGGCCCACGGTCATCCCCAGCGACTCGGCCCACTCCTTGGCCTTCACGATCAGGCGTCGCACCTCCAGCTCGGTGGCCGAGAGCAACGGCTCGGCGAACCAGACGCGCCTCCGGGTCAGCTCCCGCACGACGTAGAGGGTCTCATGCCCCTTCTCGGGCTGGAGGCCGTCGATGCAGAG
>JAFKFJ010000037.1 GCA_017307335.1 Alphaproteobacteria bacterium | reverse complement strand
GCAGGCGGGGTCGCCCGCAGCAGGTCGTAGTCCAGGCGCATGCCGCCCTCCGCGATTGCGGGCGCAGCATATAGGACCGCGGCGGCGGAGCGCCAAGGCGCGCCCCTTCGTAAGCCTGCCGGGGTTTCCTGCCCGGGCGGGGTTCGTTGCCGGGCGCGGGGTTTGCGGCTATGCCGCGCCGCGATGGACGCCTCCCCGCCCGGCCCCCACCTGCTGGCGACCGACGCGCTGACCGCCGGTCCGCTCCCCGCCTACCGCGCACGCATCGCCGAAGGGACGCTGATTGCCGACCCTGCCCAGCGCATGGCCGCCGAGCGTCTCCAGACCCTCTGGGCGCGGCTGCGCGACGACGTGCCAGCGCCGGCCAACGGCCTGCTCGCCCGCCTGCGCCGCCTGCGCACGCCGGAGGGGGCGGACGAGGCACGGCCGCACGGGCTCTACCTCGTGGGCGAGGTGGGGCGCGGCAAGTCGATGCTGATGGACCTGTTCTTTGCCGCGGCACGGGTCAGCCGCAAGCGACGGGTGCATTTCCTTGCTTTCATGCAGGACGTGCACCGCCGCTTCCATGCCTTCAAGCGCAACTATCCGGAAAGCGAGGACCCGATCCCGCCGCTCGCCGCCGAGCTTGCGGCGGAGGCGCGGCTGCTCTGCTTCGATGAATTCCAGGTCAATGACATTGCCGACGCGATGATCCTCGGCCGGCTGTTCGCGGCACTGTTCGAGCGCGAGGTGGTGGTTGTGGCGACCTCGAACACGGCGCCGGACGACCTGTTCAAGGGCCAGCCGGGACGCGACGCCTTCCTGCCCTTCATCGCGCTGATCAAGCAGCATCTCGACGTGCTGGTGCTGGATGGCGGGCACGACTATCGGCGGGTGCGCCTGCAGGGCTTGCGGGTATGGCACGTGCCGGCCGACGCCGCCGCGGCGAAGGCGCTGGATGCCGCCTTCGCCGAACTGGCCGGCGACGCGGCCCCGCGGGAAACGCGGCTGGTGGTGAGCGGGCGGAGCCTGCGCGTGCCGCACGCCGCGGCCGGTGTCGCGCGGTTCAGCTTCGCGGCGCTGTGCGAGCAGCCTCTGGGCCCGGGCGACTACCTGGCACTGGCCACGCATTTCCACGCACTGGTGCTGGACGACGTGCCGGTGCTCGGCGCGGAGCGCGCGGCACCGGCACGGCGCTTCATCACGCTGATCGACGCGCTCTATGACCACCGCGTGAAGCTCGTCGCCTCGGCGGCGGCCGCGCCGGACGCGCTGTATGCCGAGGGCGAGGATGCCGCCATGTTCGCGCGCACGGCCTCGCGCCTGATCGAGATGCAAACCCCGGAGTGGCTCGCGCTGCCGCACCTGACGTGATCCTGCCGCCCCCCGCTCCCTTGCCGCTCCCTGGCCGATGGGCTAGCACCGTGCCGCCTTTCGGGCAGCCGGGTGCCCGGCGGGCGCCGTCCGTCTGCCCGTGAAAGGATTCCATCCCGTATGGCACGCAAGAAGATCGCGCTGATCGGCGCGGGCAATATCGGCGGCACGCTCGCCCACCTCATCGGCCTCAAGGAACTGGGCGACGTCGTGCTGTTCGACGTGTTCGGCGGCGTGGCCGCCGGCAAGGCGCTGGACATCATGCAGTCCGGGCCCGTGGACGATTTCGACGCCGCGTTCTCCGGCAGCAGCGACATCAGCGCCATCGCCGGCGCGGACGTGGTGATCGTGACCGCCGGGTTCCCGCGCCAGCCCGGCATGAGCCGCGACGATCTGCTGGCGAAGAATGCCGGCGTCATCGCCGACGTCGCCGAGGGCATTCGCAAGCACTGCCCGGACGCCTTCGTCATCGTCATCACCAACCCGCTTGACGTGATGGTGTGGGTGATGCGCGAGCGGTCCGGCCTCCCCGCGAACCGCGTGGTCGGCATGGCCGGGGTGCTGGACTCGGCGCGGTTCCGCCTGTTCCTGGCGCAGGAGTTCAAGGTCTCGGTGGAGGACGTCACCGGCTTCGTCCTCGGCGGGCACGGCGACACGATGGTGCCGCTGGTGCGCTACTCCACCGTCGCGGGCATCCCGGTGCCCGACCTGGTGAAGATGGGCTGGACGACCGACGCGCGGATCGAGGCGATCGTGAACCGCACCGCCAACGGCGGCGGCGAGATCGTGAAGCTGCTGGAGCGCGGCAGCGCCTTCTACGCGCCGGCGGCAAGCGCGGTCGCGATGGCGGAGTCCTTCCTGAAGGACAAGAAGCGGGTGCTGCCCTGCGCCGCGCTGCTGAACGGCGAATACGGCATCAGCGGCCTCTATATCGGCGTGCCGGTCGTGATCGGCGCGGGCGGGGTGGAACGGATCGTGGAGATTCCGCTGGCGCCGGAGGAGCGCGCGGCGTTCGACAAGTCCTGTGCCGCGGTGCGCGACCTGATCGACGCCTTCAGGAAGCTGGGCGTCTGACCGGCATGAACATTCACGAGTATCAGGCCAAGGAACTGCTGCGCGGGTTCGGCGTGGCGGTGCTGGACGGCCACGTCGCCTGGACGCCGGAAGAGGCGGAGGCGGTTGCGGCCAAGCTGCCCGGCCCGGTTTGCGTCGTGAAGTCCCAGATCCATGCGGGCGGGCGCGGCGCGGGGCACTTCGCGGACGATCCCGGCGGCAAGGGCGGGGTGCTGCTGGACTTCGGTGCCCCGCGCCGCGCGCCGGCCCCGGTGCAGGC
>JAFKFJ010000281.1 GCA_017307335.1 Alphaproteobacteria bacterium | reverse complement strand
GATCGCATCGCTGCCGGCGCACCGCATGTCCTGCGGCTCGATGTTGCCGCGGCGCTGGCCACGGTGACGACCCCGCTCTGGTTCGAGGACATCCGACGTGGACAAATAATGTGCACGCCGCAACAATTTGGGGACGTCGTACTCGCGAGGAAGGACACGCCAGCGCGCTATCATCTCTGCGTGACGCATGACGACGCAATGCAGGGCGTGACGCTGGTGACGCGCGGCGACGACCTGCGCCCCGCGACCCATGTGCACCGGTTGCTGCAGGCGCTCATGGGGTGGGCGCCGCCGCGCTACGCGCATCATTCGTTGATTCGCGACAAGTTCGGGTTGCGACTGGCGAAGCGGCATGAAGGCGCGACGCTGCGCGAGTTCCGTGCGCGCGGCGCCAGTGCCGCGGACGTGAGGGCACAGCTCGGTTTCGCCACGGTCCAACGTAGCAGTTGAAATAGCCCTCAAGTCCGTGCCTTAATCACTGCCAGAACTTTTCCAGCTGCGTGGCAGGTTTTCAAGAACCAGTGACCACTTTCGCGGAAGATACACATAGCTGTGAGGCAGATCGCGCCTCGGTAGAGGCGGGTTGACAATCCAACGGACTGGGGCCGGATGCGAAGCCTGCTGACCCGTCTTCTGCTGCTGATCGTGGTGGCGCTCCTGCCGGCGCTTGCTCTGCAGATCGACGCCGAGCTGAGCGCCCGTCGGGCCCGCCAGGCCGCGATCTTCGAGGACGCCCAGCGCCACGCTGGCATGCTGAGCGCCGAGCAGCTCAGGATCGCGGAGGCGGCCCGCGAAGTCCTGATCGCGGCGAGCGCGTTCGGCCCGGAACTGGTGCAGGACACGGGCTTCTGCCAGCGCCACGCCGACGCCTTGCTGGAGCGGTTCAAGCGCTATCGCGACCTCGCCGTGCTGGGGCGCGACGGGCGGGTGATCTGCGGCTCGGCTGGCGTCGAGCCGGGCCGGGACCTGTCGGATCGGGCCGCGGTGCGCCGCGCGCTCGCCGGCGACGACTTCACGATCGGGGAGTACGTCCCGGCCGGAACGACGGGCGAGCCGACGCTGCTGTTCGCGGCGCCGTTCCATGTGGCCGGCAATGACGACCGCGGCGCCGTCGTGCTGGGCCTGCGGCTTTCCTGGCTGCAGCAGGCGCTGGACGCGGTGCCGCTGCCGAGAGACGCGATGTCCCTGATCGCCGACCGCAACGGCACCGTGCTCGCGGCGCGTCCCGATCCGCAGCATTGGGTTGGGGCGCGGGTGCCGCCGACGTGGTGGACCCTCCTCACCGGGCTGGCGCGCGGCACCGCCGCGGCGAGCGATCCGACGGGCGTGCCGCGGGTGCTCGGCTACGAGCCGCTGGCGAAGGGCGCGCCGGGCCTGGCGATGGTGGTCGGGCTCGATGAGGATGCCGCCGAAGACAGCATTGCCGTCTCCAACCGTCGCGACGTGGGTCTGATCGTGCTCGGCACCGTCCTGGCGCTCGGCATCGCGCTTCTCGGCGGGCAGGCGCTGATCCGTCGCCCGGTGGCCCGCCTGCTCGCCACCGCCGACCGGCTGCGGCGCGGCGAACTCGGCGCGCGGACCGCGATGCGGCACGATACCTCCGAATTCGGCCGGCTCGGCGCTGCGCTCGACGCCCTGGCGGCGGCGCAGGAGCGGCGGGACCATGCGCTGCGCGACGCGCTTGCCGGCGCCGACCTCGCCCGGGTCGCGCTCGCCGAGAGCGAGACGCGCCTGCGGCTCGCGCTGGAGTCGGCCGAGGTCAGCGTGTGGGAGGTCGATTTCGGTCGCGGCCGGATCTGGCTCGATCACCGCATCGGCGAGCTTTCGGGCGGCTTGCTGCCCTCGAACACCTGGATCGCGCGCGACGCGCCGGCGGTGCGCGCGTGGCTCTCGACCCTGCACCCCGACGACCGCGAGCCGCGGCGGGCCGCGATCCTCGATGTGCTGCACGGCAAGCGCGACCATCTCGCGTTCGAGTACCGCTTCCACAGCCCCACCGGCGGCTGGCGCTGGATTGCCGAGCGCGGCGCGATCGTGGCGCGCGACCGGACGACCGGCTCGGCGCTGCGCATTGTCGGCACGTCGCGCGACGTCACCGGCCAGCGTGACGCGGCGGCGCGGCTCGAACGGCTGGTGGAGGAGCGGACCGCCGAGCTGACCGAGAGCGAGCGGCGCTTCCGAAGCATCTTCGATTCCGCCTACCAGCTCACCGGCCTGCTCGGGCCCGACGGGCGCTTCCTGGAGGCGAACCCGGCGACGATGGAGTTCTTCGGCCTCACCGCCGCCGACGTGCTGGGCCGCAAGGTCTGGGACGTGGTGGACCCGGCCGGCGTGCGCCACGCCGCGTCGCTGCGCGAGGCGGTGGCGAAGGCCGCGGCGGGGGCCTTCGTGCGCTGCGAGCCGGAGGTGGAAGGTGCCGGCGGCCGGCGCGCGGTGCTCGACTTCTCGCTCAAGCCGGTGGCCGGCGAGGAGGGGCGCGTCGCGCTGCTCGTCGCCGAGGCGCGCGACATCACCGAGCGCGTGAACCTGCAGGCACAGCTCGCGCAGGCGCAGAAGATGGAGGCCGTCGGCCAGCTCACCGGCGGCGTGGCGCACGACTTCAACAACCTGCTGCAGGCGGTGACCGGCAACCTCGACCTGATCCACCGGCTGGCCGAGGCGCGCGGCGATGCGCGGCTCGCGCGGCTGGTGAACAACGCCGAGCGCGCGACCGCGCGCGGCGCCCGCCTGACCCACCAGCTCCTCGCCTTCTCGCGCCGGCAGAATCTGCGCCCCGAGCGGGTGTGGGTGAGCCGGCTGATCGCCGAGACGCTGGAGCTGATCAAGCGCGCGGCCGGCGAGACGATCGCGGTGCGGACGCATGCGGCGCTCGATCTCTGGCCCTGCCACGTGGACCCCGGCCAGTTCGAGGCGGCGCTGCTCAACCTCGCCATCAACGCGCGCGACGCGATGGAGGGCGGCGGCGAGCTGACGGTGCGGGCGAGCAACGCGCGGCTTGGTGCCGACGAAGCCGCGGCGCTCGACCTGTCGCCGGGCGACTATGTGCGCGTGGAAGTTATCGACACCGGCTGCGGCATCGCGCCGGAGCTGATGCCGCGCCTGTTCGAGCCGTTCTTCACGACCAAGGAAGTGGGCAAGGGCTCCGGCCTCGGCCTCGCGATGGTGCACGGGTTCGCGCGGCAGTCCGGCGGCGTGGTGTCGGTGGCGAGCGAGGTCGGACGCGGCACCACCGTCTCCCTGCTGGTCCCGCGCGAGGCGCAGTCGGAGTTCGAGCCTGCCATGCCCGCCCCGCCACGCGCGCTCAACGGCATGCGCCCGCCGGGCCTCGGCCCGGCGCTGGACGTGCTGCTGGTCGAGGATGACGCGGTGGTGCTGGAGGCGGTGCAGGCCGCGCTGGCCGAGGCGGGCCACCGCGTCGCCGCGGCTCAGGACGGCGACGGGGCGCTCGCGCTCCTGGCGGCCGGCGTGGCGGCCGACGTGCTGGTTTGCGACGTCGCGCTGCCCGGCGGCATGGGCGGGATTGCGGTGGCCCGCGAGGCGCGGCGCCGGCGTCCGGGGCTGCGGGTGCTGCTGGTCTCCGGCTTCGGCGAGGCGGCGCTGGACGACAGCGACGTCGACTACCCCGTGCTCGGCAAGCCATTCACCCGCGCCGAGCTGCTCGACCGCATCAGCCTCACCACCGCGATTCAGCCCGCCGCCGCCGAGTGAGCGCGGATGACAGCCGGCGGCGCGCGCCGATACACTCGGCGCTCGGGGTGGAGGCGGCGGCCATGGGCGAGCGGGACGACATCTGGCGGATCGGGCTGGAGCGCAACGCGGCGAACTACGCGCCGCTGACACCGCTTTCCTTCCTCGCCCGCACGGCGGAGGTTTATCCGTCCCGCCCGGCCGTGGTGCACGGCGCGGTGCGGCGAAGCTGGGCCGAGACCTATGCGCGCAGCCGCCGCCTCGCGTCCGCGCTGGCGCGGCGCGGGATCGGGCGCAACGCCGTGGTCGCGGTGATGGCGCCCAACATCCCGCCGATGGTCGAGGCGCATTTCGGCGTGCCGATGTGCGGCGCGGTGCTCAACACGCTCAACACGCGTCTCGATGCGGCGGCGCTGGGGTTCATGCTCAACCATGGCGGGGCGCGCGTGCTGCTGACCGACCGCGAGTTCGCCCCGGCGATCGGCGCCGCGGTGCAGGGCCTCGCCAACCCGCCGCTGGTCGTGGACATCGAGGATGCGGCGACCGAAGGCATGGCGGGCATCGGCGCGCTCACCTATGAGGCGCTGCTCGCGGAGGGCGATCCGGAATTCGCCTGGCAGCCGCCGGCCGACGAGTGGGACGCGATCTCGCTGAACTATACGTCCGGCACGACCGGCGACCCGAAGGGCGTCGTGTATCACCACCGCGGCGCCTACATGAACGCGATCAGCAACATCCTCGCCTGGGGCGGCATGGGGCGGCATCCGTCCTATCTCTGGACGCTGCCGATGTTCCATTGCAACGGCTGGTGCTTTCCGTGGAGCATGGCCGCGGTGGGCGGCGTGAACGTGTGTCTGCGGCGCGTCGAGGGACCGGCGATGCTGGAGGCGATCCGCGCGCATGGCGTGACGCATATGTGCGGCGCACCGATCGTGTACGCAATGCTCGTCGATGCTGTCACGGCTTCGGGCGAGCCGCTGCCGCATCCGGTGCATGGCCAGATCGCCGCCTCCGCACCGCCGCCGGCGCTGATCGAAGGCTGCGAGCGCGCCGGCATCGAGCTCACGCATGTCTACGGACTCACGGAAACCTATGGCCCCGCCAGCGTGTGTGCGCCGCAGGACGCGTGGTCCGAGCTGTCGCTCGCCGACCGCGCGGAGCGGCTCAGCCGGCAGGGCGTGCGCGCGACGCTGCAGGAGGGGATGACGGTCCTGGACCCGGAAACCATGCAGCCGGTGCCGGCGGACGGGCACACGATGGGCGAGATCTTCTTCCGCGGCAACATCACCATGAAAGGCTATCTGAAGAATCCCGAGACCACGGCGAAGAGTTTTGCCGGCGGCTGGTTCCACACCGGCGACCTCGCGGTGCTGCACCCGGACGGCTACGCAAAGATCCAGGACCGCTCGAAGGACATCATCATCTCCGGTGGCGAGAACATCTCCTCGCTGGAAGTGGAGGAGGCGCTGTACCGCCATCCTGCGGTGATGCACGCGGCGGTGGTGGCGCAGCCCGACCCGAAATGGGGCGAGGTGCCGTGCGCGGTGGTGGAGCTGCGGCCCGGGATGGCGGCGACCGAGGCGGAGATCATCGAATTCTGCCGTGCCCGCATGGCACGTTTCAAAGTGCCGAAGCGGGTGCTGTTCCGCGAGGTGCCGAAGACTTCCACCGGCAAGATCCAGAAGCACGTGCTGCGCACGCTGGTGCAGGAAACGGCCGGATGAACGCGCCCTTCGTGCCGCCGCGCCCGCCGGTGGCGGCAGCGGGGCCGAGCCTGCCGGGCTTCCTTGCGGCGGTGCGCAGCAATGCTTTGGGCATGTGGGGCGCCGAGGCGTACGAGCAGGACGTGGTGGTCGGGCGGGCCTTCGGCCGGCCGATGCTGCTGCTCAACGCGCCGGCGGCGATCCATCACGTGCTGGTGGAGAACCCGGGCGGCTACCGGCGCACGCCGGCCTCCATCCGCATCCTCTGGCCCATCACCGGCCGCGGCCTGCTGCTGGCCGAGGGGGAGGCGTGGCGGCTGCAGCGACGCACCACGGCCCCGGCGCTGGCGCCCCGCACGCTGCCGCTGCTGCTGCCCCACATGGCCGGCGCGGTGGAGGCCGCGCTGCCCGCACTGCGCGCGCAGGCGGCGGCGGGGCCGGTCAACCTGCTCGCCGCCATGCAGGGGCTGGCGCTGGACGTGGCGGCGCGGGCGATGTTCTCGCTGGAGAGCGCGCGCTTCGGTGCCGCGATGCGCGAGCTGCTCGGCCAGTTCGGCCAGCGCATGGCCCGTCCGCGCGCGCTCGACCTCGTGCTGCCGCCCTGGCTGCCCTCGCCGGGCGACATCGCGCGCCTGCGCTTCCGCCGCCGCTGGGTGGCGCTGATGGACGGGATCATGGCCGCCCGCACCGCGACCCCCGCCGCCGAGGGGCCGCGCGACCTGTTCGACCTGATGCGCGCCGCGCGCGACCCCGAGACCGGCGCCGGCTTCTCCCGCGCCGAGCTGCGCGACCAGATGGCGACACTGATCGTGGCCGGCCACGAGACCACGGCGCTGGCGCTGTTCTGGTCGCTCTACCTGCTCGCCCGCGACCATGAGGCGCAGGCGCGGCTGGCGGCGGAGGTGGCGGGGCGCGACCTGGGCGCGTCCGCCGCGGCGGAGGCGATGCCGAAGCTCGCCTACACCGCTGCCGTGGTGAGCGAAGCGCTGCGCCTGTTTCCGCCGGCCTTCACGCTGGTCCGCCAGGCGCGGCAGGCGGACCGGGCCGGCGACATCGCGATCCCGCGCGGGGCGGTGGTGATGGTGGCGCCCTGGGTGCTGCACCGGCACCGCCGGCTGTGGACCGATCCCGACGCCTTCGTGCCCGAGCGGTTTCTGCCTGGCGCCACGCCGCCGCCGCGCTTCGCCTATCTGCCCTTCGGCGCCGGCCCGCGGGTATGCGTGGGCGCGCAGTTCGCGCTGGCCGAGGCGGCGCTGGTGCTGGCGCGGCTGATGCAGGCGTTCCACGTGAGCATGGCCGACGATCGGCCGGTGCTGCCGGCGCCGGTCATTACCACCCAGCCGGACCACGCGCCCGGATTCCTGCTCGCGCCGCGTTGAGCGGTTGTAATCCGATCGCACGCCGCGACCGGCGATGCGGGCTCGTCACGCCGCACGTTTGCTGGTAGGAACTTTCGGCCGGCGATCCGCGAGCACGCGGATTCTCCGCAAGGACGCCCGCCGTTGCGCGCGTCGCGTTCCTGACTCACTGCCGCGCCAGGATCTCCATGACCGAAGCGTCCATCATCCGGCGCGAGCTGCTCGGCGTGCTCGCGCGCTATCAGATGCCGACGCTGCGCGGCAGCCTGGGCCAGATCGCCACGACGTTTCTGCCGTTCTTCGCACTGATGGCGGCGATGTACGTGGCGGCGGGCCATTCCGCCTGGGCCGGGTTCGTTCTCGCCGTTCCGGCGGCGGGCTTCATAGTGCGCATCTTCATCATCCAGCACGATTGCGGCCACGGCGCATTCTTCCGCAGCCGCGCGGCGAATGACTGGATGGGCCGGATCTGCAGCGTCATCACGCTCACGCCGTACGCGAACTGGCGCCGGCAGCACGCGAACCATCATGCGGTCTGGAACAACCTCGATCGCCGCAGCGAAGGTGCCGACATCTATTCGACCTGCCTGACGGTGCGCGAATACAGCGCGCTCAGCGGAACGCGGCGCTGGCTGTATCGCGCGCTGCGCCATCCGCTGGTGGCGCAGGTTCTGCTGCCGCCGTTCGTGTTCATGGTGCTGTATCGCCTGCCGTTCGACACGCCGCGCACGTGGCGGCGGGAACGCAACAGCGTGTGGTGGACCAACGCCGCGCTCGCCGCGCTCGCACTCGGCCTGATCCTGTTGCTGGGCGCGGGGCCGGTGCTGCTCGTGCAGCTTCCGACGATGGCGATCGCATCCATCATCGGCGTGTGGATCTTCTCCGTGCAGCACCGGTTCGAGCAGGTGCTGTGGACGCGCCAGGCGAGCTGGAGCGCCACCAGCGCCGCGCTCTACGGCAGCTCGCACCTCAAGCTGCCGCGGATGTTGCAGTGGTTCAGCGGCAATATCGGATTTCACCACATTCATCATCTGGTGCCGCGCGTGCCGAACTACCGGCTTGAGGAGTGCCATCGGGCCTGCGCCGGGTGGTCCGGCCACGTGACGTCGTTGACGTTGTGGCAGGCACTGCGCGCACCGGCGTTTCTGCTGTGGGATGAGGATCGCGGGCACATGATCCGCCTCGTCGACATTGGCACCTAGGACGGCCGGCCGCGGATCACCCGGATACCGCGACACGCGATTTTACTGGTAAAGCAACCCGGAAAGGACCATGTAGGGGCCTCGGCGCTTTTCGTCATGGGTTTTTCGTGCCTGAACATGCGGCATCGTCGCATCCCGAACTCCCAAATCTGAAGAGCATTTCGGCCTGCACTGTGCGGGCCGCCGGATTGTATGGAGAGACGCAATGTCGCAAGGCACTGTGAAGTGGTTCAATATCCAGAAGGGGTTCGGCTTCATCCAGCCGGATGACGGCTCGAAGGACGTGTTCGTTCACATCTCTGCCGTGGAGCGCGCCGGCCTCAACCAGCTGAAGGAAGGCCAGAAGGTCAAGTTCGAGATCGAGCGCGGCCAGCAGGGCAAGGTCTCGGCGGCGAATCTCGAAGCCGTCTGAGCCCGAGCGGTGCTGCCCGCAGGGGCAGCACCAACCGCACGCAGCACCAACTGCACGCTGCAGCAACGGCCCGGAGGATAGGCAACATGACTCGCCACAAGTACGCGGTTGGCCAGATGGTCGATTTCCTGCCGGGCATACTCGACGGCAACGTTCCGCGCGGCCGCTACAAAATCCAGCGGCTGCTGCCGAGCGAGACCAAGGATCTGCAATACCGCGTCAAGCACCTGGTCGATGGCCATGAGCGTGTGGTGTCGCAGAGCCGGCTCCGGGACTCCCGGCAGGGCCTGGGCTGATCGGGACGGCGCGGAACGGTGGCCTTCAAGCCGAACTATCGCCAGCAGCGGAGCGAGCGGGACCGGCGCAAGCAAGCGAAGCGGGAAGAGGCGCTGCGCGAGCGCGAGGAAGCGGTGGCGCGCCGCAAGGCCGCCCGCGAATCCGGCGGCGAGCCGACGCCTCCCGACGCTGCCGCCCCCGATTCCGCCAACCCCGAATCTGACACGCCCGACTCAACCTGAGCGAGTACGACTCACCCTGACGTGCCGTTGCTCGGTTGCAACAGAGCCGGCGCGTCGTTGCGGACATTGTCGACGCGCGGCGTGGCCGGCCAGACGCGCAGCGCCGCGGCGGACGGGAGGAGGCAGGGCGGTCGCACCGCCCTCCACCTCGCCGAGCCACGGCGGCCATCTTTCGGGCTCGATCACGGCCGGCGCTCGTGCAGCGGGCGCAGCGCGTCGTCCGCCGGCATGGTCACGATCTGAAGCGGCGCAGCGCCGTTCCGTCGGGGCGCCGCGCCAGCCTTCCCACAGCCCTGCCAACGCCAACTTGCTGCCGTCGGCTCCTGGCGCCCGCCGTGCAATCGCACTCGACGCAAGAAACGCTATGTTATAGCATTTCCAGATTGCACGGAGATCCCGCATGCCAACCGTTCGCCTCGCCCTTACGCTCCTCGCCCTCCTCGCCCTCCTCGCCTTCGCCGCCCCCGCCCGCGCCGCTGCGCCGACGCAGGTCGGCATCGTCGCCGCCGAGAATTTCTACGGCGACGTGGCCGCGCAGATCGGCGGCAAGGACGTGAACGTCACCAGCATCCTCGCCAATCCCGACCAGGACCCGCATCTGTTCGAGGCGAGTCCCTCCGTCGGCCGCGCCCTCTCCGGCGCGCGCATCGTGGTGGAGAACGGAATCGACTACGATCCGTGGATGGACAAGCTGCTCCGCGCCGCCCGTGCGTCGGACCGCACCGTGATCGTGGTCGCGGACCTCGCCGGCAAGAAGACCGGCGACAACCCGCATATCTGGTACGATCCCGCGATCATGCTGACCTATGCCAAGGCGCTGGCGTCGGCGCTGCAAAAGGCCGATCCCGCGCACGCCGACGCCTACGGGCAGCGGCTCGCCCATTTTGCGGCGTCGCTCGGGCCGGTGCAGGCGCGGATCGCGGCCCTGCATCAGCGCCTCGTCGGCATGCCGGCGACGGCGACCGAGCCGGTGTTCGGCTACATGTTCGCCGCCCTCGGCATGCAGGTGCGCAACATGCCGTTCCAGATCGCGGTGATGAACGACACCGAGCCCGCGGCCTCCGACGTGGCGGCGTTCGAGAACGACCTGAAGACGCGGCAGGTGAAGCTGCTCGTCTACAATTCGCAGGCGACCGACCAGATCGCGATGCGGATGGAGAAGCTGGCCAAGGCGTCGCACGTGCCGGTGGTCGGGGTGACGGAGACTGCGCCGCCCGGCAAGAGCTATCAGGCCTGGATGCTGGGCACGCTCGCCGCCGTCGATCGCGCGCTGCCCGCGCCGAAACCGTGACCCCCGCCGTCCGTCTCGACGATGTCGCACTCATGCTCGGCGGGCGGGCGGTGCTGGCCGGTGTGAATCTCGAGATTCGCTCTGGCGAGTTCCTTGGCGTGTTCGGCCCGAACGGCGCCGGCAAGACCACGCTCATGCGCGCCATCCTTGGTCTGCTGCCGGCGAGCCGAGGGCGGATTGCGGTGCTCGGCGCGCCGGCGCGGCGGGGCAACGAGGGGATCGGCTACATGCCGCAGTCCCGCGCCAACCTGCCCGCCGCGCGGCTGCGCGGCTTCGACTTCGTCGCCGCCATGGTGCGCGGCCACCGGCTCGGCCTGCCACTGCTTGACCGTGCCGGCCGGCGCGAGGTCGCGTGGGCGCTCGACATGGTGGGCGCCGCCCCGCTCGCGAGGCGGCCGCTGGCGGACATGTCGGGTGGCGAGCGGCAGCGGCTGCTGCTCGCACAGGCGCTGATCGGCCGGCCGCGCCTGCTGCTGCTCGACGAGCCGCTGCAGAACCTCGATCCGCATCACCAGATGGCGGTGGTGGCGGTCGCGAAGACGCTGCAGGTCGAGCTTGGCATGACTGTGCTGTTCAGCGCGCACGAGCTCAATCCGCTGCTCGGCACGATGGACCGCGTGCTCTATCTCGGCGGCGGTCAGGCCGCGATCGGGACGGTGGCGGACGTGGTCACCGGCCCGGTGCTGTCGCGCCTGTATGGCAGCCCGATCGACGTCGTGCATGTCCAGGGCCGCATCTTCGTGATGTCCGGCGGCCTCGACATGGAGCGTGAAGCGCACCGCCACGAGCACGACCGCGCGCATGCGCACGCCGACCATGCCTGATCTTCTCAGCTACGATTTCATGCGCAGCGCCTTCATCGCCGCCGCGATCGTGGCGGTGGTGGCGAGCCAGGTCGGCTATTTTCTCGTGTTGCGCGGCCAGACCTTCGCCGGCCATGCGCTGGCGCATGTCGGCTTCACCGGTGCCACGGGCGCGGTGCTGCTCGGCGTGACGCCGCTCTGGGGCCTCGTCACGCTCACCGTCGCCAGCGGGATCGGCATGGGCCTCGCCGGCGAGCGGCTTGCGCAGCGCGATGTCGCGATCGGCCTCGTGCTCGCGCTGGCGCTGGGTCTCGGCCTGCTGTTCCTGCATTTCTTCACCGCCTACGCGACACAGGCGACGGCGCTGCTGTTCGGCAATGTGCTCTCGGTGGACACGGCGACGCTGTGGCGCCTGCTGGCGATCGGCGTGGTCTGTCTGGCGACGCTCGGCGTGATCGCCCGCCCGCTGCTGTTCGCAAGCCTGCAGCCGGAACTCGCGGAGGCGCGGGGCGTCAGCCCTCGCCTGTTCGGCGCGCTGTTCCTCGCGGTGGTCGCGGCGGCGACGGCGGAATGCGCCGAGATCGTCGGCGTGCTGCTGGTGTTCGCGCTGATGGTGGGGCCGGCCGCGACCGCGCAGCGCCTCGCCGGCCGCGTCGGCGCCGGCCTTGCGCTGGCGGCCGCGCTGGCGCTGGCGGAGGCATGGGGCGGGATCGCGCTCGCCTACTACACCGACTGGCCGAGCAGTTTCTGGATCACGGCGCTGAGCGCCGCGGCCTATCTGGCGGCAAGCGCGGCGCCGATGCGGTAGCGGCTCTCAAGCGTCATGGGGTGGTGGCGACATGGGTGGTCCCCAGGACGCCCACGAACCAGAGCACCAGGAGAACGACCACGACCAGGAGGAGCGCGCCGCCAAGGCCCGAACCGCCGTAGCGATTGTAGCCGTAGTACCCGCCGCCGCCGCCAAGCAGAAGAATGATAAGGACTATGATAAGAAGCGTAGTCACTGGTTGCCTCTCTGACAGAATTGACGTCACTACTTGGCGTAGGTGAATTCTGGCAGCATTTTCAGGGATTCCTTCGTGGCGCCAGACAGGACTATCTTGTTGTTGCCGACCTTCATCGAATCATAGGGCACGGCCACCAGCCGCGTGCCCATGCCCAGAAAGCCGCCGACCGACAGCACGGCGTACGGCACGCTATGGTTGGGCGTCACGATCAGGTCGTCGATCGTGCCGACCTGTTCGTTCGTGTCGTTCACCACCGTGGCGCCGAGCACCTTGGAGACGCGAAATCCGGTGGCGAGCGTCTGCGGGTCGACCTTCATCAGCGTGATGGTCTGCTGCTTGCCCTGGGCGAGTGCGGGCGGCCCCAGCGTGGCAGCGCCGATCATCGCCGTCGCAGCGAAAAGCGCGAGCTTGTTCATGGGCGTGCCTCTTCCGATTCACTAAAAGAGCCCATCGCGGGAACGACACAGCTACCGGCACCATCGGCCACTTCGCAGTGCGGCGCTCAGGGTTAGAGCATGATGACCGGAGGCGGAATCGCCGGAGGTCTGAATCATGCTCTCAAATCAAAGAGCTGGAACGGGTTGAATGAGCGTGAGCGAACTCATCCCGTTCTAGGGACGTGATGCGCGCCGCGACCGTCCGACCAGCGGCTTCGCGCCGGCGGCTCGGGCGCTATTTCTTCACGGCGTCTCGGACCGTGTCCTTCACGCCGCCAACGGCACTCTGAATCTTGCCTTCGGCCTTGTCGGCCTTTCCTTCGGATTGCAGCTTGGGATCGCCCGCCGCCTTTCCGACCGTCTCCTTGACCGCGCCCTTGATCTGCTTCGCCGACCCGGCGATCCGGTCCTTGTCCATCGTCCTGCCTCCGAAATTCTGCGGGGCCGCCGCCTGTTGGTCGTGCAACGGGCAGCGTCTGGGACAATAGACGCCCGCCGGCGCCCAGAGTTGACCCGGATCAATCGTAGTTGAAGCGTTGCCACCGCCGCGACGCGAAGAAGAACTGCCGAGCCGTGCGGGCGCAAGCAGTCGTCGCGCGCCCCAGATCACGCCCCGCCGATCCGCTCCATTCCGCCCATGAATGGGTGCAACACCGGGGGCAGCAGGATAGAACCGTCTTCCTGCTGGAAATTCTCCACAACCGCGATCAATGCGCGCCCGACCGCGACGCCGGAGCCGTTCAGCGTGTGCACGAACGCGGGCTTGCCGTCGGCGCCGCGCACGCGCGCATTCATCCGCCGCGCCTGGAAGGCGCGGCAGTTGGAGCAGGAGCTGATCTCCCGCCACGCCTGCTGCCCCGGCAGCCACACTTCCAGATCGAAGGTCTTCGCAGAAGCAAATCCGGTGTCGCCGGCGCACAGCAGCACCCGCCGGTACGGCAGCCCGAGCAGCTCCAGCACGCGCTCGGCGCAGGCGGTCATGCGTTCGTGCTCGGCGTCGCTGTCCTCCGGCCGGGTGACGCTGACCAGCTCGACTTTCTTGAACTGGTGCTGGCGCAGCATGCCGCGCGTGTCGCGCCCGGCGGCGCCGGCCTCGGCGCGGAAACAGTCGGTGTGCGCGGTGACGCGCAGCGGCAGCGCCTTCTCGGCCAGGATTTCGCCGGCGACGAGGTTGGTCAGCGGCGCCTCGGCGGTCGGGATCAGCCAGCGGCCGTCGGTGGTGCGGAACAGGTCCTCGGCGAATTTCGGCAACTGGCCGGTGCCGTACTCGGTCGCGTCGTTGACCAGCAGCGGCACCGACACTTCCTCATAGCCGTGCTCGCGCGTGTGCAGGTCGATCATGAACTGCCCAAGTGCCCGTTCCAGCCGCGCCAGCGCGCCGCGCAGGATGGTGAAGCGGGCGCCGGCGAGCTTCGCCGCGCGCTCGAACTCCATCTGGCCCAGCGCCTCGCCGAGTTCGAAGTGCTGGCGCGGGGTGAAGCCGAAGGCCGGAGGCGTGCCGACCTGCTTGAGCACGACGTTGCCGGTTTCGTCCGCGCCGTCCGGCACGTCGGCATCGAGGATGTTGGGCAGCGCCTCCAGCAGCCCGCGCACCTGCGCCTCGTGCTCGCCCGCCTCGCGCTCGGCGCTCTCGGCATCGCTGCGCAGGGCCACTGCCTCGGCTTCCAGGGGCGCGGTATCCTCGCCGCGCCGCCGCCCCTCCGCGATCCGGCGCGAGAGGTGATTGCGGGTGCTCTGCATGTCCTGGAACTGCGCGAGCCCGGCGCGCCGCGCGTCATCCCGGGCGAGCACGTCCGCCGCCGCCGCCGGCAGCCCGCGCCGCGCCATCGCGGCATCGAA
>JAFKFJ010000280.1 GCA_017307335.1 Alphaproteobacteria bacterium | reverse complement strand
GTGGTCGGCGGCACCAGGAAGAACAGGGAGGAGACGCGCGACGCTTCGCCCAGCCGCACCATCGTGAACAGCAGCGAGAGGGCGAGGATGGAGTTGGCGAGCACGAGGTAGGTCATCGCCACGACCAGCCCCGGTGCCAGCACGAACCGCATCGGCTCCAGCACCGCCGCCAGCGGCAGCATGGCCGCGAGCGCGACCCCGCACTGGATCAGGCTCGCCGTGATCGGGTGGGTGCGGGTGCCGAAGCGGCGCTCATAGAGCGTGCCGCCGGTGATCGTGGCAAGGCCGAGGACGGAGAAGAACAGGCCGAGCAGCGGCATGGCGCCGAGCGCCGAGCGCGCCAGGATCACCACCGCCGCGCCGGCGAGCCCCAGCGCCAGCCCCAGCCAGCGCCGCGCCGAGACGCGCTCGCCCGCCAGCCAGGGCGCCAGCAGACCGACCAGGATCGGCTGCAGCGACGTGATCAGCGACGCTGCCCCCGGCGAGAAGCCATGGCTGAGCGCGAGGTTGACCGAGGCGAAATGCCCCGCCTGCACCAGCAGCCCGACCGCGATCAGGTGCAGCCACGCGATGCCGCGCGGCCAGGGCAGGCGCAGCAGCAGCACCGCCGGCAGCAGCAGCGCCACCACCAGCGCATAGCGCACGGCGAGCAGCGTCAGCGGGTTGGTGTAGGCCAGCGCGATCTTGACGAAGATGAAGCCGCTCGACCACAGCAGGATGAACAGCGGCGGCGCGCCAACCTGCAACAGACGGGTGTGACTCGCCTGCCCTGCGCCGCTCTCGACCCGCCCGTGCATGCGCCGGCACCCTGCCCGCCACCCGCCGGTTTGTCGATCCGCGGCTCAGCCGTGGCTGGTGAGCGCCGGCCTCAAGGGGCGACGCAATGCCAGCTCGCCGCCAGCGTGACGTCCGGCCCGGTGAGCTTCGCCTCCTCCGGCCAGGCGCAGATCGGCCGCTGCCAGACCGTCTGGCCCTGTGCGGTGCGCTTGGCCGCCAGCAGCGAATCCGGCGCCTTCCCCTCTTCGACCCAGTGCTCGAGCGCGGTGAGCGGGTCGAGGCCGGCCTCGGTCACACTCGCGTTGCTGGGGTTGATGCCGCAATGGTCCATGCCGGGCACCATGAACAGCCGCGCGCTGTCGCGCAGCTTCTCCATTCCGCCCGCGTCCTTCGCCAGCGCCTCGTACCAGTCGACGGTGAAGAAGGGGGTCACGATCGGGTCGCCCCAGCCCTGCCAGACGAGCAGCTTGCCGCCATTCCCGGTAAACCCGCTGATCGACGCAGCCTGCACGTGGCCGAGCGCGCCCGGCACCCAGGTCGCCGCGTTGTAGAGTGCGGCCATCGGCGCGAGGCGGCCGGGGTCGCGCTCGAAGTCGAACGCGCTCGTCTGATAGGTCTGGCCGGCATCGGGCACGAAGGCCATGTAGCGCAGAAAGTCGCGGCCGAAGAGCGGGATCGCGGGTGGGCGCGCGCCGAGGCCGGTGAGCCAGATCGGCCAGTTTGCCTCGCTGCCGACCGGCACGCCGCCGGGGTAGAGCGCCCGGCCCGCCGCGTCGTGCGGCCCGTCGTACCATTTGCGCAACACCCCCACTTCGGCCGCGCTCAGGCAGTCCGGCCCGGAGGCGCCCTTGCACTCCAGGCTTTCGGGCTTGAAGTTGCAGCGGCGCGGGTCGGCCACCAGCCCTTCCTTATCGCCGCAGGCGGCGGCGACGGCGTTCTGCAGAAGCGGCAGCCGCGCCGAGGTCAGGATCGGCTTGCCGTCGGGGCCGGCGTTCGCCTGCGCCTCCCACGCGAACTCGGTCGCGACCAGGCTGGTGTAGTCCAGCGCCGGCGCGCCCATGATGATGCCGTCGAAATCATGCGGGAAGCGCGTCGCTTCCACGCCGGCCATCCGCCCGCCGGTCGAGCAGCCGTTGAAATAGGCGTGCTTCGGCTCGGTGCCGTAGAATGTCCGCACCAGCACCTTGGCGGTGCGCGCGGTCTCGGTCACCGCGCGCCACGCCCAGTCGGCCTTCGCCACCGGGTTGTCGAGCGCCCAGCGCCCGTCGACGACGGAGCTGCCCCAATGGCCGGAATCCATGGACGCGACCGCATAGCCGCGGCGCAGCGCGAAGTTCACCGCGTTGACGATCCCCGGCCGGTCGGTATCCAACGTGCCGCAGAAGCCGCCACAGCCGGCCTCCAGGAACTTGCCGTTCCAGCCTGCGAGCGGCAGGCGGACCTCGAAGTTGATCGCGGGCCGGACATAGCCGAGCACGCGGCAATAGGCAGGCAGGTCCTTGCCGGCCGGCACTTCCGCGGCGGAAAGCAGGTTGACCGCCTCGATCTTCATGGTCGCCAGCGCGCCGCAATCCGCCGCCGCGGCGGGCCGCATCCCGGCACCCGCGACGAGCACACCCGCGGCCAGCGCCGCCGCCGTGGTCCACCAGCGCATCGTTGCGGCCCTCCCCTCCCGTGCGGGGTTCGAATCTATGGCAGGATCGAGGGGCGAGTCACACCCGCCCCGCCACGAACGCCGCCAGCATCGCCAGCCGCGCGCCGACGCCGCGCGGGCCGGCGGGCGGCGCCGGGTGGCGCAGGTCGCGCCGCGCCAGCACCGCGGGCAGTGCCGCCGCCAGCAGCGGGCGCGGCAGCCGCCCGCCCGCCTCGGCCAGCAGTCGCCGCCCCCGGTCCGCAAGGGCCGCGAGGATCGGGCGCAGGCGCGGGTCATCCGGCCGGGCCACCACCGCCTCCGGCGTCAGACCCTCGGCGGCGAGCAGGTCGGACGGCAGCAGGCAGCGGCCCTGCCGGGCGAGGCTCGGCACGCTGCGCAACTGGCCGGCGATGCCGTAGGCGGTGCCGAGCCACTCCAGCCGCGGCAGTTCCGCCGCCGCGCCCAGCGCCCGCCCGGCCGCGACCGCCAGCGCCCCGGCGGTGGTGCGAACCAGGTGCTCGAACTCGGCAAGGCTTGCGACCTCCCCCGCCTCCGCCTCCCGCCCGTCGATCATGGCGCCCAGGTCCCCCGCGCCGAGCGTGCCCGCCGCCAGCGCCGCCTGGATCTGCGTGGCCAGTGCGTGCGCCCGGGGCGCGCCGGCGACGACCTCGCGCCACCATTGCATGCGGATCAGCGCCAGCATCGGCTCGCGCGCAACCTCGCGCGCGCGGGCGAGTTCGTGGTTGAAGGCATAAAGCAGGAACAGTGCCGGCCGCCGCGCCGGCGGGGCGAACAGTGCGGCAAGAAAACGGTCCGGGTCGTGGCGCCGCACGCTCGCGCCGATCGCGTCGAGCCCGCTCACGCTGGCCCTGCTTGACGCTTCCGGTGGCGGGCCATAGCTACCCCGCGCATCGCGTCCATTCCGTCAGCAAGGAGAAGCCGACATGGCCTTCGAACTCCCGCCGCTGCCTTACAGCACGAGCGCGCTCGCCGCGGCCGGCATGTGCCAGGAGACGCTGGAACTGCATCACGGCAAGCACCATCAGGCCTATGTGACGGCGCTCAACGGCTTCGTCGAGAAGAACGCCGACCTGCAGGGCAAGTCGCTCGACGAGATCGTCAAGCTCTCCCACAACAAGCCCGACATGGCCGGCGTGTTCAACAACGCGGGCCAGCACTGGAACCACATCCTGTTCTGGCAGGCGATGTCGCCGAGCGCGGGCGGCAAGATCCCGGGCAAGCTGGAGCAGAAGCTGACCGCCGATTTCGGGGGCGTGGCGCAGTTCAAGGACGCGTTCAAGCAGGCCGGCGCGACCCAGTTCGGCTCCGGCTGGGCGTGGCTGGTGATCGGCGCCGACGGCAAGCTGAAGGTGACGAAGACGCCGAACGGCTCCAACCCGCTCGCCACCGGCGAGGGCACCGCCCTGCTCGGCTGCGACGTGTGGGAGCACAGCTACTACCTCGACTTCCGCAACCGGCGTCCGGACTACCTGCAGAACTGGCTCGACAAGCTCGCCAACTACGAGTTCGCCGCCTCCAAGCTCTAGGCCCAGGGCCGATCACGCCCGCAGCCGCGGGCGTGACGGCCGCCGCGCGCGCCGGCGCCCCGCTCGTCAGCCCTTCTTCGAGTCGTTGGCCGCGACCGGCTTGATCACGCTGTTGATCGTCTCGCGCACCACCGTCACGCGCACATTGGGCGCCAGCTCCACCTCGATCTCGCGGTCCTCGGCCTTCGGCGGCCGGGTCACGGTGCCCAGGATGCCGCCGCCGGTCACCACCCGGTCGCCGCGCTTCAGCTCCGCGAGCATCCGTTTCGCCTCCTTCTGCTTCTGCTGCTGCGGGCGGATCAGCAGGAAATAGAACACGGCGAAGATCAGGACGAGCGGCAGGAATTGCCCGACGCCGGCGAGCGAGGCGAGCGGGCCGGCGGCATCCTGCGCGAACGCAGCGGTGGTCAGCATGGCGTGGTTCCGGATTGCGGGAGCGGCGGGCGGACCATAGTTTCCGCGCCTGCCACGTCAAGCGATCAGCCGCGCATGGAACAGCCGCCGACCGACCCCCTCGCCCGCATCGCGGCGGCGCTGGAGCGCCTCGCCCCGCCCCCGCCGCCGCGCGTCGACCTCGACGCTGCCGATGCGTTCATCTGGCACGCGGGCCCGCCGCGGCTGGAAGCGGTGCCCACCGTGGCGCGCGTGCCGATCGGGCTGCTGCAGGGCGTGGACCGGCAGAAGCGCATCGTGCTGGAGAACACGGAACGGTTCGCCCGCGGCCTCGCCGCCAACAACGCGATGCTCTGGGGCGCGCGCGGGATGGGCAAGTCCTCGCTGGTCAAGGCGGCGCACGCCGCCTGCAACGAGGCGGCCTCCGGCAGCCTGGCGCTGATCGAGATCCATCGCGAGGACATCACCAGCCTGCCCGACCTGCTGCGCCTGCTGCGCACCGAGCGGCGGCGCTGCCTGATCTTCTGCGACGACCTCTCCTTCGAACACCAGGATGCCGGCTACAAGGCGCTGAAATCGGTGCTGGAGGGCGGGATCGAGGGCCGGCCGGCGAACGTGCTGTTCTATGCCACCTCCAACCGCCGCCACCTGATGCCGCGCGACATGATCGAGAACGAGCGCAGCACCGCCATCAATCCGTCCGAGGCGACGGAGGAGAAGGTCTCGCTCTCCGACCGGTTCGGCCTCTGGATCGGGTTTCACGCCTGCGACCAGGACACGTTCTTCGCCATGATCGAGGGCTATGCCGACGCCTACGGCCTCGACCTGCCGCGCGAGAAGCTGCATGCCGAGGCGGTGGAATGGTCGGTCACGCGTGGCGCGCGCTCGGGGCGCGTCGCGTGGCAGTTCATCCAGGATCTCGCCGGGCGGCTGGGCGTGGCGCTCCGCTAGAGCATGATGCCCGGCGGCGGAATCGCCGGAGGTCTCAATCATGCTCTCAGATCAAAGAGCTGGAACGGGGTGAACGAGCGCGAGCGAACTCATCCCGTTCTAGCGTCACGCCCCTGGCGGCCGCCCGCTATTGCGCGGGCCCGGTCGGCTTCACGTCGCCGCAATCGGCGGCCAGCCACTTGCCGTGCATGGTGCGGTCCATGACCATCGCCTGCGGCCCGCTGCCGACGACGACATGCAGCGTGCTCATCACGGTCTGGCGGTCCGGCGCCTGGTAGCTGACATCGACGGTGCGCGGCGGGCTGGTGGCCGTGCACTCCTCACGCAGATGCATGGCGTTGGGGGTGCTGGACATCACGGAGTCCTTGCAGCCCGCCTGGTTGCCGGGGCCGATCCGGAAGCCCTCGGCCACCTGCTGCGGCGTGAGGCACATCTTCGCGGTGTGCGGCTTCTTCATCTCGTCAAGCTGCGCCTGCTGCGCCGCCTCGATGCGCTGGCGCTGCTCGGGCGTCAGGTTGGCGGCGACGTCGGGCGGCAGCGGGATCTTGCCGTTGCTGGTGCCGGTATAGGTGATCTCCCACAGGCCCGGCTTGACGTCGAGCTTGGCGTTCTCGGCCCGCGCAGACCCCGCCGCGGCGGCGGTCAGCAGCGCGGCGGCACCGAGTGCCAGGAAGGCGCGACTGGTCATGACTCTTCCTCCATCGCGGCACCCTGCCGGCCGCGGGGCGTGCCTATAGCGGCAACTGGACCGCGATAAAACCCTGCCGCTCCGTGCCCCCCTTGCGGCCGGTGCGAACACGGGGCTAGGCACCGCCGCAGGCAAGGAGACACGCTGATGTCGCGCAGAGCCCCCGCCGCCCTCGTGCTGCTGGCCGTGCTTGCCGCCTGCCCACCGGGTTTCGCGCAGACGCCATGGGTGCTGCTGGCCCGCCGCGCGCTGGGCAAGGTGCAGCAGTTGACCCAGGATCAGAACGGCAAGACGCCGGGGTTCGAGGTCGCGACCGTCCTGCTCGACGCCCCCGCCGCGCGGGTCTACGCGACCGCGGTGGCCATGGTCCGCAGGAACCAGGCGGTGCAGATCGTCGGCGAGGACCCTGCGCACTACCGCCTGCAAATCGCGCAGGGCCCGCGCCAGGGCAGCCTGAGCGTAACGCCGCTCGGCGAAAACCTTTCGCAGATCATGATTGCGGCAAACGTCATCGCCGGCCAGGATTCGACGGCATCGCGCATGACCGACGCAGTGCTGCGCGTCTGTCGCGAGATGCACAAGCAGTGCTCGGTCACCCAGTAGCACCGCCCGCGCCGGCCGAGGAGCTTTCGAGATGAGCAAGACCTACGACGTCGCGGTCCTGGTGGGCAGCCTTCGCCGCGAGTCGCTCAATCGGAAAATGGCGCATGCGCTGGCCGCGATCGCGCCCGAGGCGCTGCGGCCGAGCATCGTCGAGATCGGGCCGCTGCCCCTCTACAACCTCGATCTGGAGGCGGCACCGCCGCCGGCGTGGACCGAATTCCGGACGCGGATCAAAGCCGCCGACGCGCTGCTGTTCGTCACGCCCGAGTTCAACCGCTCCGTGCCCGGCGCGCTGAAGAACGCGCTCGATGTCGGCTCGCGCCCCTACGGCCAGAGCGTCTGGAACGGCAAGCCCGGTGCCGTGATCAGCGTCTCGCCGGGTGCCATCGGCGGCTTCGGCGCGAACCACCACCTGCGCCAGTCGCTGATGACCCTGAACGTGCCGACCATGGCGCAGCCGGAGGCGTATATCGGCGGCGCGGGCGACCTGTTCGGCGCGGACGGCGCGATCACGAAGGAAGCGACGCTGAAGTTTCTTCAGGGGTTCATGCAGGCATTCGCCGCGTGGGTGGCGCGCAACGCCGGGGCGTGACCCGGCGCGCCATCGCGCCGGGCCATTATGCCGCGCCCGCCGCTTTCCCTAGACTGCCCCGCGTCGCATCGCGGCCGCGGCACGACGCCGCTCCGTTTGTCTGGAAGCGAGACCGGTTCCCGTGATCACCGTCTACGACATTCACGACGGCTCCCTGCGCAGGCGAGACCCGGCTCCGGCGGCCGCGCTGCCTGCCGGGGTCTGGGTCGACCTCGTCAATCCGACGAAGGAGGAAGAGCACGCGGTGGAAACGTCGCTGGGGGTCGGCGTCCCCACCCGCGAGGAAATGCGCGAGATCGAGACCAGCAGCCAGCTCTACCGCGAAGGCGATGCCGCCATCATGACCGTGCGCGTGGTCAGGCGCGACGGCTCCGCCGTGGCCGCGCTGACCGATGCCACGTTCATCCTGACGCCGCGGCACCTCGCGACGGTGCGCTACGTCGAGACCAAGCCGTTCAGCATCTTCTGCGCCCGTGGCGACAAGCAGGGCGCCCACATCGATTCGCTCGAAAGCATCGTGGTCGGGATTCTGGAAGCCGTCGTCGACCGCGCCGCCGACATCCTGGAAGAAGTCGGCGTGGGCCTGGACACGATCTCGGAGCGCATTTTCGATCAGGCAGAGGCCGCAAATCCCGGCATTGCCAGTGCCGACCTGCGAACCACGATCCAGCGCATCGGCCGGAGCGGCGATCTGGCGGCGAAGGTCCGGGAGAGCCTCCATAGCCTGAACCGCGCCGTCGCCTTCCTCCGCACCATGGAACGAGTGAGGGCCAGCGCGGACCTGACGGCCAGAAGCAGCACCCTGCGCAAGGACATTCAGTCTTTGCTCGATCACAACATGTATATCGCTTCGAACATTCAATTCCTGCTGGATTCCACGCTTGGCCTGATAAACATCCAGCAGAACGCGATCATAAAGATATTTTCCGTGGCCGCCGTCATATTTCTTCCGCCGACGCTGATCGCGTCGATCTACGGCATGAATTTCGTGGAAATGCCGGAGCTGAAGTGGTTCCTGGGATACCCGACAGCCCTGGGGCTCATGGTTCTGTCGGCGATTCTCCCGTATCTCTATTTCAAGCGGCGGGGGTGGCTGTAGGGGCCGGTTCGCGCGAGATCCTGCGATGTCAGCGGGAGCCGGCGGCGTGCGGCGCGAGCCATTGCGCGATCAGCGCGGGCAGCGTGCCGTCCTTCTCCAGCGCGGCCTGCGCCGCGCCGATCGCGTCGCGGAGCGCCACGTTGCCCTTGCGCACGCAGATGCCGAGACGTTCGCGCGTGATGCCGGTCTGCACCACCTGGAGCCACGGTCGGGAGCGGACATACCATTCGGTCACCGGGGCGAGCTTCATGAACACGTCGCAGCCGCCGCCGACAAGATCGTCGAGCGCCGTCTCGATCTGGTCATAGGCATAGACCCGCACCCGCGCCGCCCGATGTTCGGCCACCAGCCGGTCGGCGACCGGCTGGCTGGTGTTGCCCTGCTGCACGCCGATCACGAGGCCCTTGAGATCGTCGATCCCGTGCACGGTGGGATGGCGGCGCGGATCGACGACCAGCGACTGGCCGGACACCACGTAGGGCGCACAGAAATCCGCAATGCGCTCGCGCGCCGGCGTAGTCGTGGTGCCGGACGCGATGCAGTCGCAGGTGTCGTTGTTCAGGCCGGCAAAGATGCCGTTGAAGTCGGCGCCGGTGTACGGAACGAGCTGCCATTCGCGGCCGAGCAGGGCCGCGATGCGCTGCATGAGCATGATGTCGAACCCCGCGGGGCCCGCAGCGGTCATGAACTCGAACGGCGGGTCGGGCAGCGCGGCGCCGACGCGCAGAACCGGCGCGGCCCGCGCGCCGCCACCGCCAACCACGCCGCCGACCAGCAGCGTCAATGCCGGGAGCAGGTGACGGCGCTTCATGTCCTTCCCATCACCTCGTGAGAAACCGCGGCCGCGCCGCCTCAGTCCACCTCCACCAGCACCGGCACATGGTCCGAGGGCGCGTCCTCGCCCCGCTCCCGCCGGTCCGGCACCGCGGCGGTCAGCCGCTCCGCGAGCGTGGGCGAGAGCAGCACGTGGTCGATGCGCAGGCCCACGTCGCGCGGCCAGCACGCGGCCTGATAGTCCCAAAAGGTCCACATCGGCCCGCTCGGGTGCAGCGCGCGCACGGCGTCGGTCAGCCCCAGCCAGAGCAGCGCGCGAAACCGCGACCGGCTCTCCGGGTGCACCAGCGCGTCCGTGGGCGGCAGCGCGCCGGGCGACAGATCGGCGTCGGTCGGGCAGACGTTGAAGTCGCCCGCGATCGCGAGCGGCACGTCGTCCGCCAGCAGCGCCGCGGCGTGGGTGCGCAGCGCGTCCATCCACGCAAGCTTGTAGGCAAATCCTGCATCGCCGCCCGAATTGCCGTTGGGCAGGTAGATGCCGGCGACGGTCATCGCCGCGGTGCGAACCTCGATGAAGCGCGCCTGCGCATCGTCATCGGGCAGGCCCGGCAGGGCGCGCGCCACAACCTCGAACGGCACGCGCGAAAGCACCGCGACGCCGTTGTAGGCCCGCTGCCCCACCGCCTCGCTGCGATAGCCCAGCGCCTCGAACCGCGCGGCGGGAAAGGCCGCCGTCTCGCACTTGATCTCCTGCAACACCAGCAGGTCGGGCTGGGCGCGTTCCAGCCAGCGGGCGACATGCGCCTCGCGCTGGCGGATCGAATTGACGTTCCAGGTGGCGAGCTTCACCGCGCGGCGGGATCAGTCGACGGCGAAACTCGTGCCGCAACCGCAGGCGCTGCTGGCGTTCGGGTTGCGCACCGCGAAGTGGCTGCCCATCAGCTCGTCGGTGAAATCCAGCTCCGCGCCGGCGAGCAGGTCGAGGCTGGCGGGGTCGATCAGCACCCGGGCGCGGCCATGCTCGACCACCGTGTCGTCCGGCGCCGGCGCCGGGTCGAGCGCGAAGCGGTACTGGAACCCGCTGCATCCGCCGGCCAGCACGGCCACGCGGAGCGCGGCGCCCCCCTCGCCCGCCGCAATCTCGGCGATGCGGGCGGCGGCGCGGTCGGTCAGGCGAAAGGACTCGCTCATGGCCGGAACATAGGCGGAAGGGGCCGCCAATTGAAGGGTGCTGCTTGGAGGTGTAAGGCGCCGGCCGTGACCGACCTCGCCCCCTGGGCCGTCCGCCCGAACGCGACGCGCGGCCGGCTCCATCCGGAGCCGGAGAGTGCGACGCGCAGCCCGTTCCAGCGCGACCGGGACCGCATCATCCATTCCTCCGCCTTCCGCAAGCTGCAGTACAAGACGCAGGTCTTCGTCAATCACGAGGGTGATTTCTTCCGCACCCGGCTGACCCACTCGATCGAAGTGGCGCAGATCGCCCGCTCCGTCGCGCGCGAACTCGCGCTGGACGAGGACCTGGCGGAGGCGCTGGCGCTCGCCCACGACCTCGGCCACCCGCCCTTCGGCCACGCCGGGGAGGAGGCGCTGGCGCTCGCCATGAAGCCGTTCGGGGGCTTCGATCACAACGCGCAGAGCCTGCGCGTCGTGACCCTGCTGGAGAGCCGGTATGCCGGGTTCGACGGGCTCAACCTGACCTGGGAGGCGCTGGAGGGGCTGGCCAAGCACAACGGCCCGCTGCGCAAGCCGCCGGCCTATGTCGCCGAGTACGCGGCGCGGCACGAGATCGCGCTGACCACCCAGCCCTCGGCGGAGGCGCAGGTGGCGGCGCTCGCGGACGACATCGCCTATCACGCGCATGACCTCGACGACGGCTGGCGGGCGCAGCTCTTCGCGCCCGCCGACCTCGCACACCTGCCGGTGGTCGGCCCGGCGGTGGCCGAGGCGGCGCGGGCGAGCCTCGATGTGCCGCCGCCGCGGCTGCGCCACGAAACCATCCGCCGCGTGATCCACGCCATGATCACCGATCTGGTGGAGGAGACGCGCCGCCGCGCGGCTGCCCTCGCACCGCGCGATGCCGATGCGGTGCGCAGCGCGAAGGCGCCGGTCGTCGCGTTCTCGCCCCCGATGGCGGAGGCCAACCGGGTCATAAAAGAGTTTCTCTCGGCGCGGATGTACCGCCACTGGCGGGTCAACCGGATGACGGCGAAGGCACGGCGGGTGACGGGCGAGCTGTTCGCCCTGCTACACGCGGACCCGAGCCTGCTGCCGGACGACTGGCGCGGCCGCGCCGGCGAGGGGGGCACGGCGCGGGCGGCGCAGACGGTCGCCGACTACATCGCCGGGATGACCGACCGCTTCGCGCGCGAGGAATATGTGCGGCTGACCGACCTCTCGGTCCGCGGCTGACAGAGCAGGTAGCAGATATGGCATATGATATCTTTTCGCTCCTGCGCGAGCGCGTGCTCGCCGCCCTGCGGGCGGCCGTGCCGGACCTGCCGGATGACGTCGCGGCGCGGGTCGAGGTGACGCTGCCGCGCGAGGCGGCGCATGGCGACGCGGCCACCAACGCCGCCCTCGTCGCCGCCAAGCCGGCGCGCCGCAACCCGCGCGACCTCGCCACCGCGCTGGCCGCGGCGCTGCCAGACGACGTGGTGGCGGAGGCGGAGGCGGCCGGCCCCGGCTTCGTCAACCTGCGCCTGCACGCGTCGGCGCTTCACGCGCAGCTTCCGGAGATCCTGCGCGCGGGCGAGTCGTATGGCGACAGCACGCTCGGCGCCGGCCTGCCGGTGAATGTCGAGTATGTGTCGGCAAATCCCACCGGCCCGATGCATGTCGGGCATTGCCGCGGCGCGGTGGTCGGCGATGCGTTGGCGAACCTGCTGCAGAAAGCCGGGTTCGCCGTTACCAAGGAATACTACATCAACGACGCCGGCGCGCAGGTCGTGGCCCTCGCCTGGGCCGCGTATTGGCGCTACCTGCAGGCGCTCGGCACGCCGCTGACGGAAGAGGATTTTGCCGCCGAAGTGCCCGGCGGCCTGCAATATCGCGGCGACTATCTGGTCGCTGTCGGGGCGGCCCTCGCCGAACGCCACGGCGCGGACCTCGCCGGACCGAGCGGGACGATCGCGGCGCCCGATGTCTGGCTCGGCACCGTGCGCGACTTCACCGTGGCCGCGATGCTGGCGGGGATTCGCGAGGATCTTGAACTTCTGGGCGTACGGCAGGAGGTTTTCACGAGCGAGCGGGCGCTGGCCGAGGCCGGTGCCACCGATGCCGTCATCGCGCAGATGCGCGAGCAGGGACTGATCTACAACGGTGTGCTGGAGCCACCCAAGGGCAAGCAGCCGGAGGATTGGGAGCCGCGCCCGCAGACGCTGTTCCGCGCGGCGCAGTTCGGTGACGACTCCGACCGCCCGCTGCAGAAATCCGACGGCAGCAGCACGTATTTTGCCAACGACATCGCCTATCATGCGGACAAGCTGCGGCGCGGCGCGGCGCTGATGATCGACATCTGGGGCGCCGACCACGGCGGCTACGTCGCGCGCATGCAGGCGGCGGTGCGCGCGCTCGGCGGGCAGCTTGATGTCGTGCTGTGCCAGATCGTGCATGTGATGAAGGACGGACAGCCGGTGCGCATGTCCAAGCGCAGCGGCAGCTACATCACTTTGCGTGATCTGATCGAGGAAGTCGGGCGCGACGCGGTGCGCTTCACCATGCTCACGCGCAAGGCCGATGCGCAGATGGAGTTCGACGTCGCCCTCGCGGTCGCGCAGACGCGCGACAACCCGGTGTTCTACGTGCAGTACGCGCATGCCCGCGCGCGCAGCGTGCTGCGCCTGGCCGCGGACGTGTTCGGGGCCGAGATGACCGCCGATGCCGCCCTCGCCGGGGTGGCGCTCGGTACTCTCACCCACCCCGCGGAGCTCGCCCTGATCCGCCGCCTCGCCCTCTGGCCGCGCACGGTCGAGGCGGCCGCACAGGCGCGTGAACCGCACCGGATCGCGTTTTTCCTCTATGATCTAGCGGGCGACTTTCATATGCTGTGGAACCGAGGGAAGGACGATGCTGCGCTGCGGTTCCTGCAGGCCGACCGGGTGGATGAAACCCTCGCCCGGGTCGCCTTGGTGGCGGCAACGGCCGTGGTGGTCCGCGCGGGCCTGGCGGTGATGGGCGTGGAACCCGTCGAGGAGATGCGGTGAGGTCGCGAATCGAGCCGATGGCGGCAACGGACGAACTGGACATCCCGATGCCGGCGATGACCCCGGCATGGCGGGCCGCGGGGTTGGAGCGACGAGAACGGATGGACGCGGGCACGCGGCGACTCGCGATCTTCGCCGGCGCGATCGGCGGTGCGCTGCTTCTGCTCGTCGGCGTCTGGGGCTTTTCCGGCCGCCATTCGGGCGGCGTGCCGGTGATCGAGAGCGACAGCCGCCCCGTGCGCACGAAGCCGACCGATCCCGGCGGGATGCAGGTGACGGGCGCCAACGACAGCATCCTGTCCGGCGAAGCCGACGGCAAGACCGCGCTCGCGCCGCCGCCCGAGGCACCCGCGCCGCAGGCGCTGCGCGAGGCCGAGCGGGCCGCCGCGCCGCCGCCGGCCGCCGCGAAGCCGGCACCCGAGAAGGCTGCGCCCGACAAGACTGCTGCCGAGAAGCCTGCGCCCGACAGGACGGAACGGGTGGCAACGGCGACCCGCCCCGAACCGACGCCCGCACCCGCACCGGCCTCCGCGCATGCCGAGGCGGCCCGCACCGAAGCGCCGCGGGCGGACGTGGTGCGCACCGATGCGGCGCCAGCGCGCCCGGCCACGAAGCCGGCCGCGGCGGCGAAGGCGTCCTCGGGGGTCGTCCTCGTCCAACTCGGCGCGCTGGAGACCGAGGGCGGCGCCAAGACGGAGTGGGAGCGGCTCGTGCGCAAGTACGGCGACTTGCTGTCCGGGCACCGCCCGACGATCTCCCGCACCGAGCATGCCGGCAAGACCTACTGGCGCGTGCGCACCGGCGGCTTCGCCGACAGCGCGGCTGCGGTGCTGTTCTGCGAGCGGGTGAAGCAGAAGGGCGGCGGCTGCGCGGTTGTCTCCTAGGGCCGCGATCCTCGGCATCGCGGGTCCGACCCTTGGCGCGGAAGAGGCGGCGCTGTTCCGGCGGCGCCCGCCCGCCGGCGTCATCCTCTTCGCCCGCAACGTCGAAAGCCCCGCCCAGCTTCGCGCCCTGACCGATGCGCTGCGCGCCGTGCTTCC
>JAFKFJ010000279.1 GCA_017307335.1 Alphaproteobacteria bacterium | reverse complement strand
ACGGCATCTCGCCGTTGCGGACCGCCATCGCGAGGATGCCGCCGATCTCCGTGCGCTGCTCGGCGGTGGACCCGGCATTCGCGCCGCCCGCGTTGCCGGCCGCGGCCTGATCGGAGCGGAACAGGCTGTCGATGAAGTAGCTGGCGCCCGGCAGGGAGCCGGCACCCTGGCTTGCCCCCTGACTTACCCCTTGACTTACGCCTTGTGCGGCACCGGAAACGAGGCCGGCGACGGCACGCGCGCCGCCGCCCACGGCGGAGGTGGCGGCCGAGCCCAGCAGTGCCGCAGCGAACAGCACCGCCACCGCCCAGGTCAGAAAACCGTGTGCGGTGTCGCGGAAGAAGACTTCGTCGCCGTGCAGCCGCGCCCATTTCGTGCGCATCCGGCCGGTGATGTAGCCGCCGAATGCGCAGGCGAGCCATTGCACGACGATCAGCCAGATCGCCGCGGCCACGGTGAAGGTTGCAGTGCTGGCGCCGGAGCCGGGCCAGGGTGAGACCGACGCGAGACCGACGCCCGCGCCGAGCTGCAACAGCAGCAGCGCGATCGCGACGGTGACGCAGGCGCCGCCGATGATGGCGGCCCATGCGACGGCGGAGGCCGGCGCTTCGTCGCGGACGGCCGAATCGGCGGTCGGATCGACCATCGCGCGCGGTGCGCTTTCCAGGATCGCCATGATCGCCTCAATGCCAGAGGAGCGCGATGAGGATGATGATCGGGATCGGCACGCCGAGCAGCCAGAGCAGGATGGAGCGTCCCATGTCCGCTTCCTTTGTTTGGTTGTTCCCTGCCGGCGCAAACGGGGCGTGCTCCTGTTGGTTCCGGGGCAGGGCGCGGCGGTCCGAAGGAAAATTTTCTGAGGCTAGGAAAATCGGCTTGCCCGGTTGCCCCAGGATCGGGTAATTCCACCGTCATCATCGGCGGTGCATGCGCAGGACGCTGCGGCCGCCGGCCCCCCTCACCCTCCCGTCGCTGCGCGCTGGGCCCCTCCCTCTCCCGCTTGCGGGGTCGAGCTGTGACGCAGATCGACGGTGGGGTGAGGGCATGCCTTCAGGAAGGACGCATGTTCGACACCATCGCGAGCCTGATCCCGCGCGACGCCGACTACCCCGAGCGCGCGCGGCGCCTCGATCTGCTGACGCGGTTCCTGCAGGGCCGGCAATACGACGTTCTGCCCTATGAGTTTCACGACGAGCGCGGCGCGGGCGGCGAGTATGTGCCGCTGCGCCGCCGCCGGCCCAGCGTGCGCTATCCGCTCGCGCGCATCGTGGTGGACGACAGCCTGAGCCTCGTGTTCGGCGAGGGGCACTTCCCGACGCTGGACTCCGACGACGGTGCGACGCGCACCGCGCTCGCCGACATCGCGCGCGAAAGCGGGCTCAACCGCGTGATGGCGGAAGCGGCGCTGCGCGGCTCGGTGGGCAGCGTGGCAGTGCTGTTCCGCGTGCTCTCCGGTCGCGTGTTCTTCCAGGTGCTGCAGAGCCTGTATCTGACGCCGCGCTGGCAGCCGGGCGCGCCGGACCGGCTGGCCGAAGTGGTGGAATGCTACAAGGTGCCTGGGCGCGACCTGATCGCCCGCGGCTATGAGATTGCCGAGCCGGGGGCGGATTACTGGTTCCAGCGCGTGTGGGACGCGGAGCGCGAGACCTGGTTCGTGCCGACGCCGGTCGTGTCCGGCCTGCCGCGCGAGATCGACGAGGCGCGCAGCGTGCGCCACGGCCTCGGCTTCGTGCCGCTGGTGTGGATCAAGAACCTGCCCGGCGGGGACGACATCGACGGCGAATGCACGTTCCGCCCGGCGCTGGAGACGTCGATCGAGATCGACTACCAGTTGAGCCAGGCGGGGCGGGGGCTGAAATACTCCTCCGATCCCACCCTGCTGATCCGCGAGCCGGCGGCGGCCGACAGCGAGATCGTGCGCGGCGCGGGCAACGCGCTGGTGGTGGGCGAGAAGGGCGACGCGAAGCTGCTGGAGATCGGCGGCACCGCGGCCGGTGCGGTGATCGACTACGTGCGCTTCCTGCGCGAGCTCGCGCTGGAAGGCGTGCACGGCAACCGCGCCTCGGCCGACCGGCTCTCGGCCCCGCAGAGCGGGCGGGCGCTGGAACTGATGAACCAGGGGCTGATCTGGCTCGCCGACAATCTGCGGCTGAGCTACGGCGACGGGCTGCTGGAGCTGGCGCGGATGGTGGTGCGCGCCTCCAACCGCTATCCGCTGCGCGTGCGCGGCGAGGTGCTCGCACCCCTCGACCCCGCGGCGCGGATCGTGCTGCGCTGGCCCGACTGGTATCCGCCGGACGCGCAGGATCGCGCGCAGGACGCGGCGACCTTGCAGACGCTGACGGCGGCCGGGCTGCTTTCGTGCGAGAGCGCCGTGAAGGCGCTCGCGCCCATCTACGACATCGGCGACGTGCCGGCCGAGCTGGCGCGCATCGCCGGCGAGGCGGTTCCAGCGGAGAAAGCGAAGGCATGAGCGAGGAGTTTGGGGCCCCGTCGGCCAAGGATGCGGCCGATGATGCGGCCGGTGACGCGGCCGTGCGGCTGGCGGCGCTGGAGCAGAAATTGGCACAGGTGGAGGCGGAGGCGCGCGGGCGGCTGGTGCGCGCCGAGCTGAAGGCCGAGGCGGTGCGCGCGGGGATGGTCGACCTCGACGGGCTGAAGCTGATCGACACCGACGCGGTGAAACTCTCCGACGCCGGCGAGGTGGAAGGCGGGGCGGCGCTGATGCGCGAGATGAAGCGCGCGAAGCCATGGCTGTTCGGCCCCGCGAGTTCGTCTTCCACCGCCGTCGCGCCGCCGGCGCAGCCGCCGCGGCAGAAATCGGCGCGCGAGATGAGCTTCGACGAATGGCAGGCGGCGCGCGCGGAGTTGCTGCGCCGGCGCTGAGCGCCGCCCGATCCTGCCGATCCACCCGACAACCCGCCCGACAACCAACCTCCACCCGCGCCGGCCGGCGATCCTCGCCTGGCGGCCTGAACGTACGAGGAGCGACATGGGTATTCAGAACTTCCCGGCGGCCCTGCAGCCCATCATTCAGCAGGGTTTCCTGGAGCGCGAGTTCCAGCAGGCGCTGCAGAGCAAACTCGGCTACCGCGCCGTCGCCGACCGCGAGGACTTCGCCGTGGGCATCGGCGAGACGCTGACCAAGACGCGCGCCGGCCTGAAGCCCTCGGTCACCACGCCGCTGGCGCCGGCCACCAACACCAACCTCGACAACGGGCTGGCGCCGACCAACTGGGGCGTGGAGCAGTACACGCTGACGCTGAACTTCTACGCCGCCACCGCCGACCTGAACGTGGTGACGAGCCGGGTGGGGATCGCCAGCCAGTTCCTGCAGAATGCCGCGGTGAACGGCGAGCAGGCGGCGCGCAGCCTGGACGAGCTGGCACGCAACGCGCTGTTCAACGCCTATTTCGGCGGCAACACGCGGGTACGCGCGGCGCTCGGCAGCGCCGGGCCGAACGTGTCGGTGGACGACATCCGCGGCTTCACCAGCGTGTTCGCGAACGGCGTGCCGATGCCGGTGAGCAACACCAACCAGATGCTGGTGACGGTCGGCAGCAACACTTACGCCCTGGTCGGGGTGGCCGCCGACGGCACCAACAACTCCACCGCGCCGAACGGCGTCTCCGGCGTGCTGACCTTCGCCGGCGACGTGACGGTGGCCGACGGCGCACTGAACAACACCGTGACCGCGGCGACGGCGAGCGCCATCCTGCGGCCGAACGCGCGCGGCAATACCACGCAGGTGCAGGCGACCGACCAGCTCGACATGAGCACGCTGCTGAACGCCGTGGCGACGCTGCGGCAGAACGCGGTGCCGGAGATCGACGGCGCCTATAACTGCTATCTCGATCCGCAGAGCGCGCGGCAACTGTTCAACGACCAGGCGTTCCAGCGCCTGTTCACCGGCGCCACCAGCGCCAACGCGGTGTTCAAGCGCGGCATGGTGAACGACTTCCTGGGCCTGCGCTTCGTGCCGACCACGGAGGCGTTCGTGCAGGCCCACCCGACGATCGACGGGGCGCTGGTGCGCCGGCCGATCGTGTGCGGCAAGGGCGCGCTGATCGAGGGCGACTTCGCCGGCATGGCCGACGCCGACGTGGCGCCGAAGGATGCGATCGTCACCATCGTCGACAACGTGGCGATGGTGACGCGGGAGCCGATCGACCGGCTGCAGCAGATCATCGCGCAGAGCTGGTACTGGATCGGCGGGTTCTGCGCCCCCTCCGACACCACCACCACGGCGACCACGGTGCCGACCGCGACCAACTCCGCCTTCAAGCGCGCGGTGATGATCGAGCATATCGGCTGACGGCGCGCCCTCACCCTCCCTCTCCCGCTGAGCGGGAGAGGGGTTTTCTCTTCCCGGTGGAGGGGGCGATGGCGTTTTCCGATGCGCAGGCGGCCGACATCCGCCGCTTCTGCGGCTATCCCGCGTACGGCGCGGGCGCGGCGGGGTTCCAGGGGTGGCGGTTCTTCACCGCCTACGGGCTGCTGGAGTTCCGCATCAACAACCTGAGCCCGGAGGAGGAGAGCGTGGTGACGAACTACCTCGCCACGCTCTACCAACTCGAGGACGCGGTACCGGACGCGGGCAGCCGGCTGGAGACCGCACAGGCGTCGGTATGGACGCGCAACCCGGCCGAGCTGCGCGAGCGCATGGCGCTGTTCGACAACTGGCGGCGCCGGCTGTGCGGATTTCTCGGCCTGCCGCCCGGGCCCGCGCTCGGCGACGGCTCCGTGCGGCTGGTGGTGTGATGCTGCCGGGTGCGAGCATTCCCGACCTGATCCGCCGCGGCCTGGGGCTCGCCGCGCGCGGGGCGGGGGATTGGTGCGACGTCTACCGCGCCCGTTCCATCGACACGCCGGTTGCCGCCGCCAACCGCATCATGCGGCTGCCGGCGGCGTTCGTGAACACCGGCAGTCCGGCGGCTCCGGTCGGGTATGGCGATGCGACGTGGCGCGGCATTTTCGATGCTGCCTACACGCGGCCGGGCGACTACCTCGACGGGCGCGACGGGATGTTCTTCGTCGCGAGCCAGCCGCGCCTCGGCCCGATCCTGTGCGTGAAGACGACGCGGGTGCTGACGCTGTCGCGCCCGGCGGCGCCGCTGAACGCCGGCCTCGACCGCTATGGCGGCGTGCGGGTGGCGGAGACGGAGGTGCTGCTGAACGCCTGGCCCGCGAGCGTGCTGGCGCGCAGCCGCGAGGGCGGGCGCGGCGCGCTGCCGGCCGATGCGCCCGGGCTGCCGGGCGGGGCGGGCGGCTGGGAGGTGCTGCTGCCGGCCTTCCCCGGCGTGCTGCTGCGGCCCGGCGACCTGGCGCGCGACGACATCGGCCGCAGCGCCGTGGTCTCCGGCGCCGAGCTGACGGCGCTGGGGTGGCGGCTGTTCCTGCGGCAGGCGGGCACCTGAGCGCGAGGGGTGAGCGAGGACTCATGGCGGACCAGTCGGACGTGGAGGCGGCGCTGGCGGCGATCGTCGGCGGGGCGCTGTATCCGCAGGGCATCGAGCAGCCCTGCGCGGTGAACGGCGCGATCTGCCGCATCTATCGCGGCTGGCCCACGCCGGCGGCGCTGGACGCCGATCTCGCCGTGGGGCGCGTCAACGTCTCGGTGGCGGCGGTGGCGGGATCGGCGCGGGTGACGACGCGCTATCCCGACCAGTGGAAGGTGCTGCGCACGGTCGCGCCGACACTGATCGCGACCGTCGCAGGCGGCGTCGCCACTTTCTCCGGCAACGCGGCGACAGGGCAGCTTGCGGCACTGCTGGTCGACGGGCGCGCGGCGATCCATCGCACCGCGAGCGGCGACACGCCGGCGAGCGTGGCCGCGGCGCTGGCCGGCGAGTTGCAGCAGTTCGCGCAGCCGCCATGGAGCACGGCGGTGGCGAACGGGGCGAGCGTCTCGCTCGCCGGCGCGCGCAGCGTGGTCGCGCGGGTGACCGCCGACCAGCCGGGCCTGCGCGAGACCCGGCGGCAGCGGCAGAACTTCACCGTGACCTGCTGGTGCGCCGACCCGGCGATGCGCGACGCGGTGGGCGGCACGCCGGACGCCGCAGTCTCGGGCATCGACTTCATCGGGCTGGCCGACGGATCGAGCGGCCGGCTGCTGTTCGTCGCCTCGGTGACGTCGGACCGCTGGGAGGATGCGGTGCTGTATCGGCGCCAGCTCACCTACAGCGTCGACTACGCGACCACGATCGCCGCCATGCTGCCGTGCCTGACCGTGAGCGGCACGCAGATCTCGCCCGACGGACAGGCACCGATCGCGAATCTTCTGGGTTAGACAAAGGACACTCCATGACCGTGCAACTTGTCGTCGTGCGGGCGTTCGGCCCGCACGCGCGCGGCGACGTGATCGCCGACAAGGAGATCATCGCTGCGCTGCTGGCCGGCGAGCACGCGCACGACGTGGTGCGCGTGAGCGTGAAGGAGGGCTGAGCCATGCCGATCGTCCAGCAGGGGAGCATCAACACCACGGCCCTGGTGGTGCCCGATCTGTATGTGCAGATCGTGCCGCCGCAGAACCTGGTGCTGAACGGCGTGCCGACCGACGTCGTGGGCGTGGTCGGCAGCGCCGCGTGGGGGCCGGTGGGGCAGCCGGTGATCGTGGCCACCATGACCGACTATGCCGCGAGCTTCGGCCCGGTCATGCCGCGCAAATACGACATGGGCACGCAGGTCGCGACGGCGGTGCAGCAGGGCGCGCAAAGTTTCCGCTGCGTGCGGGTGAGCGACGGCACCGACACCGCGGCGTCGCTGACGCTGCCGGGGATCGGGTTCGTCTTCACCGCCCTCTATTCCGGCTCGCTCGGCAACCAGCTCGCGGTGACGCTCGCCACCGGGTCGAAGGCGGGCACGTGGCGGCTGACGGTGGCGATGCCGGGGCTGGTGCCGGAGGTCTACGACAACATCGCCGGCAGCGGCGCCGGGTTCTGGCAGGCGCTGGCGGCGGCGGTGAATGCGGGGCAGGGCCCGCAGCGCGGGCCGAGCGCGTTCGTGGTCGCGAATGCCGGCAGCGCCACCGCCGCACCGGCGGCGTTCAGCTATTCCTTCAGCACCGGCACGCCGGGCACCGACGGCGCGGCGGGCGTGACCGCGGCGACGCTGGTGGGCCTCGACATCGTGCCGCGCAAGGGAATGTATGCGCTGCGCGGGCAGGGCTGCAGCATCGGCGTGCTGGCCGACGCCGACGACCCGACGCAGTACACGACGCAGGAGGCGTTCGGGCTTTCCGAGGGCGTCTACATGATCCTGACCGGCCCGGCCGGCGACACGATCACCAACGCCGTTGCCACCAAGCAGTCGGCGGGGCTCGACAGCTATGCCTGCAAGCTGATGTTCGGCGACTGGATCTGGTGGAACGATCCGGTGAACGCGGTGCTGCGGCTGGTCAGCCCGCAGGGCTTCGTCGCCGGTCGGCTCGCCAACCTTTCGCCCGAGCAGAGCAGCCTGAACAAGCCGCTGTATTCGGTCGCCGGCAGCCAGAAGAGCGGCACCCCGGGCGCCGGGCAGAGCACGAGCTATGCCGCGGCGGACCTCGCCGTGCTGTTCCAGGCCGGGATCGACGTAATCGCCAACCCGCAGCCGGGCGGCAGCTTCTGGGGCGTGCGCTGCGGGCACAACTCCTCGTCCAACGCGGCGGTGAGCGGCGACAACTACACGCGCATGACCAACTACATCGCGGCCACGCTCGCCGCCGGCATGGGCCAGTATGTCGGGCAGGTGATCAACGCCACGCTGTTCCAGAACATCCGCGCGACCCAGCTCAGCTTTTTGCAGAACATGCTGGGCCAGGGACTGCTCGGCTCCGCCGACGGCGGCCTGCCGTTCAGCGTGGTCTGCGACACGTCCAACAACCCGTTGAGCCGCACCTCGCTCGGCTATTTGCAGAGCGACGCGCAGGTGCAGTACCAGGCGATCAACGAGAAATTCATCGTCAACATCGAGGGCGGCCAGACCGTGCAGGTGCAGACGCAGGTTCTGCCCGGCACGCCCGGCGCGCTGGCGGCGTAGGGGGGCAGCATGGCGGGCAACACTTTCTCGGTCGGCCGCGACAGCCAGGTCGTGGTGCTGGGGCCGTTCGGGCGCGTCGATCTGGCGCATGTCACCGGGTTCGAGAGCCGGCAGATCACGTCGTCGGTGCGCGTGCAGCGCATTGACGGCACGCATCTGGGGGCCGAGCTGCCGAAAGGGTGGGAGGGGCAGTTCGACCTCGAGCGCGGCAGCTCCGTCGCGGACGATTTCGTCGCCCAGCTCGAGCAGCAGTACTACGCGGGCACCACGCCGGCGCCGGGCACGCTGTATCAGTACATCACGGAATCCGACGGCTCCACCAGCACCTACCAGTTCGACGGCGTGGTGTTCCGGCTGTCGCATGCCGGGCAGTGGCGGGGCGATTCGAGCGTGAAGCAGCGGCTGGAGTTCTTCGCCACCAGCCGGGCGCGCGTTTGATGGAGACACCGAGCGCGCGGCTGATCGCGGCCGCCGCGGCGGCGCCGGTGATGAGCGATGCGGACGGGCGCCGGCTGGCGCTGCGGCGGTTGACGGCGCTCGACAAGCTGCGGCTCTACAAGGCGGCCGGGCCGGCGCTGGCGCAGAACCCGGCCTGGATGGGGCTGGCACTGCTCGCCGCCTCGGTGCACGCGATCGACGACGTGCCGGTGCCGCAGCCGGCGAGCGAGGCGCAGATCGAGGCGCTGGTCGGGCGGCTGGGCGAGGCGGCGCTGGCGGCGGTGGCCGAGGCGCTGCGGCCGGAGGTGCCGACCGAAGCGGAGGTGGCCGACGCCGCCGCGCATTTTCCGTCGACCCCGACCTGATCGACGCGCTCTATCTGGTCAGGAACGGGGTGCCGTTCGACGTGGCGTTCAGCCTGGGTGCGGCGGAGCGGCTCGCCTTCGTGGTCGCGCTCGGCCGGCTGGACGGCGGTGAGTTCGATTTCGCGCGCATGGCGTGGAAGGAGCGGCGGTGAGCGAGAGCGCATCGGCGATCCCCGACGCAGCCGAGCCCGACGCAGCCGAGCCCGAGGCGGACGCGACGCTGGCGATGGCGCTGGCGGCGGCCGAGGCGATGCTGGGCCGGTTGGTGCAGGCGACGACGATGTTCGCCGCGGTGCTGCCGCCGGTCGCCGCCCCGGCGCTGCCGCCCGCTGCCGCACCGAGCGCACCCGCGCCGCCGGCGCTGCGGACGAGCGCGGCCGTCGCCGCACCGGCGGCGCCGTTGCCGCAGCGGCCATGGTCCCCGCCAATTGTCGCTGCGCCGGTGGCGCGGGCGGCGCGCGATGCGGACCCGGTGCCGCTGATCCCGGCGGCGCAGCGCCTCGCCGCGCCGCCGTCGCTGCTGCTGCCTGCGGCACCGTCGATGCCGGGGCCGGCCGCGCCGGGTTTCGCGCCGGCGGCGGGCCGGGCGCCCGCGGCGCCGGTTCCGGCCTGGGGGCGGGGCGACCCGCCGGCTGTGCCGCCACTGACGGTGACGCCGGTGACGGTGACGCCGGTGACGGTGCCGGCCGTCTCGCCCTTGCCGACGCGGGCACCGGCGGCGCCGGTCGGCGGGCTTGCCGCGCGCGCGCCGGGTGCCAGCGCCAGCAGCGCCCCCGCGGCGCCGACGGTGCCGGTGGCTGCGTCGGCGCAAGCGCCTGCGCCGGCGCGGGAGCCGGATGCGGCGGAGGCCGGGGGCGAGCCGATGGTGGATGGCGTGCGGCTCAGCCGCTGGCTGGCCGATCAGCTCGCCCACGCGATCGCGCGCCCGCAGGCCGGGATCACCGGCTTCGACGCGCGCCTGGCACCGGGCTGGCCGGGAGCGATGCAGGGCCCTTGGGGCTGGGGAGGCTGAGCGATGTCGGGCTACCTGCAGCTCGGGCCGGTGAGCTTCGCGCAGTTCGAGGTGCCGCCGCGGATCGGCTTCGGCGGCGCGCAGCGGCTGGCGGTGCATCGGCTGCCCGGCGGGGCGCGGGTGATCGACGCGATGGGCGCCGATGACCAGCCGATCGTCTGGCAGGGCATTTTCACCGGCAGCGACGCGGCGGAGCGCGCGCGGCTGCTGGATGTGCTGCGCATCGAGGGCCTGCCGCTGCCGCTGGCGTGGGACGGGTTCGCCTACCTTGTCGTGATCGCGGGGTTCCAGGCGACGTATGAGCGCAGCAACTGGGTGCCGTACTGCATCACCTGCACCGTGCTCGCCGATCCGGCCGTGCTGGCGACGAGCATCGCGACCTCGCTCGTCGCGACGGTGCAGGGCGACCTGCTGGCGGCGAACGCGGGCACCGACACCACGGCCGCGCAGGCGGCGCTGGCGGCGCCGGGCGCGACCACGCTCGGCACGGCGAACTATGACGGCGCGGTGGCGTCGGTCACGGCCGCGCAGACGCAGGTGGCGGCCGGAATGAGCAGCGCGAACACGAGCCTGCTCGCGGCCACCGACCCGGTGAGTGCGGCGAGCGCCGCAGGGCGGCTTGCGCAGCTTGCCGACGCGCAGGGCTATCTCGGCCGCGCGGCGGCGAACCTCGCGAACGCGACAAGCTGATCCTTTTGCGCGGAGCAGGCAGGATGCAGACCGTCCAGGTCGTCGGCGGCAATCTTTTTCGTGTCGCGGCGCAGTATCTCAACGATGCCACGCAGTGGATCCGCATCGCGCAGCTCAACGGCATCAGCGATCCGTGGCTGAGCGGGACGGTGACGCTGAAGATTCCCGCGCCGAACGCGGCGGCCGGAGGCGGCGTTGCCGCTCAGTAGCGCGTGGCGCGCGCCGCGGCTGCTGGTGCTGGCCAATGGCGCGCCGCTGGGCAACGCGACCGAGACCGCGGTCAGCACCTACGGCGGATTTGCCGCCGGCGTCTGGCGCGTGCGCGCGGCGCTGGCGGGCGACACCGCGCGGTGGGCGGCAAGCACGGCGGTGGATGTGGATATCCAGCTCATGCTCGACCCGCTGGGCGGGTTCGTGAGCCTGATGCAGGGGAGTGCCGACTACATCGGCATCGACCCGATCGCCGGCACGCTGACGCTCGAGGGCCGCGACCGCTCGGCGGCGCTGATCGAGGCGCGCACGCAGGAGACGTTCGCCAACCGCACCTCCAGCGAGATCGCGGCGACGTTGGCATCACGCCACGGGCTGGCCGCCGACGTGCAGGCGACCACGACGCCGGTGGGGCGGTTCTGGCAGTTGGAGCACGATGCGCTGACGATGAACGCGCATGCCCGCGCGACGACGGAGTGGGACCTGCTCGCCACGCTGGCGGGCTGGGAGGGGTTCGATCTGTGGGTGACGGGGAGCACGCTGCATTTCCGTCCGCCCGACACGCTCGCGCTGCCGGCGGTGCTGGCGGCGGCGCCGACGGCCGCGGGCGCGCCCGATTTCACGGCGCTGCGGCTGGAGCGGGCGCTGAGCTTCGCCGGCGACATCGTGGTGACGGTGAAAAGCTGGCACTCGCGCCTCGGCGCCGGCACCGTGCAGACGGCCCAGACCGCGCGCGGAAGCGGCGCGCAGCGCGACTACGTGTTCGTGGTGCCGAACCTGTCGCCGGACGCGGCGCTGCTGCTGGCGCAGCGCAAGCTCGCCGAGCTTGCCTCGCACGAGCTGGTCTTTCGTGGCGAGATGCCGGGCGAACTCGTGCTTTCGCCCCGCGTGGCGGTGCAGCTCATCGGCACCGGGACGGTGTTCGACACCGGCTTTCGCATCGACGAGATCGAGCGGCGGATTTCGATGCGCGCGGGGTTCTCGCAGTTGGTGCAGGGGCGGACGGCCTCGCCGTTCTAGCGGTGTCCCTCACCCTCCCATCGCTGCGCGATGGGCCCCTCCCTCTCCCGCAAAGCGGGAGAGGGGTTGCGCCGTCTCTCTCCTGCCCTGCTGCCTCTCCCGCTTGCGGGAGAGGGTCGGAGTGAGGGGCGGCCTTCACCTCAATCCTCGCCCGTGGAGAGACGATGCAGCGGTTCCTGAATGCCTTGAAGGCGCAGGCGGGCGCGCTGGATGCGGCGCATGGGCAGCCGCGGTTTGCGACCGTGGTCAGCGTCGATCCCGCGCGCCATGCCGCGCGCGTGGCCTTGCAGCCCGAGAACGTCATCACCGGCTGGCTGCCGGTGCTGAGCCCGTGGGTGGGCGCCGGCTGGGGCATGGCGGTGCCGCCGCATCCGGGGCAGCAGGTGCTGGTGCTGCCGCAGGACGGCGAGGGCGAGCATGGCGTGGTGGTGGGCGGCGCCTGGAGCGACGCCTCGGCCAGTCCCGGTGCGCCAGTGGGCGAACTATGGCTCGTGCACCAGTCGGGCAGCTTCGTGAAGTTGCAGAACGACGGCACGGTGCGCGTGAACGGCGACCTGTATGTGACGGGCGACATCTACGACCGGCACGGCAGCTTCGACCGCCTGCGTGAGAACTACAACATCCACACGCATCCCGATCCGCAGGGCGGCAACACCGGGACCACCAGCAACCCCGATCCGGAATAGGCGATGCCCGACATCTCGCACCAGTACGGCGCCGACCTCGCGGCGAGCGCCGGCGGCGACCTTGCGACCGCCGATGGCACGCTGCTCGGCCAGCAGCGCGTGCTGCGCCGGCTGCTGACCAATCCCGGCGACTATGTGTGGAACCTCGGCTACGGCGCCGGGCTGGCGCAGTTCGTGGGCCAGCCGGCCTCCGCGGCGCGCATCACCTCCGTCATCCGCAGCGAGATCTTCCAGGAGAGCGCGGTCGCGCGCACGCCGGAGCCGGTGATCGACGTGACGGTCGATCCGTCGGGCGCCGTGATCGTGGCGGTGCGCTACGCCGACGCCACGACCGGGGCCACCCAGACGCTGAACTTCACCGTGGGACCTGTGTGAGCGATGCAACTGCAACTTCGCACGTTCGATACGATCGTCGCTTCCGCCGCCGCCGCCGTGCAGGGGGCGGCGCAGCAGGTGCTCGACCTGACCGTCGGCTCCGTGCTGCGGGCGGTGCTGGAGGCGAATGCCGGCCTCGGGCTGTGGGTGCAATGGCTGATCCTGCAGGTGTTGCAGACGACGCGGGCCGCGACCTCGACCGGCGCCGATCTGGATAGCTGGGTCGGCGATTTCACGCTGACGCGGCTGCCGGCGAGTGCGGCGGCGGGGCAGGTGACGTTCGCCCGCTTCGCGCCGGTGGCGGCGGCGCTGGTGCCGGTGGGTACGCTGGTGCGCACCGCCGACGGGTCACAGACCTTCGCGGTGACGGCCGATGCGACCAACACGGCGTGGAACGCCTCGCAGAACGGCTACCTGATCCCGGCCGGCACCGCGGCAGTGACGGTGCCGATCGCCGCCAGCGTGGCGGGCAGCGGGGGCAACGTGCAGGCGGGCACGATCAGCCTGATCGCGGCTGCACTGTCCGGCGTGGACACGGTGAGCAACGCGACGCCGACCGGCGGCGGGCTGGACGGCGAGACCGACGCGGCACTGCGCGCACGCTTCGCCGCCTTTCTCGACAGCCGCTCCCGCGCCACCGCCGTGGCCGTGGGCTACGCCGTTTCCACCGTGCAGCAGGGGCTGCAATGCGCGATCCAGGAGAACGTGACGCAATCGGGCACGCCGCAGGCCGGGTGCTTCGTCGTGACCGTCGACAACGGCACCGGCACGCCGCCCGCCAACCTGCTCGCGGCGGTGTCGCAGCAGATCGAGACGGTGCGGCCGCTCGGCTCCATCTGGACCGTGGTGCCGCCGGGGGTGGTGGGGGCGAATGTCAGCATGACGATCACCACCGCGGCCGGCGCGAACCACCCGAACGTGGTCGCCGCGGTGACCGCCGCGATCACCAACTTCGTCGACACCCGCAGCATCGGCGAGACGCTGCCGCTGTCGCGGCTGGCGCAGGTCGCCTACGACACCTCGGCGCAGGTCGTCAACGTGACGAACGTGCTGCTCAACGGTGTCGCCGCCGACCTGGTGCCGGGTGCGGGCAGCGTGGTGAAGGCCGGCGCGGTGGCGGTGAGCTGAGATGAGCGGCAACGCATCCGACATGCTCGCGCGGCTGCTCTCGCTGCTGCCGCTGCGATGGTTTCCCGACAGCACGCCGATCCTGACCTCGGTGCTCGCCGGCCTCGCGGAGAGCTGGGCGTGGCTGAACACCATGCTCGGCTACGCGAAGCTGCAGACGCGCATTGCGACCGCGACCGACAGTTTCCTCGACCTGGTTTCCCAGGACTGCTTCGCAGCCACCCTGCCGCGCCGCTACGGCGAGACCGACACCGCGTTCCGCGCGCGCATCCAGCGCGAGCTGCTGCGCGAGCGGGCGACGCGCCCGGCGATGGTCTCCGTGCTGACGGACCTGACGGGGCGGGCGCCGGTGATCTTCGAGCCGGCGCGGCCGGCCGACACCGGCGCCTATGGCA
>JAFKFJ010000036.1 GCA_017307335.1 Alphaproteobacteria bacterium | reverse complement strand
GCTCCACGACGGCGCGGACCCCGCCACGCTCACGCTTGCCGGCGACACCACGTTCATCGCGTCCGGCAACCTCTACAATGCCGGGGCGACGGTCCGCATCACCGGCGCCGGCGCGCTCGACGCATCGCTCGTTCTCGATTCGGGGGGCCTGAACGTCACCAACGACAGCACGCTCGTCGTCGGCGTGCCGATCGGGTCGCCCGCGAATGCGACGGGCGTGCTGGAAGTCAGCGAAGGCGGCGTGCTCGAACTGCAGAGCAGCGTCGCGGTGCGCGACAGCGCGATGCTGTTCGGCGGCCTGCTGCGCATCGACGACGCAAAGCATTTCGCGGCCCACATCACGCAGTTCAGAAGCGGCGCGACGCTGGAACTGATGGGTGTCACGGCCGCGCCCCCGGCGGACCTGCCGGTGGACTCGCAGAGCAAGCTTGCCGAGATGCCGGTGATGAACGGCGTCACGATCGAACTGCCGTATCAGCCCTATGCGGTCACGCAACTCGACGGCAACACCTTCATCACCGTGGGTGCCTCCGTGCCGTCCAACGTTGGCGGCGCGCCCGGCGGCGGGACGGCGCCGATCGTCACCGTCACAGGCGTCAGCGTGCCGGCGGGGGGCGGCGACACGACGAGCGGTACCGGGACCGGCAGCACGCCGGGTTCGACCACATCGGTCGTCTCCATCACCCACACCTTCGACCCGTGCTTCGTCACCGGCACGCAGATCGCGACCGAGGCGGGCGAGGTGGCGGTGGAGGCGTTGCGCCCCGGCATGCGCGTGCGCACGGGGGCGAGCACGCGGCCGGTCGTGTGGGTCGGGCGGCGGCGGGTGGACCTGCACCGGCATGCCGATCCGGCGGCGGTGGCGCCGATCCGCATTCTCGCGCATGCCTTCGGGCGCAACCGTCCGCGTCGTGCGCTCTGGCTCAGTCCCGACCACGCGGTGTTCGTCGCGGGCGTGCTGATCCCCATCCGCTGCCTCGTCAACGGCGCCACCATCGCCCGTGAAGACCGCGCGGCCGTCGTCTATCATCACGTGGAGCTGGACCGGCACGACGTGCTGCTGGCCGAGGGCCTGTCGGTCGAGAGCTATCTCGACACCGGCAACCGCAGCGCGTTCGACGGCGCCGCTGCGCTGACCCTGCATCCGGACTTCGCGCCCAGGCGCTGGGATGTCGATGCCTGTGCGCCGCTGCTGACCGGCGGCCCGATTGTCGCGGCCGTGCGCGTGCGTCTGCAGGCGCGGGCCGAGGCGCTCGGATTTCACCTTACCACCGACCCCGGCCTGCGCGTCTGCGCGGGCGCGGAGGCGCTCCGCGTGGGGCGCGATGGCTATGTGCTGCCGCGCGGCGTGCGCCGCCTGCATCTGCACTCACGCAGCGTGGTGCCGTCGGAGATCAATCCGGACGTTCAGGACCGCCGCCGGCTCGGTCTCGCGCTGCGCGGCGTATGGTTCGACGAGCGCGTCGCGGACACGGCGTGGTTCGGCACGGGCTTCCATGCTGTCGAGGCGGAAGGACCGCGCTGGACCACCGGGGATGCCGTCTTGCACGTGCCGCACGGCGCGCGGCGCCTGCGCCTCGGCGTCGATATCTGGCAGCACTACTGGGAGCGGTCGCAGTGCGCGTGGGGCACGCCCGCTGCAACCGCCGCCGTGGCGTAGCGCGCTCAGTCGTCCGCCTTTTCCTGGATGACGGCGCCGCTGTGCGGATCGACCTTGAACTCGACCATCTTGCCATCCTTCATGGCCTTGCCTTCCCAGCGGCCGTCATCGGCTTCGATCTTGGAGACGTTGCTGTAGCCGGCGGCCGTCAGCTTCGACAGCACCTGGTCCATGCCCATCCAGTCGGCGCCGGGCTGGTCGGCCGCGGCGGGATAGGCCATCGCGCCGGTGAGCAGCAGCGCGCCGGCGAGACGGATCGCATGTTTCATGACGCCCTCCAGTTCATGCATGCCGACTAAAGTGGCCGTGGGCAGCAGGGTTTCATCGCCTGCCGGGCGCTAAAGCGCGTCGGGCGGGATCACGTTTTGTGGGCGGCTGCTGAGCAGGGCGGCCGCCATCGTCTCGGCCGATTTGCGACGGATGTCGTCCCACGCTTCAGGTGAATGGAACGCCGCGTGCGGCGTGATGACGAGGCGGCCGTCCAGCCAGGGTTCCCGCGCGCGGTAGGCGCGCAGCAACGGCGGCACGTCGACCGGCGGCTCCTGCGGCACCACGTCGAGGCCGGCGCCGGCGAGCTGCCCGCTGCGCAGCGCCGCTTCCACGGCATCAAGGTCCACGATCGGCCCCCGCGCGGTGTTCACCAGCACCGCGCCGGCGGGCAGCCGCGCCAACTCGCGCGCCCCGATCAGACCGCGCGTCTCGCGCGTCAGCGGCGCATGCACGGAAAGCACGTCGGCCTGCGCCAGCAGCTTCTCCAGCGTGCGCGCCCGCGCGACGCCGAGCGCGAGCTCGGTGCCGTTCGGCAGGTAGGGGTCGAAGAAAGCGACGGCGAAGCCCAGGCCCTTGGCGCGCAGCGCCGCGGCGGTGCCGATCCGGCCCAACCCCACGATCCCGAAAGTCTGCGCGCCGAGGCGGCGGATCAGGGGCGATGCAATCGGCTCCCAGGGCGCTGGCGGGTCGTGGCGCTGGGTCTCGTGATAGAGCAGTACCCCGCGGCGAAGCGTGACGGCGAGCGCGATCGCATGATCGGCGACCTCCATC
>JAFKFJ010000035.1 GCA_017307335.1 Alphaproteobacteria bacterium | reverse complement strand
GGGATGCGCGCCGAGCACGCGCATGCCCTCCTTCAGCGTGTCCGCAGCATCGTCGCCGTTCTCCACCGTGAGCCGTCGCGTGTACTGGCAGGCAGGATAGTTCGAGCAGCCGATGAAGGCGCCGTGCCGCCCCAGCTTCAGGCCGAGCCGTCCGGTGCCGCAGGCAGTGCAGTGGCGCGGGTCGGTGCCGTCGGCGCGCGGGGGGAAGAAGTGCGGGCCGAGATCTTCGTCGAGTGCCGCGATCACGTCGCTGATCTTCAGGTCGCGCGTCTGCTCCACCGCGCGCGAGAAGTCGCGCCAGAACGCGCGCATCACCGCACGCCAGTCCGCGCGCCCGCCGGAGATGTCGTCGAGCTGCTCTTCGAGCGAGGCGGTGAAGCCGGTATCGACGTAGTGCTCGAAGAAGCTGACCAGGAACGCGGTGACCAGCCGGCCCCGATCCTCCGGGATGAAGCGCCGGCTCTCCAGCCGCACGTAGTTGCGGTCCTGCAGCACCGAGAGGATGGTGGCGTAGGTGGAGGGCCGGCCGATGCCCAGCTCCTCGAGCTTCTTCACCAGGCTCGCCTCGGAATAGCGCGGCGGCGGCTGCGTGAAATGCTGCGTGGCGTTGACCGGGCCGCGGCGCAGCGCATCCTGCTCCGCCATCGGCGGCAGCACGCGGTTCTCGTCGTCCTCCGCGGTGTCGTCGTGGTCTTCACGGTAGAGCTTCAGGAAGCCGTCGAAGACCAGCGTGGAGCCGGTAGCGCGCAGCCGCGGCCCGTTCGGGCGCGCGGGGTCGGCGATCTCCACCGTCACCTGATCGAACTCCGCCGACTGCATCTGGCTCGCGACGGCGCGCTTCCAGATGAGCTCATAGAGCCGGCGCTGCTCGGGCGTCAGGTCGCGGGCGACGCTTTCGGGCGTGCGCGAGATCTCGGTCGGCCGGATCGCCTCGTGCGCTTCCTGCGCATTCTTCGCCCGGCTGGTGTATTCGCGCGCAGCACCCGGCAGGTAGTCGGCGCCATAGCTCTCGCGCACATGGTCGCGAATCGCGCCGATCGCCTCGCGCGCCATCTGCACGCCGTCGGTGCGCATGTAGGTGATGAGCCCGACCGTCTCGCCGCCGATGTCCACACCTTCATAGAGCTGCTGCGCGAGCCGCATTGTCGCCTGGGCGCGGAAGCCGAGCTTGCGGCTTGCCTCCTGCTGCAAGGTCGAGGTCGTGAACGGTGGCGGCGGGTTGCGGCGGACGCGCTTGCGCTCGACCGAGGTGACGCGAAAGTTGCCCGCCTCCACGGCGGCTTTCGCCCGCAGCGCCGACGCCTCGTCGGTCAGATCGAACTGTTCGAGCTTGCGGCCGTCGAGATGCGTCAGCCGCGCGGTGAACGCGGCCCCCGCCGGCGTTGTGAACACCGCTTCCACGGTCCAGTATTCGCGCGCGCGAAAAACCTCGATCTCGGCTTCGCGCTCGCAGATCAGCCGCAGCGCCACCGACTGCACGCGCCCCGCGCTCCGGCTGCCGGGCAGCTTGCGCCACAGCACTGGCGAGAGCGTGAAGCCGACGAGGTAGTCCAGCGCGCGGCGTGCGAGATACGCCTCGATCAATGGCTGGTCGAGGTCGCGCGGATGCGCCATCGCGGCGCGCACGGCGCTGCGCGTGATCTCGTTGAACGTGATGCGGCGCACCTTGACGTGCCGCAGCGCGCCCTTCTCGTCGAGCATCGCGCGCACGTGCCAGGAGATCGCCTCGCCCTCGCGGTCGGGGTCGGTGGCGAGGTAGAGCGTGTCCGCGCCCTTCAGCGCCTTCGCGATCGCCGCCACCTGCTTGGCGCCCCGCTCGTCGGCGAGCCAGTCCATCGCGAAGTCCTGCTCCGGCCGCACGCTGCCGTCCCTGGGCGGCAGGTCGCGCACATGGCCGAGGCTCGCCAGCACGGTGTAGCCACCGCCCAGATACTTGTTGATCGTTTTGGCTTTGGCAGGCGATTCGACGACGACGACGTCCGACATGCTCATCCGATCGCGCGGTTGCGGCCCCGAATCAGCCCGCATCGCCCAGCAGCGCCGCCTGGTTCCCAGGCAGCATCTCTACCCGCCCGGCGAGTTCCAGGTCCAGCAGGGCCGACATGACCGTGGCCGCCGACAACTGGCAGCGTCGTGCCAGATCGTCAACCGAACTCGGCGCCGGGCCTAGCAGCTCCAAAACTTGCGCATGGGCGGCGGCGGTGTCCTCGGCAGGCGCGGACCCCTCCGGCCAGAGCGGCGCCGCCTCGCCGAATCCGGACGGCGGCGCCCCGCGGACGAAGCTCGGCAGGCGGCCCAGCCCCTCGCGGTTGGGATGGTCCGGCAGGTTGTCGATCACGTCCGATGCCTGCTCCACCAGATACGCGCCCTGGCGGATCAGGTCGTTGGTGCCCCGGCAGCGGGCATCCAGCGGCGAGCCGGGGACCGCGAACACCTCGCGCCCATATTCCTGCGCCAGCCGGGCAGTGATCAGGCTGCCGGAGCGCATCGCCGCCTCCACCACCACGACGCCGAGTGCGAGGCCGGCGATCAGCCGGTTGCGGCGCGGGAAATGCCGCGCCTGGGGCGACGTGCCGAGGGGCTGCTCCGAGATCACGGCTCCGTGCGCGGCAATCCGCGCCTGCAGGTCGGCATGCTCGGGCGGGTAGGGGACATCGAGTCCGCCCGCGACGCAGGCGATCGTCCGCCCGCCGCGCAGCGCG
>JAFKFJ010000278.1 GCA_017307335.1 Alphaproteobacteria bacterium | reverse complement strand
CAGCCGCTCACGCCACGCCCCCTCTCCCGCTTGCGGGAGAGGGTTGGGGTGAGGGGTGAGGGGTGAGGGGTGAGGGGGTAACGGCGCCCCCAGAACGCTCACCCCTCCCTCTCCCGCACGGGGGAGAGGGAGGGGCGCGGCGCGCAGGCCCGGGAGGCTCGGGGCCTACGCGGCCAGGGCGGCGCGGCCGACGGCGTGGGCGATCTCGCGCACCCCGAACGGCTTCAGCAGCACCGTCTCGTTGACGCCGAGCGGCTCCAGCGAATAGGCCGCATCCGGCAGCCCGGTCGCGAACACCACGGGCGCGCGCGGGCGCCGGCGGCGTACCTCGTCGGCCAGCGCCCGGCCCGAACGGCCGGGCAGGATCACGTCCGTCACCAGCACCACCCGCTTCTCGCGCGGCGGCAGCCGGTCCAGGCATTCATCGCCGTCACAACTGGCGATGACGCGATAGCCGTCGCTCTCGATCAGCATCGCCACCGCCTCGCGCACCAGCGGATCGTCCTCCACCACCAGCACGACCACGTCGCCGTCGCGGCGGCCCCCCGCCGCCACGTCGTACCCCGCTTCCTTCACGCGCCCTCAGCGGATGAAGATGCTGAGCGAGGGTGGAAAGATCGCCACCGGCGGCGGTGCGTACACCACCGGCGGGGGCGCCACGGCGACCACCGGCGGCGGTGCCACCACGACCGCGGCCGGCGGCGCCACCACGACGGGCGGCGGCGGATAGTAGTAGCCTCGGCCCGCGTACCAGCCTGGTTGCCCATGCCAGCCGGGATGCCCATGCCAGCCGTGGGGACCATGCCAGTATTCGTCAGCCCGGGCGCCGGCGCCGCCGACGGCGGCGAGCATCAGGCCCGCCAGTGCCGCCAAGGCCACGGTCCGCCCTTCGCGGTTCCGGTTTCGATTCGCCTGCATTTGCGCCACACTCCATCCGTTTCGCTTTCTGACAGGGATCAATGCGTCACCGCTCCGATCACCGCGCCACCTGCCCCACCGAGGACGCCGCCCAGCAGCACCGGGCCGCCGGCGATCGCGGCGATGCCGGCGCCGGCCGCGGCGCCGATCGCGCCACCGCTCAGCGCCCGCTGCTGCTGCGTCGTCATCCCCGAGCAGCCGGCCAGCGCCAGAACGCCGATGCCCAGGACCGCTGCCCGGAAGACCCCCACCACCCTCAAGGCGGTCATTGCGTCATCTCCGCTCGTTGGACCAATCTGGTTGCGTTACCCGATTAGGGCGTTCAACCGTGCGGCGACAACACGTGCCCCGGCTTTGTCACGCGCTGTGACCGGCGGTCACAGGGCGGCCGCCCTGCTGCTTCTCGGCCTGCTCGCGCCGGCGGGCTGCGCCCTGTTCGCACCACCGCAGCCGAAGCCCGCGCCGGTGCACCACCCGGCGCCGGTCGCGCACCACGCGCACCCGCCGGCCCGCGCCGCGCCCAGCGGCTCGGCCGCCGCCGCCGGCGCCCTGCCGCATCCCGCTCCCGTGACCGCGCCCGCGCCCGCGCCCGCGCCCGCGCCTGGGGCCACAATCCAGTCGGAGCCGGTCCCTGCCCCGGCGCCCGAGCCGGCGCCGGTGGACGTGGTGGGACAGTCCCAGTCGGAGGTGCGCGCCCTGCTCGGCCCGCCCGCCGCGCGCGTGGCGCAGGGGGCGAACGAGACCTGGACCTATCGCGGACCCGGTTGCAGCGCCGAGATAGCGTTCTACTATGACGTCAGCCGCAGCGCCTTCTTCGCGCTCAGCCAGCGGTTGACCGGCGGCGGGGGCGCCCAGCACTGTCTGGGGCAGATCCATGCCGCCCATCCCTCCTGACCCGCCGCCCTCGACCCTTCCGGCGCCGGCCGGCAGCGTGCCGGCCAACAGCGTGCCGGCCGGCACCCTGGCCGCGGGCCCCCCGCCGGCCGCCGCCCGCACCCGGCTGGTGCTGGTCGATGACGACCGCCTGTTCCTCGCCACCTTCGCCGCCAACCTGCAGGCCGCCGGCTACCTCCCCACCTGCTTCAACGACCCGCACGCCGCACTGGCGGCGCTGCAGGCCGGGGCGGAGGCGGCGGCCTGCGTCCTGGATCTCGACATGCCGGGGCTGGACGGCCTCGGCTTCCTGCGCGCCCTGAACGCCGCCGGGCTCGCGGTGCCGGTGATCTTCCTCACCTCCCACGCCGGCCCGGTGTTCGAGGAGGCGGCGCTGCGCGAGGGGGCGGTGGAGTTCATCGACAAGGGGCGCGGCCCGGCCATCATCCTGCGCCGCCTCGCCCTCGCCCTGCGCCCGCGCGCCGCCGCCGACCCGGCGGCCCCGCCCGACCTCGACCTCGGCCGCCTCACCCTGCGCTGCCAGGCGCGGCGGGCGCTGTGGGACGGGATGGAGGTGGCGCTCAGCCGCGCCGAGTTCGACGTGGTCCGCCACCTCGCCGCCCGCGCCGGCAGCGACGTGGGCTACCGGGCGATCTACGACGTCATCAAGGGCGAGGGGTTCATGGCCGGCCCGGGCGAGGACGGCTACCGCGCCAATGTCCGCGCCATGATCAAGCGCATCCGCCGCAAGTTCGAGGAGGTGGATCCGGGCTTCGCCGGGCTGGAGACCTATCCCGGCTTCGGCTACCGCTGGCGCGGCAATGGCTGAGCCGCACGCGGGGCGCGGCGCGCCCGGGACGAAGCTGAGCCGCTCGCTCAGCCTGCAGGGCGTGGCGCTGCTGGCGATCCTGGTGGCGCTGCCGCTGCTGCTCTACTCGATCTTCGCGCGGGTGGAGGCGGACCGGCGTGCCCTGCTGCTGGGTGCCGTGCGTGACGCGGGCAGCGCGATCGCGGCCGGGCTGGCGCCGGACCTCGCCGCCACCGCCCCGGACCAGTTCGCCACCCTGCCCGGCCGCCTCGCCCGCTTCGCCGATCCGGGCCGGCGGATCGTGCTGCTGTTCCACCCCGCGGCCGGCGGGCCGGGCCAGTTCTTCTTCGTCGCCAGCGAGCCCGCGGTCGGCCCCGAGGGGATGGACGAGGAGCGCGACCGGCTGGCGGCACTGGGCGTGCTCGCCGCGCTCAGCCGCTCCTGCGCCGGCGGCACACCGCTGACCGAGCGGGTGGCGGACAACAGTGCCGAGGGCGCGGTGATCACCTCCATCAACGGCGTGGCGGCGCCGGCCGGGTGCTGGGCGATCGTGATCGCGGTGCGCGCCCCCGGCCTGCTCGCCGGCATCAGCGCCGGGGCGCCGGCGGGCGAGCTCATGCTGGCGGGCGGCGTCTATCTGCTCATGGCGGGGCTGATCCTGCTGATCTTCGCCGGCGTCTGGCGCAACCTGCGCCGCATCCGCGCCCGCGCACTGGCGGCCGGCGGCGATGGCGGGTTCCTGGAAGTGACCGACGTGCCGGAGATGGCGCCGGTCGCGCGGGCCATCGACGGCATGGTGCAGCGCCTGCGCCGCACCGCGGAGCTGCTGCGCCAGGCGGCGGAGGACAACGTGCACGCGTTCAAGGGCCCGATCGCCACCATCCGCCAGGCGGTGGAGCCGCTGCGCACCCCCGGCCCGCCGCCCGAGCAGGTCCGCACCTCCCTCGCCGCCGTGCAGGCCTCGCTGGCGCGGCTGGACGGGCTGGTGCGCTCGGTCGGCCGGCTGGACGCGGCGACCGCCGACCTGCTGGAGCTTTCGGCCGGGCGCGTCGACCTCTCGGCGCTGCTGCACGGGCTGATCGCCGACTGCCGCCAGATGCGCGCCGCCCAGGCGGTGACGATCACGGAGCGGCTGGCGCCCGACGTGGGCGTGCTGGGCGAGGCCGGCGCGATCGAGAGCATTTTCGAGAACCTGCTGGAAAACGCCCTGGGCTTCTCGCCGCCGGGCGGCGCCGTCGCGGTGACGCTGCGGGCGGAGGGGAGGATGGCGGTGGCGATGGTCGAGGATTCCGGCCCGGGGGTGGCCGATGCCGCCCTGGAACGGATCTTCGAACGCTACTACTCCGACCGCAGCGCGGCGGGCGAGACCGATGGGGCGCATTTCGGCATCGGCCTCTGGATCGCCCGCCAGAACGCCCGCGCGCTGGGCGGCGACGTCGCGGCCACCAACCGCAAGCCGCGCGGGCTGACCGTGCGCGTGCGCCTGCCGCTGGCGCCCGGGTGAAGCGCCGGGCTGAGGCGGGAGGGGGCGGGCCTCATACCCCCAAGCGCCTCAACCCCTACCGGCAGGGCGGCGCTGTGCCATCCGCGCACACGGCGGTCGAGCCGGGCGGGACGACGATGGTCGTGTTCTGCTTCGGCGGCGGCGGGTTGCTGCTGCTGAACGAGAGGCAGCCGCCGAGGGCGAACGGCAGCAGGAGGGCAAGCCGAAGCACGCGCATTGGGGTCTCCCCGGTTTCATTGCCTGGCATCGTATCTCCTGCCGGGTTTCCGCCGGCAAGGCCAGCCACGGTTTCGTTCACAATGCCGGATCGTGGCGCAACCGGGCCAGTCGCGGCGAGGCCCAGCGCGCATATCGGCGCCGCGACGCCCTCATCCGCCGCTCAGCGCCGCCAGGATCATGTCGATCCCCTGCGCGTGCCAACGCTGCACCGCCTTGTGGTCGGCGCCCAGTGCGGCGCCCAGGCGGCGCCAGGGGTAGAGGTGGCGTTCCGTCAGCGGGTGCACGAGCGCCCGGGCGCCGACGATCCGGCGCAGCACGTAGCGCCCCTGCGGGATCAGCGCGATCCAGGCCAGCGCCTCGTCCATGCGGGTCACCTGTGCGGCGTCGGGGACCGGCGGGCGGAGCCGCGCCGCCTGCCAGCCATAGGCGTCGCTCGCCGCCTGCACCACCTCCCACGCACTCATCCGCAGCGCCGGGCTGGGGCCGGTGCGCGGCAGGGCGAGCAGGGTGCGGCCCGCTTCCTCCAGCCGCGCCACCACGGCGCGCGCGTCGAGCGGTGCGCCGCTTTCTGCGCCGGTTCGTGCGCTGGTCGGGGGCATCGCCCGCGGCGGTTGGCCGCCACTTCTCCCCGGCTTTGCCGGGGGAAGTGGCGCAACCGGCGCACCCCGCCCCGCCGCCCCGGCCACGGCACCGCCGACCGCGCCGCTTCGCGCGCCGCTTTCCGCCTCAACCACCAGCCCCATCCCTCGCTCCCTCCGCTGCCGAAACCGTCGGACGCCGCGCGTCCACCACCCGCACCCCGCGCCGCGTCTTGCGGTGCACCGGGTCGCGGTAGTCCGTCTCCTCCAGCAATCCGTTGCGCAGCCACGCACCCAGGATGCGCGTGGCCGCCGCCTCGGTCGGGCCGAAGCGCATCAGCACCGTGCCGGCCCACCGCTCCGCCGCCACCCCGCCCTGCCGCGTCGCCGCGAACCGCACCCCCGGCGCCGGGCCGGCGGCGATCTGGTCCAGCGCGCGGTTGGCATCGGCCGCCGAGAGGTCGGCGAACGGGCTCGGCGGCGTCCAGGCGGCGACCGCGGCCACCGTGTCGCCGGCCGGGTAGAGGGCGGTGGCGTTGCCGAGCGGGATGCTCTCCAGCCGGAACCACTGCGCCGCCTCGGCCCGCGGCGCCATGTTGGCCTTGGCGTCGTCCAGCCGCACGTGGCGCCACCGCTCCGCCGGCGCCACGCCCAGGCGCTCCGCCTCCTCCGGCGCCATGGCGCTGAGCACGGCGGCGGCGCGGGCGGCGTCGGTGAGGGCCTTCGCGCCCCGCGCCGCCTCCACGTCCACCGCCGCGCCGCCGAGCTTGCGCACGTGGTGGACCAGCAGCACCGCCGCGCCGGCCGCCTCCGCCACCTCCGCCCAGGCGGTGGCGGCGGCGTCCATGTGCGGGTTGGAGTTCTCGTCCAGCGCGTGGCTCTTCACGAACGGATCGACCACGATCAGCCCGACCTGCCGCGCCCGGGCCGCCGCCGCCACCGCGTCGCGATCGGGGTGGACGACCATGCCGCGCGCATCGAGCGCCGCGAGGCACACCCGGCGCTGCCGCCCGGAGTGCAGGAACAGCCGGTCGCGCACCGCATCGTCCGGCAGGCCGTGCAGGCGCAGGCAGGCGGCGAGGCGGCGGTTCAGCTCATCCAGCGGGTCTTCCAGGTTCAGCACCCAGGCGGGGGCCGCGTGGTGCACGCGCTCGTTCAGGATCGGCCGGCCGGTGGCCAGCGCCACCGCCTGCGCCAGCGCCAGCGCGGACTTGCCTGCGCCGCCGGGGGCGGCGAGGACGCTCACGAACCGGCGGACCAGGCGGGTGCCGTAGAGCCACTCGCGCGGCGGGATGCCGGCCGGGTCGGGCAGCGGCGCCGGGACGGCGGCGAGTGCCGGCGGATCGCTGCGCGCCGCCTCCCACGCCTCCCACACCCCCATCAGCGCCGCCCCGCGAGTTCGGCCGCCACCAACTCCCGCACCATCCGCGCCACCTCGCGCCGGGTGAGCGCCCGGCGGCGATCGGCCTCCATCGCCGCCCGGAACAGGGCGGCGCGGGGCGCACGGGCGGCGAGCATGGGGCGCAGCGCGCGGACGATCGCATCGGCGGCCCCCGCCCGCGCCCGCCGCTGCTCGGCCACGGCATCGGCGAGGCGCCAGGTGCTGCGGGCCTGCCAGCCCGAGGGATCCGCGCCCGGCGCCGGCACCGCGGCCAGGGCGGCCTGCGCCTCGGCCATGCGCAACCGGCCGCACGCGACCAGCCGGCCGAGCACCGGGGCGGCGCGCCACGGCGCCGCGGGGTCGCCTGGATGGCGCATCAGTCCCAGCCGGGCCATTTTGTGCCGTCGAGCAGCGTGCCGGCGACCAGCAGGCCCCAGCTTCGCGGATGCCCGGGGGGCAGCGGGCCGCGCGCCATCTCCTCGCGCGGCGCCCGTGCCTGCGGCGGCGGCCGCACCGCCCCGATGCGCCGCCCCCGCTCCCGCGCCACGTCGGGGCTCACCGCCAGCGCCCCCGCGATCTCGGCCCAGCTCGCCCCCTCCGCCCGAAGCCGTCGCAAAAACGCATCGAGCGGCGCCGTCCAACGGACGGCCCGCGTGGCGCGGGTCGCTTCCATCCAGACACTCCTATGGCGGGGAACGGCGCTGATGTTAGTTTCACTAACACGAGAGGTCAAGCGTTTGCGTCTTGTGGGGTTAGGCCCGCTGACGGTAATGCGACCGGCATGAACGGAGATGGGGACGTGGGCGCGCGGATCGCCGCGGGGCGGCGCGCGCGCGGGCTGACGCAGGCGGAGCTGGCCGAGGCCGTGGGCGTGTCGCGCAGCGCCGTCGCGCAGTGGGAGACCGAGCGGGCCGGCCAGGTGCGCGGCAACCTGACGCGCATCGCCGCGGCGCTGGGCGTGTCCGTGCAGCACCTGCTGGGCGGCGAGGAGGCGGAGGCGGCGGAGAACGCGACCGAACTCGCGCTGCTGCGCCTCTATCGCGAGCTGGGCGAGGAGGACCGCGCGCTGCTGCTGCGCACCGCGCGCCGGCTGACGCGCGCGGGGCGGGAGACGGTTGCGGGCTGAGGGGGCACCCTCACCCTCCCATCGCCAGCGCGATGGGCCCCTCCCTCTCCCGCAGAGCGGGAGAGGGTTTTTTTACTCCCTCTCCCGCTTGCGGGAGAGGGCCGGGGCGAGGGGCCTAGACGGCGATCACCGCGCCGAACAGCTCCCACGCCTTGCCGTTCCACCGCTGCAGTTGCATCGCGCGGATCGGGTGGAAGTTGGTGGCGCTGGTGGTCACGCGAATCCCCGGCAGCAGCGTGGGGATTTCGAGATCCTTCAGGCTCGCCGCCTGCTTCATGATGTTGCCGCGGCTGAGGTCATTGCCGCACTGCTTCAGCACCTGCACCAGCGTCGTCGCCACGCCATACGCATACACATGGTTGGCATCGTTGATGTCGGCGCCGGGCATGTACTTGGCCATGAACGCGCGCCACTGCGCCATGCCCCTGTCGTTCGCCCATTGCGGATCGGTGTTGTCCTTGCCGTACGCGGCGGTGATCACGCCCACCGCCTTCTCCACCCCCGCCGGGCGGATCACGGAGCCGACCGAGAGCGACACGTTGCTGATAAAATGCAGCGGCTTCCAGTTGAGATCGGCAACCTTGCGGATCATCTGCGCCGCCCATTTCGGCGTCGCGGCGGTGACCAGCGTGTCGGCGCCGGCCGCCTGCAGGCTCACCGCCTGGCTGTCGATGGTGGGATCGGTGGTCTCGTACGACACCTCCTTCACCACCATCTTCGCATAGGCGTCGCCGAGCCCGTCCTTCAGCCCGATCAGGTAGTCCTTGCCGAAATCGTCGTTCTGATACAGCACGCCGATCTTGGCTTGCGGCCGCTCGCGCAGGACGTATTTGCCGTAGATCGCGGCCTCGGTGCGGTAGCTCGGCTGCCAGCCCATGGTCCACGGGAAATGCGCGGGATCGCCCCACTTGTCGGCGCCCGTCGCCACGAAAAGCTGCGGCACCTTGCGCGCGTTCATGTACGGCCGCACCGCCGTCTGGCACGCGGTGCCGAGCCCGTTGAGGATGAAGGCGACGCCGTCCTGCTCCACCAGCCGGCGCGTCTGCTCCACCGTCTTCGGCGGGCTGTAGGCGTCGTCGCGCGAGATGTATTCGATCATGCGCCCGCCGATGCCGCCCTGATCGTTCACCATCTTGAAGAACGCCGCCTCGGCATTGGCGATCGCGCCGTAGGCCGAGGCCGGACCGCTGTGCGGATTGGTGTTGCCGATCTTGATCGACTTGTCTGTCACGCCGGGCATCTCCGCCGCGTGCGCGCGCGCCGGCGGTACGGCGGCGGCGGCGAGACCTGCCGTGCCCAGCAGCGTCCTTCGTGAGATCATCGGTTGCTCCTCCCGCGCCGGCTTGTGACTGCGCCGCGCAGCGCGCCGGCCACGCCGTGCGGCATGAGGAACAGGGTTGCGACCAGCAGCACGCCATAGACCACGCCCGGCGCGTTCTTGTTCACAAGTTCCGACAGGTTCGGCACGAACTGCACGAACGCGGCACCCAGCACCGCGCCCGGCAGCGACGCCGCGCCGCCCACCACCAGCCCCACGAACAGCGCGATGGAAAGCTGCACCGAGAAACTGTCGGGGGCGACGAACTGCACCGCGATCGCACCCAGCGCGCCCGCAATGCCGGTGCAGCCGGCGCTGAGCGCGAAGGCGCGGGTCTTGACGCGCGCGAGGTCGATGCCCGCCGCCTCCGCCGCCAGCGGCTGGTCGCGGATCGCCACCATCGCGTAGCGCATGCGCCCCGCCAGCAGGTTGCGCGCCAGCGCGAACAGCACTGCGGCGACGGCGACGGTGAACAGATACGTCCACTGGTCGGGCGACAGCGGCAGGCCGGCCGGCGCCTCCGGCCCCACGATCACCAGGCCCTGCACGCCGCCGCTCCAGCCCTCGGCGAAATGCGCGCGCAGGATCTGCGGCACCGCGACGGCGAGCGCGAAGGTGACCAGCGCGAGGTAGTGCCCGGTCAGCCGCAGCGCCGGAAATCCCACCGCGAAGCCGAACGCCGCGCACATGGCCCCGGCCACCGGCAGCGTCGTCCAGTACGGCCAGGCGAAATCCGTCATCAGGATCGCGCTCGCATAGGCGCCGACGGCATAGAACGCGCCGTGGCCGAGCGAGACCTGCCCGGTATAGCCGGTGACGAGACTGAGCCCGAGGATCGCGACCGCGTACACCGCCATCATGGTGAGCTGGAACAGGTGAAAGCCGCTCAGCAGAAACGCGGGCGCCAGCAGCACCGCCGCGCCGGCCAGCACCACCGCGGCGGAAAGCAGCCGCGTGGGGCGCCGCCCGCTCATACCCGCCGCACCGTCACGTGGCCGAACAGCCCGGCCGGGCGCACCACCAGCACCGTCGCGATGATGACGAGGGCGAGCGTGAGCTTCAGCTCCGTGCCGACGAGATAGGCGCCGCCGAGATTCTCGATCACGCCGACCGCGAACCCGCCCGCGACCGCGCCCGCCGGATTGTCGATGCCGCCGAGCAGCGCGCCCGCGAACGCATACAGCAGCACGCCCGCCATCATGTTCGGATCGAGGAACACGATCGGCGCCACCATCATCCCCGCGATGGCGCCGAGCCCCGCGGCGACGCCCCAGCCGGCCGCGAGCGTGGCGCCGACGCGGATGCCGAGCAGGCGGCTGGACTCCGGATTGAGCGCCGCCGCGCGCATCGCGAGCCCGAGCTTCGTCATGCGGAAGAACAGCGACATCGCGATCAGCACCGCGATCGTCACCGCCGTCATGCCCACCTCGTGATCCGACACCATGCCGCCGAACGCGCCGCCGCCGCCATTGCCCTCGAACGGGCTGGGGAACTGCTTGATCGTGAACCCGAAGAGCCAGCCGCTGAGGCCGTTGAAGAGCAGCAGCAGCCCGATCACCACGCCCACCACCGCGAGCGGCGAGGCGCGCGCCATGCGCTGCATCAACAGCCGCTCCACCGCGACGCCGAGCGCGAAGGCAATGACGACGGTGAGCGCGAATGCGACCCAGTACGGCAGCCCGGCCTGGATCAGCATGAGCGCGATATAGGTCGAGAACGTCGCCATCTCGCCCTGCGCGAAGTTCAGGTGATGCGTGCTGCGATGGACCATCACCAGCGCCAGCGCGAGCGAGGCGTACACGCCGCCGGTGGCAAGGCCCGAGAGGGTCTGGTGCAGCAGCCCGACCATGGTCAGTACCCGAGATAGACGCGCCGCACCTGCTCGTCGCGGCCCACCGTGGCGGCGGGCCCGGCGAGCGCGATGCGGCCGGCATCGAGGATGCACGCCTGGTCCGCGAGCGCGAGTGCCAGCGACGCATCCTGCTCGACCAGCAGGATGCCGATGCCGGACTCGGCGCGGATCGCGCGCAGGATGGCGAAGATCTGCTGCACAACCAGCGGCGCCAGGCCGAAGCTGGGCTCGTCCAGCAGCAGCAGCCTCGGCCGCGCGAGCAGGGCGCGCGCGATCGCCAGCATCTGCTGCTCGCCGCCCGAGAGCGTGCCGGCCTGCTGGCGCAGGCGCGGCGCCAGTTGCGGAAAGTGGTCGAGCACGCGCGCGATGTCGGCGGCCACCCCGCGGTCCCGCCGCATATAGGCGCCGAGCCGGAGATTCTCGGCGACACTGAGCTCCAGGAACGTGCCCCGCCCTTCCGGCACATGCGCGACACCGCGGCGCGCGATGTCCTCGGTCGCCGCCGCCTCGATGCGCGCACCGTCGAACCGGATTTCGCCCGCGCGGCGCAGCAGGCCGCACACGGCGCGCAGCGTGGTGGTCTTGCCGGCACCGTTGGCCCCCAGCAGCGCGGTGACGCCGCCCGGTGCCACGGTGAAGTCGATGCCGTGCAGCACCTCGCCCGCGCCGTAGCCCGCGCGCAGCCCCCGCACTTCAAGCAGCGCGGACATGCTCGGCCGCGACGCCGAGATAGGCGCGCACCACGTCGGGATTCTTCTGCACCGCTTCCGGCGGCCCGTCGGCGATCTTGCTGCCGGCGGCCAGCACCACCACGCGCTCGCACAGCCGCATGACGAGGCCCATGTGATGCTCGACCAGCACGATGGTCAGCGCCGCACGCGCGTGCAGGCGGCGCAGCAGCACGAACAGGTCTTCCACCTCGCTGTGATTGAGGCCGCAGGCCGGCTCATCCAGCAGCAGCAGCGCCGGCTCCGCGATCAGGGCGCGCGCGATCTCCACCCGCTTCGCGGTGCCGAACGGCAGTGCGGACACCGGCCGGTGCGCGTGCGCGGCGAGGTCGAGCAGGTCGAGCACGGCGGCGAGCCGCGCCTCCGCCACCGCCGCCTCGCGCCGCGCGCGCGGGGTGGTGAAGGCGTGGTCGAGAAAGCCTGAGCGGCCGAGCGGATGCGCGCCCACCAGCACGTTCTCGCGCACCGTCATGCTGCTGAACAGCGCCAGGTTCTGGAACGTGCGGCCGATGCCCAGCGACGCGATGCGGTGGCGCGGCAGGCCGGTGACGCGCCGCCCGCGCAGCCGCACCTCGCCGTGCTGCGGGCGATAGAAGCCGCTGATGCAGTTGAACAGCGTGGTCTTGCCGGAACCGTTCGGCCCGATCAGGCCGAGGATTTCGCCCTGGTGCACGCAGAAGGAAACGCCGCCGAGCCCCACCACCGCGCCGAAGCGCACGGCGATCTCGCGCAGATCGAGCAGCACCTCGGCCGTCCCGGCCCGCATGCGCCTTCCTCCCTGCCGCGCGCCGCGAGGTTATGGCCGTAAGTTGCCGAGGCGCAAGCCGCGCGTTGACCGGGCGGCGCCGCTCGACAATGCTGCACCGCCATGTACACCGCGACGATCGGCCAGGAACGCTACCGCTTCGCCTCGCTCGCCGACCTGCTCGCGCAGGCGAGCCCGGCGCGCAGCGGCGACCGGCTGGCGGGCATCGCCGCCCCTTCCGCCGCCGCGCGCGTCGCCGCCCAGTTCGCGCTCGCCGACCTGCCGCTGCCCCGCTTCCTCGACGAGGCGGTGGTGCCCTACGAGTCGGACGAGGTCACGCGCCTGATCATCGACACGCACGACGCGGCGGCGTTCGCGCCGGTGGCGCACCTGACCGTGGGGGGCTTGCGCGACTTCCTGCTCTCCGACGCGGCGACCACGCAAACGCTCGCCGCCCTCGCCCCAGGCCTGACGCCGGAGATGGCGGCGGCGGTCAGCAAGCTGTGCCGCGTGCAGGACTTGCTGGTGATCGCGGCGAAGTGCCGCGTGGTGACACGGTTTCGCTGCACCATCGGCCTTCCCGGCACGCTCGCCGTGCGGCTGCAGCCGAACCACCCGACCGACGATCCGCGCGGCATCGCCGCCAGCATTCTCGACGGGCTGCTGCTCGGCGCGGGCGATGCCACGATCGGCATCAATCCGGCCACCGACAGCGCCGAGCGCACGCACACGCTGCTGTGCCTGCTCGACGAGATTCGCAGCAAGCTCGCGATCCCCACGCAGTCCTGCGTGCTGAGCCATGTCACCACCACGCTGGCGCTGATCCGCCGCGGCGCGCCCGTGGATCTCGTGTTCCAGTCGATCGGCGGGACCGAGGCGGTGAACCGCAGCTTCGGCGTGTCGCTGGCGCTGCTGGAGGAGGCGCGCGAGGCGGCGCTGGCGCTGCGGCGCGGCACCGTCGGCGACAACGTGATGTATTTCGAGACCGGGCAGGGCAGCGCGCTCTCCGCCCGCGCGCATCACGGCGTGGACCAGCAGACGCTGGAGGCGCGGGCCCATGCGGTCGCGCGCCGCTTCGCGCCGCTGCTGGTCAACACCGTGGTCGGCTTCATCGGCCCGGAATACCTCGCCGACGGCAAGGAGATCATCCGCGCCGGGCTGGAGGACCATTTCTGCGGAAAACTGCTGGGCGTGCCGATGGGCTGCGACATCTGCCACACCAACCACGCCGAGGCCGACCAGGACGACCTGGACACGCTGCTGGCGCTGCTGGCGGCGGCGGGGGTGAACTTCGTGATGGGCGTGCCGGGCGGCGACGACATCATGCTCGGCTACCAGAGCACCGCGTTCCACGATTCGGTCGCGATGCGCGAGCTGTTCGGGCGGCGGCCGGCGCCGGAGTTCGAAACCTGGCTGGCGGCGCAAGGGGTTTTCGATGACCGCGGCCGCATCCGCCCGCCCGGCCTGCCGCCGCGGCTGCGCGCGCTGCTGCCGGCGGCATGAGCGCGGAGCCGACCCCCGTTGACGCATGGGCGGCGCTGCGCGCGCTGACCGAGGCGCGGATCGGCCTCGCGCGCAGCGGCGCCTCGCTCGCCACCCGGCCGATGCTCGAATTGCGGCTGGCGCACGCGCGGGCGCGCGACGCGGTGCAGGCGGAACTCGACATCCCCCGGCTCGCGGCGGAAGCGGGCGCGCTCGGCCTGGCGGTGCTGCACGTGGAAAGTGCGGCGCCGAGACGCGAGGACTTCGTGCGCCGCCCCGATCGCGGCCGCGTGCTGGCGGATGGGGCCGCCGCCGCGCTCGCGCCGCACGCGGGCGCGCATGACGTGGCGTTCGTGCTGGCCGACGGGCTTTCGGCCGCTTCGGTGCAGCGCCTCGGCGTGACGCTGCTCGCCGCCGCGCTGCCGGCGCTGCGCGACGGCGGCTGGCGGGTGGCGCCGCCGGTGATCGTGCGCGGCGGGCGCGTGGCGATCGGCGATGCGGTGGCGGCGGCGCTCGGCGCCACCGCGGTCGTGGTGCTGCTCGGCGAGCGGCCGGGGCTTTCGGCGCCGGAGAGCATGGGCGCCTACGTCACCTGGCGCCCGCATGCGCAGACGACGGATGCCGAGCGCAACTGCATCTCCAACATCCGCGCGGGCGGGCTGGACGCCGCGGCGGCGGCGGCGCAGGTGGTGGCGCTGCTGGGCGCGATGCGGGCGCGCGTGTGTTCGGGCGTGGTGCTGCGCGAACACCCTCACCCCGACCCTCTCCCGCTTGCGGGAGAGGGAGAAGAGAACCCCCTCTCCCGCCTGCGGGAGAGGGAGGGGCCCGCGCCGCAGGCGTGGGAGGGTGAGGCCGCTCAGTCCC
>JAFKFJ010000034.1 GCA_017307335.1 Alphaproteobacteria bacterium | reverse complement strand
GCACGCGGCTTCGCGGCCGCCGCGCGAGATGGAACACGAGCACGTCGAGCGCGGCGCGCCGGTTGGCGCGCCGCATCGCGCGGCTCACCGGAATCCGCTTCGTCGCCACCCCGGTCGTGCCGGAGGTGTTGGCGAAGGCGGGGATGCGGCCCGGCCAGGTGATGTCGTCCAGGCGCGGAAACGCCGGCGCCCAGTATTCCGCCCAGAAATCCTCCCAGCGCCGCAGCTGCGTCGCGCGCTGAAACGCGGCCACGCTGCGCAGCGCCGCGAAGCCGTGCGCGCGGCCGAAGCGCGTGTCGCGCGCGCGCCCGATCAGGCGCATCAGCTCGCGCTCCTGCGCCGCGACCGGATCGAGGGTCTTCAACACCCGCAGCCGGTGCGCGGCATAGGCGCGCAGCAGGGGGGTGGCGTCGAGCATCAGGCCGGCGCGATCACCGTGTGGTGCGGCCAGGCGCGCGCGCGCTCAGGTGCAAGCGGCAGCGTCACGTATTCGCCGGCGCGCCACAGCGCGGCCTGATCGAGAAACGTATCGCTGCCCAGAAACCCGTCCTGCCCGCCCAGCAGCACAACCTGCACCTCCGGCGCGGCGAGGTCGGCGAGGAAGCGGGCGGAGGCGCCGTAGCTCACCGCATGGCGGCGGCGTGCCGGCGGATGGCCGGTCTTGTAGAGTGTGTCGTTGCTGCCGGGGACGGCGAACTCGGCATAGCGGAAGCGTCCCCGCAGCAGCGGCGCCATCGCCAGGTGGTGCTGCAGCCGCATCCGGTGCATGCCGCCCCACCCGAGCCAGCGCCGCAGCGCGCGCGTGGCGGCGCGCAGCGCGGCATCGAGGGCCGGGCGCAGCACGGGCTCGGCGGTCGCCGCAATCTCCTCGGCGAGCAGCGCGCGCGACGTCCAGACCGCGCCGGTCGCGGCACCGAGCGGGCTGCCGCCGTTCAGCCGCGCCCCGAGTTCCGCGAGCAGCACTTCGAACACCAGCGCGCCGGCGCTGTCCTCGGCATAGTCGCCCTGCCATGAAGCGAGGGCGCGGACCGGCGCGAGCCGGGCGCGGTGCGGCCCGAGCCGCGCCAGCAGCGCATCGCGCAAGGCGGGCGCGCTGCTCGCCACCACGTCACGGTGCAGGGCGGCGAGCGTCCCGAGCTCGATCGGCTCGCGGCCGCCGAGCAGCGCACGCATCCGCCGCACGCGATCGGCCGGAGAGAAGAAGAAGCCGACCGGAATCGACGGGCCCTCCGCCCCCTCCGGCGGACGGTCATTCGCGGAGGCGACGAAGCCGCCCGGCGGATCGGTCCAGTGTGGCAGCTCGGCCGTGCCCACCGGGTCCGCCCATGCCGCCACAGCGGCGGGCGGGGCGACGAGATCGGGCGGCGGCCCGTTCGGCCGGCGCGGCAGCCGCGCCGCGAGCAGGTGGCCGATCCGCCCGTCGCGGCCGGCATGCAGCATGTTCTGCCCCGGCAACGCGAACCCGGCGAGGGCCGCGCGGAACGTCTCCGGACTGTCGGCGCGCATCACCGCCAGCATCGCGCCCATCTCATCGCTCGGCTGATGGCCGATCCAGGCGAGCGCCAGCGGGCGCGCGTGACGGATGATCATGCCGTCGCTCACGATCGGTCCGAGCGGCGACTCACGCAGGCGCAAAACGCGCGGCCGCCCCCCGCGCACGCGCACGACCTCACGCCGCTCCGTGAGCGGCAGCGCGGCGGCGTCGAACAGTTCGCTGGACGCGGCGTGCAGGCTCGTGCCGGCCCAGGCCAGATGCGCGTTGCGCCCGATCGCCACGATCGGGAACCCCGCCGGCATCAGCCCGGCCACCTGATAGCCCGGGGAGCGGAACGCGGCGGCGAGCCAGATGTTCGGCAGGCCCACCGACAGATGCGGGTCGGCCGCGAGCAGGGCCGCGCCGCTCATGCTGCGCCAGCCCGCGACGGCGGCGGCGTTGCTGCCGTTGCGCGCGAAGGCGGTCACCGCCGTCTCCGGCAGGTCATCGGGCGGCGGCGGGCTCGCCGTGCCCAGCAGCCGCGGCCACAGCGCGCGCCATGCCTCCGGCGCCAGTCGCGCGCGGCTGCGCAACAACCGCGCCCAGACGATCCAGTTCACATCCGCCCCCGCCAGCCGCGCCGCCGTCAGCAGGTCGTGCAGGCTCCACGGTTCCACCGTCATGCCGAGCAGCGCGAATTCCGGGGGCGGTGCGGCGGTGGCGATGACGTGGTTGACGCCGCGCAGGAACCCCTCGGCCCACGCGCGCGTCTCCGCCGCCAGCCCGTCGAGGATCGCCGGCACCGCGCGGCCGAAATCGAACAGCCGCAGCGCGCGATCCAGCTCGACGCCGAGCGGGCCGATGACTTCCGCAACCCGCCCCTGGCTCAGCCGGCGCAAGAACTCCATCTGCGCGAGCCGCAGATGCGCGTGCACGAGGCCGAGCGCCACCGGCACGTCGGCATCCTCCGCCGCCTCGATGAACGGGACCTGGTGCTCATCCCAATGGATATTCACCGGTGCCGCCAGCGGCGCACTGCGCGGCAGGGCGGCGAGGCGCTCGGCAAGCGAGCGTGCCGGTGGACGCGGCGCACGCAGCGCCCGCGCGAGCAGGCGCAAGGCGGTGATCATTCCGCGCGCGCGATCGAGCATCATCGTGCGCTCCCGCACCGCCGTGGTGCACTGCGGGAACGAAGGCCGCGGAATAGGCGCGCGCCGGCAAACGTCATGATCACGGA
>JAFKFJ010000277.1 GCA_017307335.1 Alphaproteobacteria bacterium | reverse complement strand
CCTCGCCCGGCTCGCCCCGGCGGCGCTGCGGCGCAGCGAGGACTGCTTCGTCGATGAACTGTTCGCCGCCGCCCCGGCGCACGGGGCGCCGCTGCTCGCCGCGCGCTTCCCGCGCGCCTGGTGCGACGCCAACCGCGAGGCCTGGGAACTCGACCCCGCGATGTTCGCCGACCCGTTGCCGCCCTGGGTCAACACCGCGAGCCCGCGGGTGGGGGCGGGTCTCGGCACCCTCGCCCGCGTGGTCGCATCGGGCGAGGCGATCTACCGCGACAAGCTCCGCTTCGCCGAGGCCAAGGTCCGGGTGGCGGAGTGCTGGCAACCCTTCCACGACGCGCTGCGCAGCCTGATCGACGCCACCCGCCTGCGCTTCGGCACCTGCCTGCTGATCGACTGCCACTCGATGCCGGCGGTGCTGCCGACCGGCCGCGCCGGCGCCGACGTGGTGCTGGGCGATGCCCACGGCACCGCCTGCCTGCCCCGCACGATCCGCCAGGTCGAGGAGGTGCTGCAGGGCATGGGCTATCGCGTACGCCGCAACGAACCCTATGCCGGCGGCTTCATCACCCGCCACTACGGCCGCCCCCGCGAGGGCGTGGAAGCGTTGCAGATCGAGCTGTCGCGGGGCCTCTACATGGACGAGCAGCGGCTGGAAAAGGCGCCCGGCTTCGCCGCCGTCCAGCGCGACGTGACGGTCCTGATCGCCGCTCTCGCCGCCGCCTGATCACCCGCCACCAGACAGAACGGCCGCCGCTAGAACGGGATGAGGTCGCTCGCGCTCACTCAACCCGTTCCAGCTCTTTGATCTGAGAGCATGATTCATACCAACGCGCGCTGATCAGAACCTGTGTGCCCAGTCACGCAGGCCGATGGAGATGATGCGCCAGGGTTGGTCGACGAGGCGGTTCCAGGCGTCACAGCAGTGATCGACAATGCCGTCGTAGCTGCGCAAGATGCGATTGGAGAGCCAGTTGTCGCGCAGGAACTGCCAGACGTTCTCCACCGGGTTCAGCTCCGGGCATTTCGGAGGCAACGGCAGCAAGGTGATGTTAGGCGGCACGAGGAGATGGTCGGAGAGGTGCCATCCTGCCTGATCGAGCAGCAGCACGGCTTTGCGGTCGACCAGCCCCGCCAGGCCGTCCGCGTTGAACTTCAGCACCCAATCCCGGATGATCTGCAGCGTCACACCGCCAGGGACTTCTTCAACAGCCTGCTGGAGCATGGTGACCGGAGGCGGAATCGCCGGAGGTCTGAACCATGCTCTCAAATCAAAGAGCTGGAACGGGGTGAGCGAGCGTGAGCGAACTCGCCCCGTTCTACGCTCCGCGCTCAATGCATCTCGGTGTCGAGCGCGTAGCCCGCGGCGCGCACCGTGCGCACCACATCGACCTCGCCGTCACCGTTGATCGCCTTGCGCAGCCGCCGGATATGCACGTCCACGGTGCGCGGCTCGACATGGATGTCCGGCCCCCACACCGCGTCCAGCAGCTCCTCGCGGGCGAACACCCGCCGCGGGTGTTGCATGAAGAACTCGAGCAGCCGGAACTCCGTCGGGCCGAGGTGCAGCATGCGGCCGTTGCGCTGCACGCGGTGCGACGCGAGATCCATCGTCAGGTCGTGGAAGGAAAGCTGGCCCTTCACCGGAACCGTGTTCGCCCGCCGCAGCAGTGCGCGCATGCGCGCGAGCAGCGTGTCCATGCTGAACGGCTTGGTGATGTAGTCGTCGGCACCGGTGTTCAGCCCGCGCACCGCGTCCTGATCCTCGGTGCGCGCCGTGACCATGATCACCGGAACGTCGCGCGTCGCGTTGCGGCGGCGGATCTGACGGCACACCTCGATCCCGGAGACGCCCGGCAACATCCAGTCGAGCAGCACGAGATCCGGAGCCCGCTCGGCGAGACGCGTCAGCGCCTCCTGCCCATCCGCGGCTTCCTCCACCCGGAAGCCCTGCTTTTCCAGATTGTAGCGCAGCATCGTCGCGAGTGCTGCCTCGTCTTCCACCACCAGCACCAGGGGTCGCGCCATCGCCGAAACGCTGCCCGCCATCGCCTTGTTCCCCTTTGCGCCTATTCGCTCGCCGGCCGGACCACGGCATAGGCCGACGTATCGCCCTTCGGCCGCACGCCTGCCAGCGTCTCGCCCTTCACGGCGTAGTACAGCGTTTCCGCCACGTTGGTCGCATGATCGCCGATCCGTTCCAGGTTTTTCGCGATGAACAGCAGATGCGTGCAGGGCGTGATGCTGCGCGGATCTTCCATCATGTACGTGATCAGTTCGCGGAACAGCGCGTTGTAGATCTGGTCAACGCCTTCATCGGACCGCCAAACCTCCACCGCCGCCTCTGCGTCGTTGTTGCCGACCGCGTCGATGACCTCCTTGAGGTGCTCCTGCACCAGCCGGGCCATGTTGGCGAGGCCGGTGAGCGTGAACGGCAGGCTGAACTGATGCAGCACCAGGCTGCGCTTGGCAACATTCGCCGCATAGTCGCCGATGCGCTCAAGGTCGCTCGTGATCTTCAGGCTTGCCACAATGAATCGCAGGTCCTGCGCCATCGGCTGGCGCAGCGCCAGCAGCCGGATCACGAACTGCTGCACCTCCTGCTCCAGTGCATCAACCTTCGGATCGGCCTCGACGACCCGGGCCGCGACCGTCTCGTCACGGCCGAGCACCGCTTCCGACGCCATCGCCACCTGGCTCTCGACCATCCCGCCCATCTCGGTGATGAGCGAGCGCAGGCGGGCCAGTTCCTGCTCGTAGCTCTTGACGATGTGTCCTGCAACGTCCGCCACCGCCGCCTCCTCTCAATCACCCGAAACGCCCGGTGATGTATTCCTGCGTGCGCCGCTCACGCGGCGCAGTGAACATCTGCGCGGCCGGCCCCACTTCCACCAGCTCGCCAAGATAGAAGAAGGCCACCCGATCGGCGCAGCGTGCCGCCTGCTGCATGTTGTGGGTCACGATCACGATGGTGAAATCGCGCTTCAGCTCGTCGATCAGCTCCTCGATGCGCAGCGTGCTGATCGGGTCGAGCGCGCTCGTGGGCTCGTCGAGCAGGATCACCTCCGGACGGACCGCGATCGTGCGCGCGATGCACAGCCGCTGCTGCTGCCCGCCGGAAAGCCCTGTCGCCGAGGCGCCGAGCCGATCGCGCACCTCGTCCCAGAGCGCCGCGCGGGTGAGCGACCATTCCACCCGCTCGTCCAGCGCCGCCTTGCTCAGCCGCTCGTGCAGCTTCACGCCGAAGGCGATGTTGTCGTAGATCGACATCGGAAACGGCGTCGGCTTCTGGAACACCATGCCGACCCGGCTGCGCAGGTCGTTGAGATCGACGTCGGGGGCGAGGATGTCCTGTCCGTCGATCATGACCTCGCCGATGGCACGCTGGCCCGGATAGAGATCGTACATCCGGTTCAGCACGCGCAGCAGCGTGGACTTGCCGCACCCGGACGGACCGATCATCGCCGTCACCTGCCGCGCCGGAATGTCGAGCGTGATCCCCTTCAGCGCGCGGTTGCCCCCGTAGAGGAACTCCAGGTTGCGGATCGCGATCTGCGCAGCAGCCGACGCGTCCGGCGTCGATGCGGGCGTCTCGGACCGCTGTTCGGCTGCCACCTGATCCGCCATGCCTCTCTCCGTTCAGCCCCGCCGGCGCAATGCCGCGCGCGCTCCGACGCTCAGCACCAGCACCACGAGCGTCATCAACAAGGCGCCAGCCCACGCCAGGCTATGCCATTGGTCGTACGGGCTCAACGCAAACTGGAAGATTACCACCGGGATATTGGCCATCGGGTTGGCTGGATTGACCGTCCAGTACTGGTTGTTCAGCGCAGTGAACAGCAGCGGCGCGGTTTCGCCCGAGATGCGCGCGATGCCGAGCAGGATGCCGGTGACGATGCCGGTGCGCGCCGCCGGCCACACCACGCGCACGATCATGCGCCATTTCGGCGCGCCGAGCGCCAGCGCCGCCTCGCGCAGCGTCGCCGGCACCAGGCGCATCGTCTCGTCGCTCGTGCGCACCACGACCGGCAGCATCACCAGCGCCAGTGCCACGCCGCCGGCCCATCCGGAAAAGTGCCCGGTCGGCTGCACGACCAGCGCATAGACGAACAGGCCGATGACGATCGAGGGGGCGGACAGCAGGATGTCGTTGACGAAGCGGATCACCTCCGCCAGCGCCGTTCCGTGCGCATATTCCGCGAGATGCGTGCCCGCCATCACGCCCACGGGGGTGCCGAAGGCGATGCCCAGGGCGATGATGATCGCGCTGCCCACGATGGCATTGAGCAGTCCGCCCGCCTCGCCCGGCGGCGGCGTCATCTCCGTGAACAGCTTCGCATCGAACGCACCGGCCCCGTTCCACAGCGTCGTGCCGAGGATCCACACCAGCCACACCAGGCCGAACAGCGTTGCGAGCGTCGCGGCGCCGAGGCCGAGCAGGTTCACAACCCGCCGGCGACGATGCAGCGCCCGTGCACGCGCCGAGCTCATGTGCCCTCCCGCCGCGCCATGCGCAGCAGCATCAGCTTGGCTGCCGCGAGCACGACGAACGTGACCACGAACAGCAGGAAGCCGAGCGCGATCAGCGACTGGCGGTAGATGTCGGAGTCCGCCTCGGTGAACTCGTTGGCGATCGCCGCGGCGATGGAATTGCCTGGCGCCAGCAGCGAGATGGAGAAGTCGTGCGCGTTGCCCAGCACGAACGTCACCGCCATCGTCTCGCCAAGCGCCCGGCCGAGGCCCAGGAAGATGCCGCCGACGACCGCGGTGCGGGTGTACGGCAGCACCACGCCGCGCACCACTTCCCATCGCGTCGCGCCGAGCGCGAATGCCGATTCGCGCAGGCTCGGCGGCACCAGCGTGAACACGTCGCGCATCACCGCCGACACGAAGGGGATCACCATGATCGCAAGGATGATGCCGGCGGTCAGCATGCCGATGCCCATCGGCGGGCCGCTGAACAGCGCGCCGATCACCGGCAGCGGGCCCAGCGCGGCGTCAAGGAACGGGTCGACGTAGTCGGCCATGAACGGGACGAACACGAACAGGCCCCACATGCCGTAGATGATCGAGGGCACGCCCGCCAGCAGCTCGATCGCGGCGGCCACCGGCCCGCGCACCCAGGTGGGCGCCACCTCGGTGAGAAACACGGCGATACCGAAGCTCACCGGCACCGCAATCAGCATCGCGATCGCGGACGTCACCAGCGTGCCATAGATCGGCACGAGGGCCGCGAAGCGCTTCGCCACCGGGTCCCATTCGACGCCCACGAAGAAGTGCCAGCCGAAGGCGCGCAGCGCCGGCAGCCCGCCCCAGAACATCGCCGCCGCGGTGGCTCCGAGCAGGATCAGCACGAGCAGCGCCGCGGTGCCGGCGAGCACACGGAACCCCGTGTCGCCCGCTGCGCCGCGCGAACGCCGACGGGCGGGCGGTGGCAATGTCTGCTGCGTTGTCGCCGACATCAGCGCCACGCCCTCCGTCTCAAATCCGCCCCCGCCTCAGGTCACTGCGCGTGGATGTTGGCGTGCCAGTAAGCCTCGATCTGCTGCACGACCGGCGCTGGAAACGGCACATAGTCGAGGCTCTTCGCGGTCTCCTGGCCCATCTGCAGTGCGTAGCGGAAGAAGTCCAGCGCGGTCTTGGCGCGCGCGGGGTCCTTGGGCTGCTTGTAGGCAAGGATGAACACCGTTGCCGCGATGGGGTAGGCGTCCGCCCCGGGCGCGTTGGTCATGACCAGATAGAAGTCCTGTGCATGCGCCCAGTCGGCACTCGCCGCCGCCGCCTGAAAGCTCTCGGCGCTTGGCCGCACGAACTTCCCGGCCGCATTCTCCATCATCGTCCACTTCATCTTGTTCTGGATGACGTAGGCGTATTCCACGTATCCGATGGAACCCTTGAGGCGCTCGACATAGGCGGCGACGCCCTCGTTGCCCTTGCCGCCGACGCCGGTCGGCCAGGAGACCGAGGTGCCCTCGCCCACCCGGTCCTTCCACTGGGGGCTCACCTTGCTCAGGTAGTTCACGAAGTTGAAGGTGGTGCCGGAGCCGTCGGAGCGATGCACGACGCCGATATGCATCGCGGGCAGTTTCAGCGCCGGGTTGAGCTTCGCGATCGCGGGATCGTTCCACTCCTTGATCCTGCCAAGGAAGATATCCGCCAGCACCGGCCCCGAGAGCTTCAGGTCCCCGGGCTTGACGCCGGGCAGGTTCACCACCGGCACCACGCCCCCGATCACGAGCGGGAACTGCGCGAGCCCGGCCTGCGTCAGGTCGGCGGGCTTGAGCGGGGCGTCGGAGGCGCCAAAGTCCACTGTCCCCGCCTTGATCTGCGCGATTCCGCCGCCGGAGCCGATCGACTGGTAGTTCACCTGTACGCCGGTCTTGCGGGCATAGTCGGCCGACCATTTCGACAGCACGGGATAGACGAAGGTCGAACCCGCCCCCGTGATCTGTTGTGCCTGCGCGGTCCCTACGCTCAGCGCGCAGCCAAGCGCGAGCGCCAGCAAATGCCTGGTGAAGCGCATAAACCCCCTCCGTGACGGTAATCGTTCCGGCCGCTGACCAGTCTGCACGCCGGCGGGCGGACACTACGCGCCCCGGGCGACGCCTGTGTTTCAGTTTTGTGACCGTCCGATGACACTTGGCGGCCCCCCGCACAACCGGCATGCAGCACCGATGACCGACCCTACGCGCCAGGCGGCCCTCGCGCTGCTCACCGCCGTCCTCGACCGCCACCGCACGCTGGATGCGGCGCTGGAGGCCCTGCCATCGCTGGCGACGCGCGACCGGGCGGCGGCGCACCGGCTGGCCGCCGCGGTGCTGCGCCGGCTGGGCTCGCTCGATGCGGCGCTGGAGCCGTTTCTGGCCAAGGCGCCGCCCACGGCCGTGCGCCACGTGCTGCGCCTGGGGGCGGCCGGACTGCTGCTGCTCGCCACGCCGCCGCACGCCGCCGTGGCGACCGCCGTGGCACTCGCGCGCGCGTCCGGGCTCGCCCCGTTCGCTGGCCTCGTCAACGCAGTCCTGCGCCGCCTCGCGGCCGAGGGGACGGCGGCGCTGGCGGCCCTCGACGGCCCGCGACGCGACACACCGTCCTGGCTCTGGGCGTCCTGGGGCACCGATGCGCGCGCCATCGCGCAGGCGCACCAGCGCGAGGCGCCGCTCGACCTCTCGCTGAAAGGCGACGCGGCGCCGCCGGGCGGCGTGCCGCTGCCCACCGGCAGCCTGCGCTTTCCCCCCGGCACCCGCCCGGCCGAGCTTGCCGGCTTTGCCGAGGGCGCGTTCTGGGTGCAGGACGCCGCCGCCGCCCTGCCCGCCCGCCTGCTCAGCCCGGTGGCCGGTGAGCGCATTGCCGATCTCTGCGCGGCCCCCGGCGGCAAGACCGCGCAGCTCGCCGCCGCCGGCGCCGCCGTCACCGCGGTGGAGCGCGACCCGGCGCGACTCGGGCGCCTGCGCGAGACGCTGGCCCGGCTGCGGCTTGCCGCCACGACCGTCGCCGCCGACGCCACCACCTGGCGCCCTGAGGCGCCGCTCGACGCCGTGCTGCTCGATGCGCCGTGCAGCGCCACCGGCACCATCCGCCGCCACCCCGACGTGCCGTACCTGAAACGCCCGCGCGACATCGCGGCGCTTACGGAACAGCAGGACCGGCTTCTGGACGCCGCCTGCGCGATGCTGCGGCCGGGCGGACGGCTGATCTACGCCGTCTGTTCGCTGCAGCCGGAGGAAGGTGCGGCGCGGGCCGAAGCGGCACTCGCTCGCCTGCCCCTGCATGCGGCGCCGGTGCGGCCCGGGGAGATCCCCGGCCTCGCACCGGCGCTGACCGATGCGGGCTGCGTGCGCACCACGCCGGCGCTTTGGCCGGAGCTTGGCGGCATGGACGGATTCTTCATCGCCCGCTTCACGAAAACCTGATCGCTTGTGCCGCTTCGCACCGCTTCGCTAGAACCTGCCGATGCCACCGCCTGCGCCGCGTCCGGTTCGCATCGCTCCCAGCCTGCTCTCCGCCGATTTCGCCCGGCTCGCCGAGGAAGTGGCGGCCATCGAACGCGCGGGCGCGGACTGGCTGCATCTCGACATCATGGACGGGCATTTCGTGCCCAACATCACCTTCGGCCCGCCACTGCTGCGCAGCCTGCGCAAGCACACGCGCCTGCCCTTCGACGTGCACCTGATGATCGCGCCGGCCGAGCCGTATCTGAAGGATTTCGCCGATGCCGGTGCGGACCACATGCTCGTGCACCCGGAATCGGGGCCGCACCTGCACCGCGCGCTGCACACCATCGCCGCGCTGGGCAAGACGCCCGGCGTCGTGCTGAATCCTGCAACGCCGGTCGAGTCGGTCGCGTGGGTGATGGATCTGGTCGAGGTGGTGCTGGTGATGGGCGTCGATCCTGGCTTCGGCGGCCAGGCTTTCCTGACTGGCCAGCTCGGCAAGATCGCGCGGCTGCGGCAGATGATCGACGCCACTGGCCGCGCCATCGCGCTGTCCGTGGATGGCGGCGTGAACCCTGCCACCGCGCCGCGCATCGTTGAGGCCGGCGCCGATGTGCTGGTCGCGGGCAGCGCCGTGTTCGGTGCCCCTGACTACGCGCGCGCCATCGCCACCCTGCGCGGCGGCGCTGCGTGATCGCGATGGACCCCGGCCGATGGATGCGCGACGCGCGACGCCGCCTCGCCCGCCTGCCCTCGCTGCGCATGGTGCGGGTGCCGGATGCGCCCGCGCTGCCGGTGCGCGACCCGTGGCCCGGCGACCCGCTGCGCGGCGCCAACCTGCTCAAGGGCGAACTCGAGCTGGCGGGCACCGTGGCGCTGCTGCGCCCGGGCGGGTTCGCGGAGCTCGCCGGCTCCGAGCCGTTGCGGGCCTACGCGCACGGCTTCACCTGGCTGCGCGACCTGCGCGCGCTCGGCTCCGATCCCGCCCGGCTGCGCGCCCGTGCGCTGGTGCAGGAATGGACCGAGGGCGCGGGCGAGACGCCGATCGCGCAACGCCCGGACGTGACCGGCGCGCGCATCGCCGCCTGGCTCGGCCACTACGATTTCTTCGCTGCGAGCGCGGACGACACCTTCCGCCAGCGGCTGATGGCGCGCCTCGTCGCCGACGCGCGGGCGCTCGCCGCGGCGCTGCCGACCGAAGAGCTGGACGCCCGCGCCCTGACCACGCTGAAGGGCCTGATCGCGGCCGCGGTGGCGCTGCCCGAGCACGCGGCGTTCCTCACCCGCGCGCTGCGCGTGCTGCCGCAGGAGATCGGCCGGCAGGTGCTGCCGGACGGCTGCCATGTCGAGCGCAGCCCGGCGCAGATGCTCGCGTCCCTGCAGGACCTGACCGAGATCCGCGCGCTGCTGCAATCGGCCCAGGCGCAGGTGCCGCTCGCGCTCTCAAGCGCCATCGAGCGCATGGCGCCGGCGCTGCGCGCGCTGCGCCATGGCGACGGCGGCCTTGCGCTGTTCAACGGCAGCAAGGAGGAGAGCGGCACGGCGACCGACCTTGCGCTGGCCCAGGCCGGCCGCGGCGGGCGGCCGCCTTCGGCGCTCAACGACGGCGGGTTTCAGCGGCTGCAGGCCGGGCGCAGCGTGCTGATCGTCGATTGCGGTATCCCGGCCGCCCCGAAGCTCGACCGCTTCGCGCATGCCGGCACGCTTGCGTTCGAGCTCTCGATCGGGCGTGAGCGGCTGATCGTGAATGTCGGTGCGGCCCCCGCCGCCGGCACCGAATGGCGCGACGCCACCCGCGCGACCGCGGCGCATTCGACGCTGGTGATCGCGGATACGAGCTCCTCGGAACTGCGGCCGGTGGGACTCGGGCGGCGTCCGGAGGTGGTCGAGGTGCAGCGCCAGGAGGCGAACGGCGCGCACTGGCTGGAGGCGAGCCACGACGGCTACCGCCGCCCGTTCGGCGCCATCCATCGCCGCCGCCTCTATGTCAGCGAAAGCGGCGAGGACATTCGCGGCGAGGATGCGGTGGAAGCCGCGACGCCGCAGCCCTACGCGGTGCGCTTCCATCTGCATCCGACGGTCGATGTGAGCGTGCAGCAGGACGGGGAGGCCGTGCTGCTCCGCCTGCCCTCCGGCGGCGGCTGGCGCCTGCGCGCCGAGGGCGCGCGGCTGACGCTGGAGGAGAGCATCTATCTCGGCGGCGTCGCGCCACGGCGCACCGAGCAGATCGTGCTGACCGGCTACCAGGACGGGCCGCAGCACGTGAAATGGGCGATCACCAAGGTCGGCTGACGGGAATCCGCGCGCCGCCGCCCCTTCTGCGTTGCCGCGCTCACTAAAATATCTGTATATTTCGTGAGCCGGTTCATTGCCAGGGGGGACAAAACGTGCCTGAATCAGATTTCTGGCAGGCGCTGAGCGACACCATTCAGCGCGCCGTCAATCTGCGCGTGGTGACCATGGTGGGCGATGCCACGGTCGGCGGCACGCTGGAGCGGATGGAGGTGGGCGCGCCGGCCAAGCCGGGCAGCTGCCTCGTCACCGATATCAATATCGTCGGCGGCGACATCACGCACATCGTCAGCGAGAAGCTGCTGAGCGCCGAGTTCGCCGACCTGCGCACCGCGCACGAGGCGGCGGTGAAGCAGGCGCAGGACATCGTCGAGCGCAACGTGAACATCCTGATCTCGATCGCGAAGGAACTCGGCCAGCAGCTCGGCGCGCTGCCGCCGCCCGCGTCCGGCCCGATCCGCAAGACGACGCCCTAGGACCTCGCCACCGGTGCCCGGCCGCCGGCCCATGCGGCGGCGTTGCAGGGGGAGACTGCGATGGCACAGGGGTTCGATCTGACCGCGACGGCGCGCCGTCTGCTCAGCCTCGAGGTCAACACGATCGTGCGGAATGCGATGACGGCGGAGCCGATGCCGCCGGTGCCGCACGCGCTGCTCGATATCGCGCGCGACTATGCCGGCTTGCTCTGCTCGCTCGGTGTCGACATGAACCGTGTATTCGCCGCGGACCCCGCGACGCTGCCGACCCTCGCGCCGGGGTGGGTGACGCCAATCGGGTCGATCAGCGACCGCCTCACCGTTGCATCGGAGACCTTCGATCGTCTGCGCTGGGCGGCGAAATGGGCGGCCAGCGGGGCGGCCGCGCGCCCGACCCCGATCCCGCCGCCGACCCGCGTCCTGCTCGACCGGATCATCAACAACGCCGACGCCATCAAGGATATTTTCCAGCGATTCGATGCCTCCTTCAACACCGCGTTCCTCGGCAAAACGCGCGCGCAGCTGCTGGAGACGCCGATCAAGGCCGGCAGCTACTCGGTGACGCCCGACGATCTGATTCTGCTGCAGAAGATGTGGGACATCGGGCTCGAGGAAATCGTCGCCCAGACCGTGGTGCACGTGACCGGCGACGTCACGACGCGCGTGCAGGCAGCACTGCGCGGTGCAGGATCGGAGACGCTCTTTGCCATCCACCGGCAGAGCATCGACATCTCCGTGGCCCGTTGGAAGGACCTATTGGCGGCCGTGAGCGAGATCGCCGGCACGGCGATCCGCGCGGTGCTCGGCGGCAAGCCGTGAGGGGGCGCGGGTGTTGGGCCGCCTCGCGATCGTGATCGAGGACATTGCGGCGCTGCGCGCGAACTGGTGCTCGGTGCGCGGCGGTTGGCGCGCGGCGTGGCAAGATGCGCATGAGCTGATCGAACATCGGCGCCTGCGCATCGACACGCGCGCGATGACGCCCGACGGCCTGCAGATCGTGATGCGCACGCGCCTGCGCCTGACCGGCGACACGCAGACCGACATCCTGCGCGGCTGGCTCGCCGGCAGCACCCCAGAAACCGTAGGGGCGCTGGCAGAGGTGCACTTCCGATCGGTCGCGGCCGCGAGCGCAGGCTGGACCGCGCTGTTCGCGATGCAGCGGATGCTGACGCGCCTTCTCGGCTCGGTCGGCGCGGCGTGGTTCGGCATCGCCGGTGCCGAGCGGATGTTCACCGCCCATCCGGGCCAGATCATCCACGCCGTTCTGACCGACCCGTATCTGCTGCCCGGTGCCGGCGTGTTCGCGCTCGGCGTGCCGATCCGCTGGGCCCTGCGCCGGTGGCTGCGCGCGATCTTCCGCCGCGGCCTCGGCCCCGCGGCTACTGGTTGATCTCGATCAACAACACCCAGGCGTTGATACCGGCGATCGCGAACAGCTACAGAACGCCCGCCGCGAGTGCGTACGCGCCGGCTGCGTCATTGCGCCGGACCAATGCCTGTCCCGCGAGCGCCGCCGCGGCGCCGAGCTCGCCGAGGAAGAAGTTCGCCCAGGCATCCACGATCGCCGCCGGTTCTTATGCACCTACGGACCTTTTCCCGGCACGATCATTGACAGCGGAATCGCCGCGCCCATGGCCTGGTATCCGGCCCGGTTGGGGTGCAGCTTGTCGCCCGGACCGCCGGACGTGCTGTTGGGGACGAATTCAGCACGCATCTGCCCGGTCGCGGGGTCGCGCGTCACCGCGTCGAAATCCACCACGCCGTCGAACAGGCCGCTGGTGCGAATGAAGTCGTTCAGCGCGCGGCGCTTCGCGTCCTCCGCCGCCGAACCGTGCGAGGGGTTCGTGCTGCCGAGCGCGGGCGTGAGCGTGGCGCCGATGATGCGCGCGCCTGGAAGGCCCGCACGCAGCCGCGCCACGATCGCGCGCATCGCCGCCTCCACCGTCTCCGCCGTGGCGTTGGCCTGCGTGCCGAAATCGTTGATGCCCTCGAGCCAGATCACCGCACCGACGCCGGACAGGCTCAGCACGTCACGCTCCAGCCGCTGCCCGGCCGCCGGGCCGCCGGGAGATGGTTTCTCGGCCGAGTATTCGGCGGGTCCGGCCACCTGGTTGCCGCCGATCCCCTCGTTCACCACCGCGATGCGCGCGCCATAGGCAGCGTGCAGCCGGCGCGACAGCACGTCGGGCCAACGGTCGTCGCCATTGAGCGTGGAGGCGGTGCCGTCGGTGATCGAGTCCCCGAACGCCACCACCGTGCGGGTGCCGGGCGGCGCGCTCATGTCGAGCGCATCGAGGAAATACCAGGAGGTAGTGCTGAACGGGAAACCCTGCTCGTCCTCGTGCTCCGCCGGTGCTGCGCCCGTGCCGGGTGCGGCGATGTACGAGGTGGTGAGCGCCTTGGCATGCCACGTCATCGGCCCGCTCTCGCCCACCACGTGAAAACTCACGGCGAGCTTCCGCCCCTCCAGCAGCCCGGCGCCGGCGAAGGGCAGCGGCGTCGGGTCGCTCCAGACCGACGCGCCTGGCGCGATCGTGACGTGCCGGGCGCCCGCGAAGGCGACGGGGGTGGAGGTCAGGGGCACCACGGCCGCACCGCTCAGTTGCAGCCCGATCGAGACCGCATCCAGCGTCACCGGCCGCGTGCCGAACGCGTTGGAAAAGCGCAGCCGTGCGTCCGGCCCGATGATGTCGGGCCGCACGATCAGGCGGAAACTCTGGTCGCGCGCCCCGGCCTCGGGTGCCGGGAACGCGAAGGTGAGCACCGGCTGCACGGTGGCGTACCCGGATGGGTAGGGACCCTGTGCCGCGCCGGTCCACGCGGTCACCCAGTTCTGCGCCGATGCCGCCGCCGGCAGCACGGCGAACGCGATCGCGATCAGCCACGACACCACACGCATGGCGGTCCCCCCGCGCGAAGCCTACACGGGAATGCGGGCGCCCGGCAGCACGTGTTGCGCGTAGGTCTCCAACATCAGGAACTCGTCGGCCGCGCCGCGGGCGGCGATGATCTGGTCGGGGCGGATCAGCACCCACCCGGGCCGCGCCATCCCGTAGCGGCGCGCGGCGGCCCCGGTCGCGGGGAGCGCGACGACCGCGAGGCTTTTGCCCACCAGCGCCGGCGGCACCGCGACGTCGCCGAACGTGAGCAGCGTGTGGCATGGCCCGCAGAGCCGCGGGTAGAGGCGGCTGCCGTCTTCCAGCGCGACATCCGGCGCCCGCTCGCCCCCGCCGCCGAGCGCGACCAGCGGGCCCTCGCGATAGGTGTTCGCCGTCTCCGACAGCGTCGTCATCATCTGCCGGCGGACCGCGGGGATGTGCGTGACCAGGGGCAGGACGATATCCTTGGCCATGCGCAGCAGCGGCGCCTTGGCGAAGCCGAAATGCAGCATGCGGGTCGCGAAGTGCACCACGTCAACCGCAATCGGGCGCCGCTCCGGCTCATAGCTGCTCAGAAGCATCTCGGGATCGCCGGCGCCCTGCAGCGCATAGGCCAGCTTCCAACCGAGATTCACCCCGTCCTGCAGGCCCGTGTTCATGCCCTGCCCGCCGGCCGGGCTGTGAATATGCGCGGCATCGCCGGCAAGGAAGCAGCGGCCGACGCGATAGCGCGCGGCGATCCGGTCGTTGATGCGGAACGCCGCGAGCCAGGTCGGGTCGCGCAGGGTGAGCCCGGGCGGCCCATGCCGCGTCAGATGATCCTGCATCTCCGCAAGCGTGGGCGGCGTGTCGTCCGCACACGCCCGCGCCGCGAACAGGCGCCACACGTCGCCGACG
>JAFKFJ010000276.1 GCA_017307335.1 Alphaproteobacteria bacterium | reverse complement strand
CCCACTCCGGCAGCGTCCGGGCCGGTGCCGCGGCGGTGTGCCGGCCATCCGGTTCGGGGGGACAGGTCTGCGCCGCGGCGAGGCTCAGCTCCTCGCCCGGCCACGGCGCGGCGACCGCCTGGAACGGCGCGGCAGCGACGCCGCCGAGCCGGCGGAACCCGTGCTCGATGAGCCGGTACCAGCACCCGTCCGGCGGCGCCTTCGCGCCCTGCCAGCCGCACACCAGCAGCCGGTCCTCGGCGCGGGTCAGGGCGACGTAGAGCAGGCGGTTGTGCTCCTCGATCTGCTTCTGCCACGCGACCGCGCGCAGCCGGTCGGCGGCGGCGCAGGAGACCGCGTTCTGCGGCGCCCAGACCGGCATGCCCTCCGCCCACAGCACCCCGTTCTCGCGCGGCGGCATCGCCGTGGTGTCGGGCAGGATCACCAGCGGCGCCTGCAACCCCTTGGCGCCGTGCGCGGTCATCACCCGCACCGCGCCGCCGGCCCCCTCGGCCTCCCGCTTCACCTCGGCGGCGGACAGGCGCAGCCAGTGCACGAAGCCCTGCAGCGACGGCGGGTGCAGGGCGACATAGGCCAGCGCGGCGTTCAGCAGCTCGTCGATCGGCTCCGCCGCCTCCGCCCCCAGCCGCGCGAACAGCCGCGCCCGCCCGCCCAGCGGCCCCAGCGCCTCGCTGAACAGCGCGTGCGGGGTGGCGAAGTCCACCCGCGCCAGCAGGGCCGCGAAGAACCGCGCCGCCGCCGCCCAGTCCGGCCGCTCGTCCGCCCGCCGCCGCAGCGCCGCCCACAGCGTGCCCGCGCGCCCCATCGCCAGCGCCATCAGCGAGTCGTCGGAAAGCCCGCCGAGCGGGCTGGTCAGCACGCAGGCGAGCGCCAGGTCGTCCTCCGGCAGCAGCAGCGCGTCGGCCAGCGTGAGCAGGTCGGCGACCGCCGGCTGCTCGGTGAGCAGGATGCGGTCGAGCCCCGCCACCTTCACCCCGCGCGCCTTCAGCGCCCGCACCAGCGCGCGGGCGAAGGCGTTGCGGCGCCGCACCAGCACCAGCACGTCCCCCGGCCGCAGCGGCCGCCCGGCGCTCTCGCGCATCACCCCCCCGCCGGTCTCGCGCGCGATCCAGTCCGCGAGCGCCTCGGCGAGCGTCAGCATGGGGTTGCGGACGTGCAGGTTCTCCTCCGGCACGTGCCACGCCGCCGGCTCGGCCGCGTCCGGCGGCGGCGTCAGCGGCCACAGCTCCACCCGCCCGGCATGCCCGGCGCGCGCCGGCACGTGGGCCAGCGTCTCGCCGGGCGCGACCACGCCCGCCGCCGCCTCGGGGGCGGCGAACACCGCATCGACCAGCGCCAGCACCGGGGCGGTGGAGCGGAACGAGACGTCGAGCGCCACGTCGAGGAAGCGCTCCCCCGCGTTCGTCACCCGGCGGTGCCAGCGATCGCGCGCGGACGCGAAGCCGTCGGGGTCGGCGCCCTGAAAACCGAAGATCGACTGCTTGCGGTCGCCGACCGCGAACACGCTGCGCCGGCCCTCGCGCGCGCCACTGCCGGCGAAGAACTCGTCGGTCAGCGCGTCGGCGATGCGCCATTGCGCCGGTGCCGTGTCCTGCACCTCATCGAGCAGCAGGTGGTCCAGCCCGCCGTCGAGCTTGTAGAGCACCCAGGCCGCACCCGGATTGTCCAGCAGCGCCGCGCTGCGCGCGATCAGGTCGTCGTAGTCCAGCAGCCCGGCACGCTGCTTCTGCGCCGTGTACGCGTCCACCAGCGGCGCCGCGAGGTCGGCCAGCGCCGTGGAGACCTTTAGCGTCTGTGCGGCGCGGCGGGCGTCCTCGACCGCGAGCACGCGCGCCTGCTCGGCCTGCAACGCCTCGACCACGTCCGGCCGCTGCTGCTGCAGCTTCGGGCTGATCAGCGCGCCGAGCCCGCGGGGGGTGCCGTCGGGGCGCAGGAAGATGTCGCGCCATTGCTCCCAGGTCTCGGCGCGGGTCGCGGCCGGCAGGGTGAGCCAGTCGAGCATCTCCGCCGCCGCCGCGCTCGCCTTCGCCGCCCCCTGCGCGGCCACGCAGCGGGCCGCGTCGCGCAGCGCGGGCGCCTCCGCCCAGGCGACGGCGCGCGTGCGGCGCGCCGCTTCGTCCGGCTCGGCGCTGAGCACCCGGGCAAGCGCATCCGGCCCGCGCGCGGCGGCGGCGCGCAGGCGGTCGGCCTCGGCGCCAAAATCCGTCACGATCCGCCGGAACTGCTCGAGCGAGATCAGGCCCGCGAGGGTCTGCAACGCCCCCACCCGCGCCGGCTCGACGGCGCCCGCCGCCAGCACCTCCTCCTGCGCCGCCTGCCAGGCCAGCGCCGCGTCGGCGTCGCCGGCCAGCACGAAATGCGGGGCAAGCTGCGCCTCCAGCGGGAAGCGCCGCAGCAGGCCCTGGCAGAACGCGTGGATGGTGCCGATGCGCATGCCGCCGGGCAGGTCGAGCACGCGCGCGAACAGCGCCCGCGCCGCCTGCCGGACTGCCGGGTCCGGCCCGATCGAGAGCGCCGCCAACTGCGCGTCGAGCTTCGCGTCGGGCAGCGTCACCCAGGCGCCGAGCGTGCGCTGCAGGCGCACCGCCATCTCCGCCGCCGCGGCGCGGGTGTAAGTCAGGCACTGGATGCGGGCCGGGTCGGCGCCGGCAAGCATCAGGCGCAGCAGCCGGTCGGTGAGCAGCTTCGTCTTGCCCGACCCTGCCGAGGCCGAGACGAAGGCGGACACCGCCGGGTTGGAAGCCAGGAGCTGCGCCGCGCCGGCGCGGGCATAGGCGGCCTCGCTCATGCGTCGCCGCCCGAGGCGTCCCACTCAGCGCGGCGCGCCAACTGGGCATAGGCGTCCCGCCGTGCCGCCCGCGCCGGGTGGGGGCGGCAGAGATAGGCGCGCGCCGGGTGGTCGAAGCCGGCGAGCAGGTCGTGCAGCCGCGCCCGCGCATCGGCCACCGCATCGGCGATCGCGGCCGCGTCGCCGTCGAACAGCGCGCGCGCCACCCCCGGCACGAAGCCGCCGGTCAGCCGCCAGTAGGTCAGCTCGGCGGCCGCGCCGCTCAGCGCCGCGCCGAAGCCGCCGGCCGCCGCCATCGCCGCCTCCAGCAGCAGTTGCGGCGCCCGCCCCTGCTCGGCCGCCGCCGCTGCCGGCACGGTGCCGGTCTTGTAGTCGAGGATCGCGAGCCGCCCGTCCGCCCGCCGCTCGATCCGGTCGGCCCGGCCGCGCAGGCGGAGGCCGCCGGGCAGGTCGAGCGGCCACTCGCCGCTGATCTCCACTGCGACCTGCGCGGGCGGGGCGGCGCTGCGGCGCCGGATCTCCTCCTCCACCACCCAGTCGGCGATCCGGTACAGCCGCGGCGCCCACCACGCGGTCAGCGCGGGACGGATCTGCCGGTCCGCCAAGGCCTTGTCCATGGCGTCGCGCAGGCGCGCCCGCGCATCGCCGGGCCAGGCCGTGCCGACGCGGCCGTAGAACGCCTCCAGCGCCGCATGCACCAGCCGGCCGTAGTCGGCGGCCTCGGTCGGCTGGTCGAGCGGGTCGAGCGCCTCCAGGCCCAGCACGTCGCGCGCATAGATGCTGTAGGGATCGGCGATCAGCGTCTCGATGTCGGTGACGCGCAGCCGCCGCGGGCGCCGCTCGACGGGCGGGCGCGGCCTGGGGGGGGCCACGGGTCTCGGCCCGTCGCGCGGCTGGTCGAGCCGGCGTGCCCAGTCCGCCGCCGGGTGCGGTTCCAGCCGCGCCCCCTGCCCCTCCAAAAATGCCTCCAGCCGCACCAGCCAGCGCGCCGGCACCGCGGGCGCCCCGTCGCGGCGGCGCGGGCAGGACAGCACCGCCACCGGCGCGCCGCAGGCGGCCAGCAGGAAGTCGTGCGCGGCTTGCCCGATCGCCGCCTCCGGGCTCGGCAGCCCGGCGGCGCGGCGCATCGGCCGGCTGAGCCACGGCCCGGGGTCCACGGCGGGGGGCCAGACACCCTCCACGAGCCCGCCGAGCACCGTGACATCCACCGCCTGCAAGCGGGCTTCCAGCAGGCCCCAGATGAAGATGCGCGGGTGCTCCGCGGACACCCCGCGGCCGCGCAGGGCGCGCCGGCTGCGCACCACCGCGCCTTCCAGCAGCGCGTCCAGCAAGCCCGGCAAGGCCCGCGGCGGCGCGTCGGGCAGGTCGCCCAGGGCCGGCAGCGCGTCGGCAAGCAAGGTCGCCAGCGCCTCCCCCTCCTCCAGCGCCCAGAGCCGCGCGCCGGGCTCGGCGTCGGTCGCGGCCAGCGCCTCGCCGGCCGCGATCAGCGCCGCCAGCGCGTCCGCCGGCGCCGCGCTCACGCTCGCGAACACCGCCAGCAGCGGCGCGACGCAGCCGCGCAGCCGGGCCAGCAGGTCGGCGGCCTCGGGGCACGCGGCGAGCAGGCGTTGCAGTTGGTCAAGCCCCGGCGGCGGGCGGGGGCCGCGCAGGGCCGCGCGCTCCAGCGCCCGCGCCGCCGCGCGGCAGGCGGCGGGGTGCAGCCCCGCCGCCGCCAGCGGATGCTTCAGCAGCGCCAGCAGCGGGACCGGCGCGAACGCCTCCGCCACCGCCCGCGCCAGCAGGCGCAGGAAGGCCGCCGGCGGCGTCTCGGCCAGCGTCTCGCCCGCGCTGTCGTCCGCCACCACGCCCCAGCGCAGCAGCTCCGCCGCCACCCGGCCCGCGAGCGTGCGGTCGGGCGTCACCAGCGCCGCGCGGTGCCCCGGCATCTGCAAGGCGTCGCGCAGAATGAGCGCGATCGCCGCCGCCTCCTCCTGCTGGTCGGCAGCATCGAGCCGGAGCAGCCCGCGCGTATCCGGCGCCAGCTTCTGCCGCCACGCGCCCAGTCCCCGCGCCGGCAGCAGCGCCGCCGCCAGGGTGCGCGGCCGGCCCTCGGGCACCGGGCTGGCGCCGCCCCAGGCGGCCACCTCGCGGCGGTCGGCGCCGAGATCGGCGAGCAGCGCGCGCAGTGCTGCCTGCGGGTGCGGCTCGTCCAGCCCCTCCCAGTCCGCCGCGGCCATCGCGGTGTCGAGGCCGGGCAGCACCACGCAGCCTTGCGGCAGTCGGGCGATGCCGCGCAGCAGCGCCGCGACCGCCGGCACCGCGCCGGTGATGCCGGCGGCCCATACCGGCTCCGCCGGCGCCGCCGCCGCCCACGCCTCGGCCTGCGCGCGCAGCAGCGCGGCCTGCCGCGCAGCCGGGTTCATCAGCCCCCGCTCGTCCAGCCACGCCGGCCAGGCGCGGGTGACGATGTCGAGGAAGCGCAGCGTGACCTGCCAGTGCTCGGCATAGGCGGCGCCGGCAGCGTCTTCGAGCGCGGCGGGCAGGTCGAGCTCGGCCCGCTCCGCCTCGTCCATCAGCAGTGCCAGCTCCCGCGCGAGCCGCCACGCGGCATCCGGGCTCGCGGTCCCGCCCGCCGCCGGCGGCAGCGCCAGCACCAGCCGCGCCAGCGCCGCCAGCCGCGCGAAGGGTTCCACGGCGGGCGGCAGGTCGAGCGCGCCGGCGAGCGCGAGCGGCACCTCGTCGAGCGCCCCCACCGCCACGATGCGCGGCAGCAGCATCGCCGCCCCGCCGCGCGCGCGCAGGAACGCCTCGGCCAGCGCGCGGGCGGCGCGGCGGGTGGGCAGCAGGATCAGGCCGCGCGCCGGATCGTCCCAGCCATCCAGCCAGCGGCGCGCAAGCGTGTCGAGGAACGGGAGATGCGGCGGGATGGTGGCGAGGTTCACTCGGCCTCGCCCAATGCCCGCGCCTGCAGGTTCGACTCGGCGTCGGCGAGGTCGGGCGGCGTGGAGAGGTGGAACCACGACCCGTCATGCACCACGGCGGCGAGCCGTCCCGCCTCGATCGCCCGGTCCCAGAGCGGGTTGATGCTGAACCGCCCGGCCGGCGCCGCGGCGAACAGCGCCGGGCGGATGAGCTGGATGCCGGCGTAGCGGAACGGCGCCACCTCATGCGGACGCGGGCGGCGCACGCGCCCCAGCGGATCGACGAAGAAATCCCCGCCATCGGCCCCGCCGGGGACGAGATATGTCGGATGGACGAGCAGCACGGCATCGCGTTCCGCCTGCTTCCACGCATCAGCGAGCCGGCTCAGCGCGGGCGTCGGCCCGTCGAGCCAGAATGCGTCGCCGTTGACGACGAAGAACGGCGCCGCGCCCAGCACGTCCAGCGCCGCGCGCACCGCGCCGCCGGTGTCGAGCAGTTCCCGCTCCCGGCGCAGCACGATGCGCGGCCCGTCGGCCCAGTGGGTCGCGAGGTGGTCGGCGACCTGCTCGGCATGCCAGTGGATGTTGACCACCACCGTCTCCACCCCCGCCGCCGCCAGCCGGTCGAGCGCGTGGTCGAGCAGCGTGCGCCCGCCGAGCGCCAGCAGCGGCTTGGCGGTGTGCGCGGTGAGCGGGCGCATGCGCGTGCCGAGGCCGGCGGCGAGCAGCATGGCGGCGCGCGGGCGGCTCATGCCAGTGCCCCGATGCGCTCCGGCCAGCCGTCCAGCGTGGCGCACCGCGCCTCCGTCTCGCCCGCGGGAACCGGCGTCAGCGTGACGCTGAGCGCATCGTCCGGGCGCAGCGCGCCCAGCCGCTCGGGCCACTCCACCAGCACCACGTCGGCCCGCGCATCGTCCCAGCCGAGTTCGGTCAGCGCCGCCGGATCGTCGATGCGCCACAGATCGAAATGGTGGGCGCGGAAGCGCGGCGTGTCGTAGGTCTGCACCAGGGTGTAGCTCGGGCTCGGCACCTCCAGCGCCGGGTCCTCGGCGGCGGCGCGCAGGAAGGCGCGCGCGTACGCGCTCTTGCCGGCACCGAGCGGGCCCGCAAGCAGGATCGCATCGCCCGGATGCGCGAGGGCCGCAGTGCGCGCGGCCAGCGCTTCGGTCGCCGCGAGGGTCGGGAGTTCAAGCTGCTTCATGCCGCCAGCATGCCGCAGCGCCGGGCCGCGGAACAGTCGCGCAGGTGACAGCGGCGCTCAGCGCGCGTCCTCGGGCCCGGCTTCGCGCTCATGCCGCCGGCGGCGATAGGCCCGCGTCTTTTCCCGGTTGCCACACAGGCTCGAGTCGCACCACCGGCGGCTGCCGGGTTTCGAGCGGTCGTAGAACACCCACCGGCACTCCGGCGACGCGCAGGTCTTCAGCCGATCCAGCATCGCGGTGGCCGCCGCCTGTTGGAGTGCCGCGAGGATGCCGCCGAGCCCCCCGGCCGGCACGCCGGGCCGCGGCGCGAGCCGGATCTCGCCGCCGGCGGATACCTGCACGATCAGGGGAAAGTCGGCGGCGGCGGCATTGAGGCGCGCGGCCGCACCACCCGCCCCGCTGCGCGCCCCCGGCGCAAGCTGCAACAGCGCCCGCAGCGCGTCACGCAGCGCCAGCGCCTTGCGATGGCCGTCATCGTCGAGCGGCGCGCCTTCGTCGAGCAGGCCGTGGCGCTTCATCCAGCGTTCGAGCTGCGGGACGGTCGCGAGCGCGTCGCTCTGCGCGTGCGGCACGCCGCGTTGCACGAAGCGCCGCTGATCCAGCGAGTTGGCGAAATCGTAGAGCAGCCCGACCTCATCGGGCACGGGATGGGACGGAGGGGGTCGCATGCGACACCAGTGTAGTCGTTTAGCGGGTTGACTCAACGCGACACTACTTATACGCTTTAACCAGTGTCTATGGCCTGAAGGAAATGGTGCGCATGCACGCTGCCCAGCCCGGTCCGGGGATCTTCCGTGGCTGGTTCGTCGTCGCCGCCGCGTTTGCCGTGACCTTCGTGGGCTTCGGCAGCGCCTACACGTTCAGCGCGTTCGTCGGCGCGTTGCAGGCCGATTTCGCCGCCTCGCGCGGGTCGGTGTCGCTCGTCTTCTCGCTGGCCGGCTTTCTCTATTTCGGCCTGGGCGTGATCAGCGGCCCGCTCGCCGACCGCTGGGGCTCGCGCCGCCTCGCCGTGACCGGCATGGTGTTGACGGGGCTGGGGCTGGCGGGCGCCAGCGCAGCCCGCAGCCTGGCCGAAGTGTATGTCGCGTACGGGCTGGGCGTCGGCCTCGGTGTCGGCTGCTCGTATGTTCCCGCGGTCGGCGCCGTGCAGCGGTGGTTCGTCCGCCGCCGCGGCTTCGCATCGGGCCTCGCCGTCAGCGGGATCGGCGTCGGCACGCTCGTCATGCCGCCGCTCGCCGCATTCCTCATCGCAAACCTGGGATGGCGCGACGCCTACCTTCTGCTCGGCGGGCTTGCCGTGGCCGTCGGTGGCGGCATGGCCCTGCTGATCGAGAACGACCCGCACGCGCGCGGGCTGGGCCCCGACGGCGATCCGCTGCAGTCAGCCGCCCGCACGGCGCGGCCGGCTGGCGCCTCCGTGCGCGACGCGGTCCGATCGGGGCAGTTCGTCAGCCTCTACCTCGCCTGTCTGATCAGCTCGTTCGGGGTGTTCGTGCCGTTCGTCCATCTCGTTCCCTACGCGCTGGACCACGGCGTCCCCCACAGTTCGGCCGTGCTCCTGCTGGGCATGATCGGTGTGGGCAGCACTGCCGGGCGGTTCTTCCTCGGTGGGCTCGCCGACCGGTTCGGCCGGCGGCGCTCGCTGCTCGCCATGTTCGCGGGCATGGCGCTCGCACTCGGCGTCTGGGCGGTCGCGACGGAGGTCTGGTGGCTCGCCGCCTTCGCGTTCGCCTTCGGCGTCTTCTACGGCGGATGGGTCGCGGTGCTGCCGGCGGTGGTCATGGACTGCTTCGGCGGCCGCAATGTCAGCGGCATCATCGGGATCCTCTACACCAGCGTCGCCTTCGGCACGCTGATCGGGCCGAGCGCCGCCGGCTTCGCGTTCGACCGCAGCCACAGCTACACGCTGCCGATCCTGGCCGGCGTGTGCGCCAACATCATCGCGGCCGGCATCCTGATCGGCACGTCGAAGGCCGGCGCGGCGGCCGGCGCGGCGCGGCGGGAACAGCCGGCCCCGTGACGCCTGCCGCCGGCGCGGATAGGCTGCGCGGCATGACCGAACCCCTCTCCGCCGACGTCGCCATCATCGGCGCCGGCCCCGTCGGCCTGTTCGCCGTGTTCGAATGCGGCATGCTGCAACTGTCATGCGCGGTGATCGACGCGCTGGCGGAGCCCGGCGGGCAGTGCACGGCGCTCTACCCCGAGAAGCCGATCTACGACATCCCCGCCCATCCGACGATCGCCGCCGCCGACCTGATCGGGGCGCTGGAGCGGCAGATCGCGCCGTTCCGCCAGCAGATCCTGCTGGGGCGGCGCGTGGAGCGGCTGGCCGGCGCGGCGGGCGATTTCACGCTCGGCACCGACCGCGGCGAGGCGGTGCGGGCGAAGGCGGTGATCATCGCTGCCGGCGCCGGCGCGTTCGGCCCCAACCGGCCGCCGCTGGAGAACCTGCCGGCCTACGAGGCGACCGGCGCGGTGCAGTACTACGTGCGCCGGCGCGAGGAACTGCGCGGACGGCGCGTGGTGATCGCGGGTGGCGGCGACTCGGCGGTCGACTGGGCGCTGGCGTTGCGCGGCATCGCGGCGAGCATCGCCGTCGTGCACCGGCGCGCAAAGTTCCGTGCCGCGCCGGAGAGCGCGGCACAGCTCGACGCCGCCGCCGCGCGCGGCGAGGTGGAGATGGTGATCCCGTACCAGCTCAACGCGCTGCACGGCGACGCGGGGCGGCTGGAGCGGGTGGAGGTCGCCGATCTGGACGGCGGCACGCGGCACCTGCCGGCGGATCTTCTGCTGCCCTTCTTCGGACTTTCGACCGACCTCGGCGCCATCGCCGGCTGGGGGCTGGCGCTGGAGCGGCATCATCTGGCGGTGACGCAGGCCACCTGCGAGACCAGCCTGCCGGGCGTGTTCGCAATCGGCGATGTCGCCGACTATCCGGGAAAGCTGAAGCTGATCCTTCAAGGTTTCTCCGAGGCGTCGATGGCGGCGCACGCGATTCACCCGATCGCGCGGCCGGGGATGGCGCTGCATTTCGAGTATTCGACGACCAAGGGCGTGCCGGCGCCGCCCGCGTGAAGCGGCATCGCGTCCGGCCGATCCAACGGAAGGCCTTTCATGGTTTCGCACGATCGCCCGGCGACGCGGCTGGCCACGCGCCTCGCCTTTCTCGTCGCCGGTTTTGGCATCGCCTGCTGGGCGCCGTTGGTGCCGTTCGCCAAGCAGCGCCTTGGCGTCGACGATGCGACGCTCGGCCTGCTGATGTTCTGCATCGGGATCGGGTCGCTCGTTGCGATGCAGTTCACCGGCGTGCTTTGCGCCCGCCATGGTGCCAAACCCGCCATGGTGGCTGGCGGTCTCGGTCTCACGGTCACCCTGCCGCTGCTGTCGGTCGCGATGACGCCGCCGACGCTCGCGGGGGCGTTGCTCTGCTTCGGCGCGTCGCTCGGCACGCTCGAGGTCGCGACGAACCTTCACGCGGTCGAGGTCGAGCGCGCGGCACGCAGACCGCTCATGTCAGGCTTCCATGCGCTGTTCAGCATCGGCGGCTTCGCCGGGGCGGCACTGATGACCTTCCTCCTGTCCTCGAATCTCGAGCCACTGGCGTGCACATTGTGCTGCGCGGCGATCATGCTTGTGCTGGTCATCATTGCGTGGCCACGCCTGTTGACCGGGGCAGAGGGCGAGAAGGGGCCGTTCTTCGTGATGCCGCGCGGCATCGTGCTGCTGATTGCCGGTCTCGCCGCCGCCACGTTTCTCGCCGAAGGGGCGCTTCTGGATTGGAGCGCGCTTCTGATTACCGGCGCAGGGCTGGTGCCCGCGGCGAAGGGTGGTGTCGGCTACATGCTCTTCGCCATCGCCATGACCTTCGGTCGTCTCACTGGCGATGCGGTGACCGCCCGCATCGGCGACCGCCCGACCCTGTTCTGGAGCGGCGTCCTGGCGGTCGTCGGGTTCGTCGTGCTGCTCACGGCGCAGGCTGCGGCGCTGGCGATGGCGGGGTTCCTGCTGATCGGTCTTGGCGCCTCAAACATCGTCCCGATGCTGTTCCGCAAGGCCGGCTCCCAGACCGTCATGCCGCCCGCACTCGCCATCGGCGCGATGACGACGGCGGGCTATGCCGGCATTCTGGCCGGACCCGCCGCAATGGGCTTCGTGTCCAAGGCCGTCGGGCTGCACAACGCGTTCTGGGTACTGGCGGGATTGCTCTGCCTCGTGCCGCTGAGCGCGCGATTCGTCGCGGGTGGGTCGGCCGGCGAGCGATCGCGACTGCCAGCGTGAGCGTCCGGGAGGGCAATGGAGCCCCGAGGATGGCCGCAACGGGTCGGTTGCAGACTCAATCCCTCTGAGCGCAACCATTTGCTTCCCCCGACGATTGACGCCGCACCCGCGCAATCGCCACGATGCGCTCCCCGCACGGAGCATTCGTTTCCCTTGGAGATCGTCCGCGAACTGCCCCTCGACCAGGTGCTGCTGGGCGACGCCGTGCGGCTGATGCGCATGCTGCCGGCGGCGTCGGTGCACTGCATCTTCGCCGATCCGCCGTACAACCTGCAGTTGCGCGGCGAGCTGCGGCGGCCGGACGACAGCCTGGTGGACGGGGTGGACGACGACTGGGACCGCTTCACCGACTTCGCCGCCTATGACGCCTTCACCCGCGAGTGGCTGAGCGAGTGCCGCCGGCTGCTGCGCAAGGACGGCACGCTGTGGGTGATCGGCACCTATCACAACATCTTCCGCATCGGCGCGATCCTGCAGGAGCTGGGCTTCTGGGTGCTCAACGACATCGTGTGGCGCAAGGCCAACCCGATGCCGAACTTCCGCGGCCGGCGCTTCACCAACGCGCATGAGACGCTGATCTGGGCGGCGCGCGGACGCGATTCGCGGCACCGCTTCAACTACCAGGCGATGAAGGCGCTGAACGAGGACGTGCAGATGCGCAGCGACTGGTTCCTGCCGCTGTGCACCGGCGCCGAGCGGCTGCGCAACGAGCACGGGCTGAAGCTGCACCCGACCCAGAAGCCGGAGGCGCTGCTGCACCGCGTGCTGCTGTCGAGCACCGGGCCGGGCGACATCGTGCTCGACCCGTTCCTCGGCACCGGGACGACGGCGGTCGTCGCGCGGCGGCTGCACCGCCACTACATCGGGATCGAGCGCCATCCCGCCTATGTCGAGGCGGCGCTGGGCCGCGTGCGCCGGGCGCGGCCGGCGCCGCGCGACGCGGCGGCGACCACGCCGGAGCGGCGCGACACCCCGCGGGTGCCGTTCGGCAGTCTGGTGGAGCGCGGCCTGTTGCCGCCCGGCAGCGTGCTGACCGACCGCACGCGCCGCGTCTCGGCGGTGGTGTTGGCCGACGGCACGATCCGCGCCGGCGGGCTGCAGGGCTCGATCCACAAGGTGGGCGCCGAGGTGCAGAACGCGCCGAGCTGCAACGGCTGGACGTTCTGGCACCTGGAGCGCGAGGGCGTGCTGGTCGCGATCGACGTGCTGCGCGCGCCGCCGCCCTAGATCGAGAGCCGCCGCAGCCCTCGGATCGTCGAGAACGCGACCAGGAACGCCGCCGCCGCCAGCAGGAACGGCGCGCCCGGCAGGTGCGGCACGGCGTCCGGGCGGGCGAAGACGGAAAACAGGGCGGAGGCGAGCATCGGGCTCACGATGGCGGTGAGACCCTCGACGACGGAGAGAGCGCCGAAGGTGCTCCCCTGCCGCTGCGGGCCGACGCGCATGGACACCATCGCCCGCGCCGCCGGCACCGCGATCTGGCCGAGCGCGTTGCCGACGATCGCCGGGTAGATCACCCAGCCCGCCGGCGCCAGGGCGAGCACAACGTAGGACGCGCCGCTGGCAAGGTAGCCCACCAGCGCCGCACGCCGCTCGCCGAGGCGCTGGGTGACCGGGCGGACCAGCAGGGTCTGCACCAGCGCCCCGCTGATCCCCACCACCGCCAGCGCCATGCCGTTCTGCGGCGGCCCCCAGCCGAAGCGGGCGCCGGTGTAGAGCACGAACACGGTCTGCAGCGTGCCGAGGCCGAGCCACTGGCACGACCACGCCAGCGCCAGCCGCCGCAGCACCGCGTCCGCCGCCAGCGTGCGCAGGGCCGCGACCGGGCTGGTGCCGCGCCAGGCAAAGGGGCGCCGGTTCTCGGGCGCCAGGCTCTCCGGCAGCACGAACAGCCCGTACAGCAGGTTGGCCGCCGCCAGCGCCGCCGCGATCACGAACGGCAGCCGCAGGTCGATCGCGCCCAGCCATCCGCCGAGCGCCGGCCCGAGCACGAAGCCCACGCCGAACGTCGCGCTCACCAGCCCGAAGCGGCGCGCGCGCAGCGCCTCCGGCGTCACATCGGCGATGTAGGCGCTGGCGGTGGCGACGTTGGCCGAGGTGGCGCCGGCCAACAGCCGGCCGAGATAGATCCAGCCGAGACTCGGCGCCCAGGCGAGCAGAAGGTAGTTGGCGGCGATCCCCGCGATCGAGGCCAGCAGCACCGGGCGGCGGCCGAACCGGTCGGAGAGCGCGCCGAGCACCGGCGAGGCGAAGAGCTGCGCCAGCGCGAAGGCCGCGACCACGCCGCCGAGCGCGATCGACGCATGCGCCCGGTCGAGCCCCGCCAGCCGGCGGACAAGCTCGGGCAGGATCGGGATCACGATGCCGATGCCGACCGCGTCGATCCCGAGAGCCACGAGGATGAAGGCGACCGCCGCGTGGCGGGCCGGGGCGGCGGACGACAGGGGCGGCTCCTGCACGGGGGCGGCCGCAGCATAGCTCCGCCGGCGGCTATTGGCAGAGGAAGCGGATCGCGCTCCGGCTCGGCATGAAGAAATAGCCGCCGCCGCGCACGCGGGTGAACGCAGCGAGCCCGGTGAGGCGCAGCGGCCCCTGGCGGGTCGGGATGGTGAACGTCGCCCCCGCGCCGTTCGCCGCCAGCACCGGGTCGCGCTCGTTCTCCAGCCCCGCGAAGCTGCGGCCGAGCAGCCAGGTCTGCTGCACGAACTCGAACTGCCGCTCGATATCGGCATTGAGGCACATGAAGATCGCCCCCGGCCGCTCGCCCGGCGCCGCGGGGACATAGGGCCGCCCGACCCGCAGGATGCGGTGGCGGTTGACGATCGCGGCCTGTCCCGCCGGATCGTCGGCGTCGAACGCATCGCGCGGGTTGGCGCGGCGGATATGGGCGCCGAACGGGCAGCGCAGCCCCTCCGCATCGTCGCGGCCGAACAGGAAGTCGTTGTCCGGCGCACCCCCGGCCGGGGTGGCGGGATGGCGGACCAGCGAGGCGCCGCTGCGCCAGCGGCCGACCAGCTTGGCCGCGATCAGCTCCGCCAGCACGCCGGCGCGATCCGCCTCCGCCGCCTCGTCCCACAGCCGGCCCGCGGCGCGCAGCGCCTCCGCCTGCCGCTCCACGTAGGCGTCGAACGCCGCGACATCCTGCTCGATCTGGCGGACCACGAAGTAGCTGCCGTTGCGCCCGAAATCGCGCTGCACCGGCGCGGCGGCGGCCACGAAGCGCGGGCGCTGCCGCCCCGGATCGCCCGGCGGGTCGGGGAGCAGATGATCCGGGTCGCGCGCGCTCGCCACGCGCGGGCTCGGCGGCAGGTAGCCACCGTTGTCGGGATAGCCGAGCACGAACTCGCCGGCGCCGAGCACCTGCTGGCACAGGGCCGGGTGGCGCGCGCGCGGCGTGCCGGCGGGCACGGGGTTGGAGACG
>JAFKFJ010000033.1 GCA_017307335.1 Alphaproteobacteria bacterium | reverse complement strand
GCGCGCGCTGCACCTGGTTCCTGCCGGTTCCCGAAGGCCGCTCGGCGCGCAAGCGGTGGATTCTCGGCGCGCTGCAACCGCTCGGCACAATCACGGTGGATGCCGGCGCGGCGCGGGCGCTCGCGGCCGGGCGGTCGCTGCTGCCGGCCGGCGTGCGCACGCTCGCCGGCCGGTTCGAGCGCGGCGATGCAGTGGAGGTGCGCGGGCCGGACGGAACGCTGCTCGGCCGGGGGCTTTCCGCCTACGCGAGTGCCGATGCCGCGCGCATCATCGGGCACCGCAGCGAGCAGATCGAGGCGATCCTCGGCTGGCGCGGGCGCGACGAGCTGATCCACCGCGACGATCTGGCGCTACTCTGACGCACCCGGCGTGCGCATCTCGATCAGGTCCCAGAGATTGCCGTAGAGGTCCTGAAAGACCGCCACGGTTCCATAAGGTTCCTCGCGCGGCGCTTCGCGGAACAGCACGCCGCGGGCCTGGAATGCGTGGTAGTCGCGCCAGAAATCCTCAGTGTGCAGGAACAGGAACACCCGCCCGCCGGTCTGCGCGCCCACCCGTGCGCGCTGCTCGGGCGTGGCGGCCCGCGCCAGCAAGAGCCGGCATTGCGACCCGCGCGGGGCGACCATCACCCAGCGCCTGTCTCCATCCAGGGGCGTGTCCTCGATCAGATCGAAGCCGAGGAGTTTCTGGTAATACTCTCTGGCCTCATCATAGTCGCGGACGACGAGCGCAACCGCAGCAATGGACTGTGGCATGGGTTCGCGGCTCCTCCTGGCCGTCGGGCGGGGCGCGCGCGGCGACCCTGCGCGCAACAGGCTTTCGCTGGCGCCTGACCCGCGGCAGGATGCGCCGAGGAGAAGCCGGATGCACGTCGAGACCGACACGGCCACCAACTGGCTGCGCATGGCGGCGCGCGATGCGCGCGAAGCGTCGGGGCAGCTGGCGCGCATGCCGGCCGCGGCGCGCAACGCGGCACTGGTTGCGGCGGCGGCCGCGCTGCGGCGCCACGCGCCTGCGATCGCCGAGGCGAATGCGGCCGATCTCGCCGCCTTCGACGCCGGTCGCGGCACCCCGGCGTTTCGCGATCGGCTGGCGCTGACGCCGGCGCGCATCGCGGCGATGGCGCAGGGGCTCGACGACATCGCGGCCCTGCCCGATCCGCTCGGCCGCGTGCTCGCCGACTGGACACGACCGAACGGCCTGCGCATCCAGCGCATCGCGACGCCGATCGGCGTGATCGGCATGATCTATGAAAGCCGCCCGAATGTCGGCGCGGATGCCGCGGGGCTCTGTCTGAAATCCGGCAACGCGGTCATCCTGCGCGGCGGGTCGGAAAGCTTTCGCTCCGCGCGGGCAATTCACGCGGCACTCCTGGAAGGGTTGCAGCAGGGCGGCGTGCCCGCGGCGGCGATCGCGATCCCGCCGGAGACCGACCGCGCCTATGTCGGCGCGATGCTGGGCGGCGCCGGCCTGATCGACCTCATCATCCCGCGCGGCGGCAAGAGCCTCGTGCAGCGGGTGCAGGCTGAGGCGCGGGTGCCCGTGCTCGCGCACGCCGAGGGGCTTTGCCACACCTACGTCCATGCGGCCGCCGATCCGGCGATGGCGCGGCGCGTGCTGGCGAACGCGAAGATGCGCCGCACCGGCGTGTGCGGGGCGACCGAGACGCTGCTGATCGACGCCGCCGTGGCCCCGTCGCTGCTGCCGCTGCTGACCGCCGATCTGCGGGCGCTCGGCTGCGACTTCCGCGCCGACGCGCGCGCGCGCGCGATCTGCCCGGAGCTGCCGGCGGCGGCCGCGGGCGATTTCGACATGGAATGGCTCGACGCCGTGCTCTCGGTCGCCGTGGTGGACGGCGTCGCGGCGGCGCTCGCGCATATCCACCGCCACGGCAGCGAGCACACCGACGCGATCATCACCGAGGACGCGGCGGCGGCGGCGCAGTTCCTCGCCGGCGTCGACAGCGCGGTCGCGCTCTGGAACGCCTCGACGCAGTTCTGCGATGGCGGTGAGTTCGGGTTCGGCGCCGAGATCGGGATCGCGACCGGGCGCATCCATGCGCGCGGACCGGTCGGGCTCGAGCAGTTGACCACGTTCCGCTACGTGTTGACCGGCAGCGGCCAGGTGCGGCCCTGAACGACGCGCTTCCGCGCTGGGGCGACCGGCGGCGCACGCGGGTCGGCCTGCTCGGGGGCTCGTTCAATCCGGCCCATGCCGGGCATCGCCACATCGCGCTGCTGGCACGCCGGCGGCTGCGGCTGCACCAGGTCTGGCTGCTCGTCTCGCCCGGTAACCCGTTGAAGCCGCGGCGCGGCATGGCGGCGCTGCCGGCGCGGCTCGCCGCGGCGCGGTCGATCGCGGACGGGCGGCGGGTGGTCGCGACCGCGATCGAGGCAACGCTCGGCACGCGCTATACGCTCGCCACCCTTGCCGCCTTGCGCCGGCGCTTTCCCAGGGTCCGATTCGTCTGGCTCATGGGCGCCGACAATCTTGTGCAGCTGCCACGCTGGAACCGTTGGCTGCAGATTCCGGTTCTGGTGCCGATCGCCGTGCTGCCCCGCCCGACCTACAACCACCGTGCGCTGGCCGGGCAGGCGGCGCAGCGGCTGCGGCACGCGCGGCGGCGGGTCGGGGCGGCGCCCGCGCTGGCAGCGATGGCGCCGCCGGCGTGGCTGTTCCTGCCGGCCGCCCAGCACAGCGCTTCGGCGAGCGCAATTCGCGCCGCCGCAACAGGAGAGCAGGACCATCGCCCGCAAGCCGCCCACGCCACCCTCGCCGCC
>JAFKFJ010000275.1 GCA_017307335.1 Alphaproteobacteria bacterium | reverse complement strand
CACTCCGACATACCAGTCGTAGCGATCGACGGTCGGGTCGCAATGGCCGGGGATGAGCCGCAGCTTCTCGCCGAGCTTCGGCGCCGCGCTCTCGGGGCCGAAATGCAGCGTGCCGTGCTCGTCGGAGGCGGAGACGTAGCGCAGGCCCGGGCGCTGCCAGGGCAGCGGCAGGCCGGAATCCACCGCCACCGCCTTGTGCCCGGCATCGAGCACGGCGACGCCGGGGCGCGGCGCGCTCATCACCGTCGCCAGCACGAACAGCGCGTGGTGGAACTCGCTGACCGGGCGGCCGGACTCGTTGAGGTTGCGGGCGTAGTCGGCGTCCATGAAGCAATAGCTGCCGGCCTGCAACTCGTTGTAGACGCCGCTCGCCGCCTCCAGCGCGAAGGTGCCGGTGCCGGCGCCGCCGACGATCGCGCACTCGAGCCCGACCTGCCGCAACTGCTCCACGGTGCGCCGCGTGCCGTCCGTGGCGTGGCCGATCGCCACCGCGCGCTCCTCGGGCTTGCGCAGGTGCTGCGCGCCGCCGTGATAGGCCTGCAGGCCGGCGAAGCGCAGATGCGGCGAGGCGGCGATGGTTTGCGCCAGCGCCACCGCGTCCGGCCCGGGTGCCACGCCGCAGCGGCCGGCGCCGCAGTCGATCTCCACCAGCACCGAGAGGCGCACGCCGCCGTCCTGCGCCGCCGCCGCCAGGGCCGCGACCTGCGCCGTGTCGTCGGCGCAGACCGCGACGCGGGCGATGCGCGCGAGCGCCACCAACCGCGCGAGCTTGGCACTGCCCGCGACCTCGTTGCTGACCAGGATGTCGGGCACGCCGCCCCAGGCGAGCACCTCGGCCTCGGCCACCTTCTGCACGCACTGGCCGACGGCGCCGCGCGCCGCCTGCAACGCCGCGACCACCGGCGATTTGTGCGTCTTGGCGTGCGGCCGCAGCCTGGCGCCGGTGCCGGCGACGCGGGCCGCCATGTGGTCGAGGTTGTATTCGAACGCATCGAGATCGAGCATCAGCGCCGGCGTGTCGATCTCATCCTCGCGCATGCCGGGCGTTGCTGGCGGGGCTTGCAGCATTTCGCTTCTCCTCAGGGCCAAGGCCGGCGCGTGGCCGCGTCCGCGATCCAGGCATGCGCGCGCACCGCCCCGCGCGGGATCTGCACGGTCAGCGGGCGCAGGCGATAGCGCGCGCCCTCATAGCCGCCGAGGCGGCGCAGCATGGGTGCGTCGACCGTCGCGATGCACCCGGCGACCCGCCCACGGCCGCGGCGCAATGTCGGATAGGCGCCGCCGCGCATGGCAACCCGCTGCCAGCCCGCGACCGCGGCGGGCGTCGTCGGCACGGCCCGGCCGGCAAGCCGGTCCAGCAACGCGCGCCGCAGCAGCGTGCCGTAGAGGAAAACGCGCATGACGTGGCAGCATAGAGCGGGCGCGGCACCCTGTCAGGCCGCGTCCGCATCGGGCTCGGCGGCGTCGAGCCATGCGTCGTCCACCTCCGGCAGCGGGATCGCGGCGAGCAGGCGGCGGGTGTAGGGATGGCGCGGGGCCGCGAACACGGCGGCGCAGCCGCCCTCCTCCACGATCGCGCCCTGGCGCATCACCACCACCCGCTCGCACAGCACGCGCACCACCGAGAGGTCATGCGTGATGAAGGCGAGCGCCAGCCCCATCTCGCGTCGCAGCGTGCGCAGCAGGTCGAGGATCTGCGCCTGTGTGGCGACATCGAGGCCGGAGACGATCTCGTCGGCGAGGATGAAGTCGGGGCGTGTGACGATGGCGCGCGCGATGCCGACGCGCTGGCGCTGCCCGCCCGAGAGCTGGTGTGGATAGCGCCCGGCGAGGACGGCACTCAGCCCGGCCCGCTCCAGCGCCGCGAGCACCGGCGCGCGCACCGCCCGCTCGCCCCGCGCCACCAGCGGTGCCGCGACGCTGGCCGCGATTGTGCGGCGCGGGTTGAGGGAGGCCAGCGGGTTCTGGAACACCATCTGCATGCGCGCGCGCAGGCCGCGCAGCGTCGGCTCCGGCGCATGCGTGATGTCGGTGCCGTCGAACACGACGCGCCCGCCCGCCGGCTCCAGCAGCCGCACCAGCGCGCGGCCGAGCGTGGTCTTGCCCGATCCGGACTCGCCCACGATGCCCACCGCCTCGCCGGCATGGATCGCGAAATCGCCGCCGTGCAGCACCTCGACCCGCGGTGCCGAGCGGAACGGGCGCTTGCGCGCCCGATCGGCGAACGCGACGCGCAGCGCCTCCGCGCGCAGCAGCGCGCCGCTCATGCGAGCAGCTCGCCGGCGAGCGGCCGCAGCGCCTCCGGCCGGTCGTAGCGCGGCGTGGCGGCGAACAGCGCGCGCGTATACGGATGGCGCGGGCGGGCAACGATGTCGGCAACCGGCGCCTGCTCCACGATGGCGCCGTGCTGCAGCACCGTGACGGTGGCGCAGATCTTCGCCACCACGCCGAGATCGTGCGTGATGAACAGGATGGCGGTGCCGTGCCGGTGCTGCATCTCGCGGATCAGGCGCAGGATCTGCTTCTGCACCGTGACGTCCAGCGCCGTGGTCGGCTCGTCGGCGACGATCAGCCGCGGCGCGCAGGCGAAGGCGGTAGCGATCAGCACGCGCTGCCGCATGCCGCCGGAAAGCTCGTGCGGATAGCGGCGAAGAACGGCGGCGGGATCGCGGATATGCACCTCGGCCAGCAGCGCCTCCGCCCGCGCGAGCGCCGCCGCGCGCGAGAGGCGTGCGCGCAGCCGCATCACGTCCGTCATCTGCGCCGCGATGCGGTGCACCGGGTTCAGCGCCGACAGCGGGTCCTGCGGGATCAGCGCGAGCGTGCTGCCCGCGGCGCGGCGCGCCCGCTCCGTCATGCCGACCAGCTCGCGCCCGTCCAGGCGGATGCTGCCCGCAATCACCCGCGCCGATGGCGGCAGGATGCCGAGCACCGCGCGGCCGATCATGGACTTGCCGGCGCCCGACATGCCGACCAGCCCGTGCACCTCGCCCGCCGCCACGCCGAGCGAGACGTCGCGCAGCACGGCCGCCCCGCCGCCGAGTGCCACCGACAGATGCCCGATCTCCAGCAGCCGCGCCCCGCTCATCGTAACGGCCCTCATCGCAGCACCGGGTCCAGCTCGGCCTTCAGCCCGTCGCCGAGCAGGTTGAAGCCGAGCACGGTCGCGAGCAGCACTGCCATCGCGCCGACGAGCACCCAGGGCGCCTCGTGCACGATGGTGCGCCCCTCGGCGATCATGCCGCCCCAGCTCGGCGCGTCCGAGGAGATGGAGAGGCCGACGAAGGACAGGATCGCCTCCACCACGACCGCGATCCCCATCTCCAGCGTCAGCAGCACGAGCACCAGCGGCAGCACGTTCGGCACCACCTCGCGCCACAGGATCGCGCGCGGCGCCAGGCCGGCGACCACCGCCGCATCGACATAATCCATCCCGCGCTGCTTGAGCGTCTCCGCCCGCACGACGCGGCAGAAGCGCGTCCAGTCGATCACCACGATCGCGACCACGACCGACCATAGGCCGGTGCCGATCAGGGCCACCAGGATGATCGAGAGCAGCACCGGAGGAAACGAGGACCACACGTCCACGAGGCGGGAGATCAGCGCATCGAGCCAGCCGCCGAAGAACCCGGCGGCGAGGCCGAGCGCCGTGCCGGCGAGCGCGGTGAGCGCGCCCGCCACCAGCGCCACCGTCAGCGCCACGCGGCTGCCCCAGATCAGGCGGGAGAGCACGTCGCGGCCGAGACTGTCGGTGCCCAGCGCATGCGCGGCGGCGTTGAAGAACTGCCAGTCGGGCGGCACGAGCTGGGCGGCGAGATCCTGGTCCAGCGGATCGTAGGGCGCGAGCACAGGCGCGAACACGGCGGCGATGGCGAGTGCCAGCAGCAGCCCGCCGCCCAGCAGCACGCGCCAGTTGCGCAGCAACCGCCGCCGCTCAGCCACGGCGCAGCCGCGGGTCCAGCGCCGCGTAGGACAGGTCGAGGGCGAGGTTGATCAGGATGAACAGCACGGCGAAGGTGATGATGAGGCCCTGGATCAGCGGCAGGTCGCGGTTGATGACCGCGTCGATCGCGAGGTTGCCGATGCCGGGATAGGAGAAGATGCGCTCGATCAGCACCGTGCCGCCGACCAGGAACGTCACCTGCACGCCGGTCAGGCTGACTGTCGGGATGGCGGCGTTGCGCAGCGCCTCGGCGACGATCACGTGCAGCGGCGAAAACCCCTTCACGCGCGCGAGCAGCGCGTAGTCCTGGCCCATCTGCTCGGCAAGCGATGCCTTCAGCACCCGCGCGATCATCGCCGCGAGCGGCAGGGCGAGCGCGGTCGCCGGCATGAGCATGTGCGCGAGCACGTCGCCGGCCGCGGCGAAGCGCAGGCGGGCCAGCGATTCGATCAGGATGAAGCCCGAAGAGGCGGCGATCGCCTGCGTGGGATCGGCGCGACCCGAGATCGGCAGCAACGGCAGCAGCACGCCGAAGCCGACGATGAAGGCGAGGCCCCACAGGAAATCGGGCACCGCGAGCGCGAAGCCGGCGAAGGCATCCACCGCGACCTCGCCCGCGCGGCCAGCACGGCGCGTGCCGAGCACCGCGAGCGCCACGCCCAGCACGACCGCGATCAGCGTCGCCAGCGCGACGAGTTCGAGCGTCGCCGGCAGGCGGCCGAGGATCAGGCCGGTGACGGACTGGCGCGTGGTGATGGAAATGCCGAAATTGCCGGTGACCGCCTGCTCCGCCCACAGCGCGAACTGCGCCGGGATCGAGCGGTCGAGGCCGTAGAGCGCATGCAGCCGGCGCACATCGTCGGGCGAGGCGCCCGGCGGGATCATCATCGCCACCGGATCGCCGGGCACCACGCGCACCAGCACGAACACAAGCACCGCCACGCCGATGAGCGTCGGCACGGCTTGCAGCAGACGCAGCAGGATGCGGCGAGCGAGCATGCAGGCTCAGCGCGGGCGGCGCCCGCCCTCACCCTCCCATCGCTGCGCGATGGGCCCCTCCCTCTCCCGCAGAGCGGGAGAGGGAAAGCAGGGCTGCGGACGGAGAACCCCTCTCCCGCTTGCGGGAGAGGGAGGGGCCCGGCCGAAGGCTGGGAGGGTGAAGGCTCGCGCCGCCACTAGGCCCGCGTGAAGCGCGCCGGCTGCAGCGAACCGGAAATGCTCGGCACCACCTTCACGGTGTCCTTGTGCACGATCGGCTGCACATACTGCAGCAGCGGCAGCACCAGCGCGTGCTCGGCGACGTAGCGGTCCACGGCCTTCCAGCCGGCGATGCGCTTGGCTTCGTCCCGCTCGCCCCAGAGCGGGCCGATCAGCGCGTCCACGTCCTTCGTCTTCCAGGCCGAGTGCGGCGAGGGGCCGAACATCGCAAAGCCGGTGGAGGTGGTGGGATCGCCGATCGCGTTGCCCCAGTTGTAGAACGCGGCCGGTGCGAGCTTGTGCGCCATGCGCAGCTCGAAATGCTTGGCGATCTCGTACACCTCGATGTCGGCGTGGATGCCCACGTTGCGCCACATGCCGACGATCGCCTGGATCATCTCGTAGTCCTTGGGCTTGAAGCCGCGCGTGGTCTGGATGGTGAACTTCACCGGCTTCGACTTCGAGAAGCCGCTCTTCTTCAGGTATTCCACCGCCAGCTTCGGGTCGTGCGGCGTCCTGATCGACGGGTCGAAGGCCTCGTACTGCGGCGCCTCCAGCGTGTCGATCGGCACGCCGTAGCCGCGCAGCAGCTTGTCGACGAGCAGCTTCTTGTCCACCGCATGCACCATCGCCTGGCGCACGTTCTCATCCAGCATCGGGGCCACGTTGGTGATGAAGATCATGCCGATGTCGGAGATCGGCGTGGTGACGCCCTTGAGCCCCGGCTTCTTCTTCAGCCGGTCGAACTCCTCGTACGGGATCTCCAGCGTCACGTCGGAGGCGCCGGATTCGATCTCGGCGACGCGGGCCGAGGCATCGGTGACGAACTTGAACACCACCGTGTCGATCGCGGGCTTGCCGCCCCAGTAGTGCGGGTTGGCCTTCAGCCGCAGGAACGCGTTGCGCTCATAGGCATCCACCATGTAAGGGCCGGTGCCGACCGGCTTCTTCTCGAACCCCTCCGGCCCGACCTTCTCGTAATAGGCGCGCGGCAGCACGTAGCCGGTGAGGAACGCCATCCACTTGAACAGCACCGGATCGAACTGCTTCGCCTGCGCGGTCACGCGCTGGCCGTCGATTTTGAAGCCGCTCAGGTTGCCCCAGATGAACTGGATCGGATTGCCGCTCTTGGGGTCGCCGGCCCGGGTCAGCGACCAGCGCACGTCCTCGGGTGTCAGCGGCGTGCCGTCGTGCCAGACGACGGCCTTGCGCACGTCCATCCATACTTCGGTGCCGGCCGCGTTCCAGCCCCACTTCTCCAGCAGGCCGGGGGTGAAGGAGAGGTCGGGGTTCTGGCCGACATACTGGTCGAACACCGACTGATAGATCGCCTGGATCGTCGGGTTGACCGCCGACGGGCCCACGGTCGGGTCCCAGGACGGCAGGCCCACGTTGTAGGCGATGGAGACGCTGCCCGCATCCGCCCCGGCGCGCCGCGCGGGCACGAGCATGCTGCCCATGCCGAGCGCGACGCCGCCTGCAACCAGCCCCCGGCGCGTCACTTCCCGGCGCGTCAACTCCCTGCGCGTCAAACCCATTGTTCGAGCCCCCTCCGCGTTTATTTTATGCCTAAAGCTTTCGCCCCGGCATCTCAAGCCCCTTCCCGCTTCTCTCGCACGCGCGCCCCTGCCAGGATAGGGGTCCGGAAGACGGTCCGAACGGGAGGTTGCGATGTCGGCAACAGCAGTGCGGCTCAAGGCGCGGGGCGGCGAGCAGGCGGAACACTGGCAGCAGCGCGTGGACCTGGCGGCGGCGTTCCGCCTGGCGGCGGAGTACGGCTGGCATGAGGCGGTGGCCAACCATTTCAGCCTCGCCGTCTCCGACGACGGCAAGCAGTTCCTGATCAACCCGCGCTGGCGGCATTTCTCCCGCATGCGGGCGAGCGAACTGCTGCTCTGCAACGCCGACGACCGCAGTACGCTGGATCGGCCGGGCGCGCCGGACCCGTCGGCATGGAGCATCCACGGCGCGCTGCACCGGCTGGTGCCGCATGCGCGCTGCGTGCTGCACCTGCATCCGAAATACGGCACCACGCTCGCCGCACTGGCCGATCCGTCGATCCCGCCGCTGGAGCAGAACTGCGCGCGCTTCTACCGCCGCGTCGCGATCGACCTCGGCTACGGCGGGCTCGCCAACAATGCCGATGAGGGGGTGCGCATTGCCGAGGCCATCGGCCCGCACCGGCGGATGATGCTCGGCAACCACGGCGTGCTGGTGGTGGCGCCGACGGTCGCCGAGGCGTTCGACGATCTCTACTACCTTGAGCGCGCGGCGCGGACCGTGGTGCTCGCCTATTCCACCGGCCGGCCGCTGAACGTGATGCCGCATGAGCTCGCCGAGCACACGGCGAAGGCGTGGGAGAACTATCCGCCCTATTCCAACGCCCACTTCGCCGAGATGAAGCAGATCCTGGATGCCAAGGACGCCTCGTACGCAACGTGACCCCGTCGGGGAGGAGACGATGACCGCGATCCACGGCTATATCGCACCGACGCGGCGGGCGGACGTGCTGGGCGTGCATTCGCTCGACCATTTCGGCCTCCAGGTGCCCGACGTCGCGCAGGCGCAGCGCTTCTATACGACGTTCGGCCTCGACGTGGCGGAGGCCGGCGACGGGATCGCGCTCGGCGTGGCGGGCGGCGGGCATCGCTGGGTGCAGATCCGGCCGGGGGCGGCGAAGCGGTTGCGCTACCTCTCCTTCGGCGCGTTCGCCGACGACGTCGCGCGGTTCCGCGCCCGGCTCGATGCGCAGGGGATTGCGCGCATCGAGCCGCCGGCGGGCGTGGAGAGCAACGGGCTGTGGTTCCACGACTGCGACGGCACGCCGGTCGAGATCAAGGTTGCGGAAAAGACCTCGCCGAATGCGAAGTCGCCGACCGACAACATCTCCGCCGGGCCGAACGCGCGCGGCGCGCCGACGCGCGGTGCGACCGCCCAAGTGCGGCCGCGGCGGATGGCACACGCGCTGATCTTCTGCCGCGACATCGGCACCTCGGTGCGCTTCTACCGCGACGTGCTGGGACTGCGGCTGTCCGATGAGGCGGGTGCGGTCGCCTTCATGCACGGCGTGCACGGCAGCGACCATCACCTGCTCGCCTTCGCGAAATCCGACGCGCCGGGTCTGCACCATTGCTCCTGGGACGTGGGCTCGATCCATGAAGTCGGGCTGGGGGCGATGCAGATGGCGGATTCCGGGTTCGCCGCCGGCTGGGGCCTCGGGCGGCACGTCCTCGGCTCCAACTACTTCCACTATGTGCGCGACCCGTGGGGCAGCTTTGCCGAATACTCGTCCGACATCGACTACATCCCGGTCGATGCCGACTGGGACGCGCAGGCGCATCCGCCGGAAAACAGTTTCTATCTCTGGGGTCCGACGCCGCCCGCGGATTTCGCGGTGAACTACGAAGCATCGCCGAACCTGCCGGCCTGAAGGTCGCCGCCCAGATAGCGCCCCTGTCGCAGCAAGGCTAGGCTGACGCGGAGGACGTCGGCGGCAGAGGGCTTCATGAACGACACTGCGGAGATCAGGACCATCGGCCTGCTCGGGGGCGGGCTGATCGGTGGCGGCTGGGCGGCGCGCGCCGTGCTGAATGGGCTCGACGCGGTCGTCTGCGATCCGGACCCCGAGGCCGAACGCAAGCTGGACGAGACCCTGGAGAACGCGCGCCGCGCCTATGCCACGCTCACCATCGCCCCGCTGCCGAAGCCCGGCACATGGCGCATCGTGCGCCGGCCGGAGGCGGCGGCGGAGGCCGCGGACCTGCTGCAGGAGAGCCTGCCCGAGCGGGAAGACCTGAAGATCGCGCTGCTGGCGCAGGCCGAGGCGGCATTGCGCGACGGGGTGATCATCGCCTCCTCCACGTCCGGCCTGCTGCCGTCGCGGCTGCAATCCGGCCTTCGCGACCCGTCGCGCTTCCTCGTCGCGCATCCGTTCAACCCGTCCTACCTGATGCCGCTGGTCGAGCTGTGCGGCGGCGCGCGCACGAGCGCGGCGACGATCGAGCGCGCCGCCGCCTTCTATCGCCGCCTCGGCATGCATCCGCTGCCGCTGCGCCGCGAGATCGACGGCTTCCTCGGCAACCGGATGGCGCAGGCGCTGTGGCGCGAGGCCATGTGGCTGCTGCACGACGACGTCGCGACCGTCGAGGAAATCGACGACGCGCTCCGCTTCGGCCCCGGCCTGCGCTGGGCGATCTTCGGGCCCTTCCTCACCTATCGCATGGCCGGCGGCGAGGCGGGGATGCGGCATTTCCTGCGGCAGTTCGGGCCATCGCTGCAATGGCCGTGGACCAAGTTCGCGAACGTGCCGGAGCTGTCGGAGGCACTGAGCGAAAAGCTTGTCGCACAATCCGATGCGCAGGCCGGCGACGCATCGGCGCACGTGCTGGAGCGGCAGCGTGACGACTGCCTCGTCGGCATCCTGCAGGCGCTGCGGGCAAACGATTGCGGCGCGGGTCGCGTCTTCGTCGAATGGGAGCGCGCGCTCTGGCAATCGCACCCCCGGCGCGAATCCGACGAGGCGCCCCTGCGCGCGTTCAGCGGCCGGGTCGAGCCGGGCTGGATCGACTATAACGGTCACATGACCGAAAGCCGCTACCTGCACGTGTTCGGCCACGGGTCGGACGCGCTGCTGGCCGCGATCGGCGCCGGCCCCGCATACACGGCGCAGGGCCACAGCTTCTACGCCGTCGAGACACACATCATGCATCTGCGCGAATTGCCGCAGGACGCACGGTTCTACATCACCACGCAGATCCTCGGCGCCGATGACAAGCGCCTGCACATCTTCCAGACCCTCTACCGCACCGATGACGACGTCGCGGCGGCGACATGCGAACAGATGATGCTGCATGTCGACATGCAGGCCAAGCGAAGCTGCGCGATGCTGCCGGCGGTGCGCACGAAGCTCGACCGCCTGGCGACCCTGCATGCCGCCTTGCCACGCCCGGTGCGCGCAGGACGCGCGATCGCGATGCCGGCATGAGCGGGGCGGCCGCGACCCCTCGCGGGAACGCGACGGGAGGGCTAGATTCCCGCGCATGAAGTTCATCCACGCTGCCGACATCCATCTCGACAGCCCGCTGGCCGGCCTGATGCGCCGCGATGACGTGCCGGCGCATGTCACGCAGGACCCCACCCGCCGCGCGTTCAGCAGCCTGATCGACCTCGCGATCGCCGAGGACGTGGCGTTCGTCCTGATCGCCGGCGACCTCTACGATTCCAACTGGCGCGACTTCAACACCGGCCTGTTCTTCGGGCGCGAGATGCGGCGGCTGAACCGGCCCTGCATCCTGATCCGCGGCAACCACGACGCGAGCTCGGTGCTGACGCGCCATCTGCAGCCGCCGCCCAGCGTCACGGTGCTCTCGGCGCGCAAGGCGGAGACATTGGTGCTCGAAGCGCATGGCGTGGCGATCCATGGCCAGTCCTTTCCGAACCGCGCGGTGACGGAGGATCTCTCCGCCGCCTACCCGCCGCCGCGCCCGGGACTGTTCAACATCGGGCTGCTGCACACCTCCGCGGAAGATCCGGGCGAGCACGAGACCTACGCGCCGTGCCGCGTGGCGTCGCTCGCGATGAAGGGCTACGACTACTGGGCGCTCGGCCACATCCACGCGCGCCGCACGCTGCATGAGCGGCCCTGGATCGTCTTTCCCGGCAACCTCCAGGGCCGCCATGTGCGCGAGACCGGGGCCAAGGGCTGTGCGCTCGTGGAGGTGCGGAACGGGCGCGTCGAAACGGTCGAGCATCGTGCGATCGACGTGCTGCGCTGGGCGCACGTCGCGGTCGACCTCAACGGCGCCGCGACGGCGGAGGAGGTCGCGCTGCGGCTGCGCTTCGCCCTCGCCCAAGCACAGGGCGCGGCCGAGGGCCGGCCGCTGTTCGCGCGTGTCACGCTCACCGGGGCCACGGCACAGCACGCGGCCATGCTCGCCGAGCCCGACGCGATCGACGCCGAAGCCCGCAACGCCGCCGCGGCCGCCGGCACGGACGTGTTTGTCGAGCAGGTGCGCGTGCTGACCCGCCCGCCGGCCGCGGCCGCGCCGGACGCCGAAGATCAGCTCGCGGCCGTGTTTCAGGCCGCCCTCGACGACCCCGACCTGCTGCGCGATCTGCTCGCCGAGTTGCGAAGCCTCGCGAACCAGGTGCCGCCTCTGCCGGGCCGCGCACCGCCCGACCTGCCGGAGACGGAGGCGGCGCTGCGGGCGCTCGCGCCGGAGGCGTGGCAGGTGGTCGCGCACCGGCTCGCCGGCGGCGGCACGGCATGCGACTGACGCACCTCATTCTCGCCCGCTACGGCCACCTCGCGGATGTCACGCTCGACTTTCCCACCGAGCGCGGGCTGCATGTCGTGCTCGGCGCGAACGAGGCCGGCAAGTCGACCGCCCTCGCCGCGATCGGCGACGTGCTGTTCGGCTTCCCGCATCGCACCGAGTTCGCGTTCCGCCATGAGGCGCGCGCACTGCGCGTGGGCATCGGCCTGCGCGCCGATGACGGGCGGCAGGCCACGTTCTTCCGCCGCAAGGGCCGCAAGGACGATCTGTGCGATGCGGCCGATCAGGCGCTGCCGGAGAGCGCCATCGCGGCCTATCTCGGCGGCGTCACGCGCGAGCGGTTTTTCAGCGTCTTCGGCCTCGACGGCGCCGAGCTGCGCCGCGGCGGCGCGGCGATCCTGGAAGGCAAGGGCGAGGCCGGCGAGAGCATCCTGCAGGCGCACACCGGGCTTTCCGGCTTCCGCGCGCTCGCCGACCGGCTCGCCGAGGAGGCGGGCCGGCTGGCCGGCGACCGGCGCGGCCGGCGCGCACTGCATGCGGCGCTCGATGCGTTCAAGGCCGCGAAGGCGGACCTGGACCGGCGCGCGGTGGAGCCCGACGCCTATCGGCATGCGGCGGAAGAGCACGCCGGGCTGCTGGCGGCACGGGCGGCGGGCGCCCGGGAGGCGGCGGTGCTGCACGCCGAACGCTCGCGCCTCGCCCGCATCCGCGCGACGGCACCGGCACGGGCGGCGATCGCGCGGGCAGCGGCCGCGCGGGCGGCGCTGGGCCCCGTTCCCGCGGTGCCGGCCGACGCCGAGGCGCAGCTTCAGGCGGCGGTGGCGCAGCGCGAGCGGGCCGCGCACGATCTCGTCCGCGAGCGCGACCGCGCCGGGGCGCTGGACGCCGCACTCGCGGCGCTGGAGGTTGATGACGCGCTGCTCGCCGGGGGGGACGCCATCGACACCCTCGCCGCCGACCGCAACCGCATCGCCGCCGCCGAGCGCGACCGGGAGAAGCAGCGGATCGTGGCCGCGCAGCACCGCGCCGCGGTCGAGCAGGCGACGCGCCGGCTCGGGCTTGACGGCGACGCGGCAAGCGTCGCGGCGCGCGTTCCCAATGCCCTGAAGCGCGATGCGGCGAGCCGGATGATCAGTGCGCATGAGCGTCTCGCGGCGCGTCAGGCGCAGGCGCTGGAGGGCGCGCAGGCGGCGCGTGCGGAGGCGGCGGAGGCCGCTGAACGGCTCGCGCGCCTGCCCGAAGCCGCGCCCGCCCAGGCGCTGCGGGCGGCGATCGAGCCGGCGAAGGCGGAGGGGCGGCTCGATGCGGACCGGGCGCAGGCCGAGCAGGCGGTGGCGGCGGCGCGTGAAGCGCTGCAGGCGGCACTGGCCGCGGTGCCGCTGTGGGCGGGCACCGCGGAGGCGCTCGCCCGCCTGCCGCTGCCGCTCGACGCCGCGCTGGCGGCAGCGACGCAGGCGCTGGCGGACGCCGCGGCGGCGCTGGAGGGTGCCACGGCGGCCGTGGCGGCACACGACCGCGCGCTCGCCGAGATCGCGGCCGATCTGCGGGGCAGCCGGGAGGCCGCGACGCTCGCCAGCCCGGAGGCGATCGCGGCGGCCCGCGCACGGCGCGACCGGGCCTGGGCGCTGATCCGCCGGCACCATCTCGAGGGCGGGCCGCCACCTTCTTCCGAGGAGCGTGCAGGGCTGGGCGCTGATGCGTCCCTTCCCGCCGCGTTCGAGGCGCTGCTGCGCGCGGCGGATGCGCTCGCCGACCGGCGGGCCGAGGACGCGACCGAGGTCGCGCGCCACGCGGCCCTGCGCGGCCGCCAGGCCCGCGAGGCGGCGCTGCGCAAGACGGCGCTGGCGGCCGAGGCGGCGGCGCGCGCCGCCGCCGGGGCCGCCGCCGCGCAATGGGCCACGCTCTGGGCGCCCGCGGGCCTCGTCCCGCTCGACCCGCCCGCAATGCGCGAGTGGCGGGCGCGGCGCGACGACGTGCTGGCGAAGCTCGCCGCCCTGCGGACCGCCGAGCGCGCCCTCGCGGCGGTGGCGGCGCGCCATGAGGCCGCCTGGGCGGCGCTGGCGCCCCTGCTGACCGATGAGGCCACCGCCGCCGATGGACGGCTGGCGGCCCTGCTGGCGGCCGCGGAGCGCGTCTGCGGCGAGCGCGAACGCCAGCAGGCGGCGCTGGCGGAAGCGCAGCGGCGCGTCGCGGAGGCGCAGGGGCGCGCGGACCAGCAGGCGCGGGGGCTCGCGGCGCTCGCGGAGGAGGAGGCAGCGTGGCGCGCCGGCTGGGTGGCGGCCGCCCACGGGCTGGGCCTGCCGCCAGGGGCGAGCCCGGAGGCGGGGAAGCTCGCGCTGGAGCTTTGGAGCGCCGTCGAGCGGGCGATCCAGGCCTGGAACGCGAGGAATGCGCGCATCGCGGAGATGACCCACGACATCGACGCCTTCGGCGCCGCCACTGCCGCCCTCACCCGCCGCATCGCGCCGGACCTTGCGGCGGTGGCGCCGCAGGAGGCGGCGCACGCCCTCGCCAACCGTCTCGCCGGTGCGCGCGCGGCGGCGGCCCGGCGGCAGGTTCTGCGCGCCGAGCAGGGGCAGGTTCAGGCCGCGATCGCCGCCCGCGAGGCCGAGCGCGATGCCGCCGGCCGCACCCTCGCCGTGCTGCGCGGGCTCGCGCGCGTCGAGGATGACAACGCCCTGCAGGCCGCCATCGCGCGCGCCGCCACCGATGCGGAGCTGCGGCGGCAGATCGACGAGCGCGGGGCCGAGCTTGCGCGGCTCGACGACGGGAAGACGATGGCGGAGCTGGAGGCGGAGGCCGCCGGCGTGGATCTCGACGCCCTCCCCGCCCGCCTGGAGGCGGTCGACGCACGTCTGAAGGCGCTCGCGGACGAGGGCGCCGGGCAGGCCGCCCGGCTCGCGACGCTGGCGGCGACGCTGCAGGAGATGGAGGCGGGCCGCGACGCCGCCGGCGCCGCGCAGGCGATGCACGACGCACGCAGCGAGATGGACGAGATCGTGGTGCGCTACACGCGGCTGCGGCTCGCGCAGACCCTGCTCCGCGCCGGCATCGACCGCTTCCGCCGCCAGCAGCAGGCGCCTTTGCTCGCCGAGGCGGGACGCCTGTTCGCCCGCCTGACCGAAGGCCGCTACGACGGCCTGTTCGTCGATGAGACCGAAGCCGGCACGCCGCTGCTGCTGGCACGCGCCGCCGACGGCACCCACTGCCCCGCCGAGCGGCTCAGCGATGGCACGCGCGACCAGCTCTATCTCGCGCTCCGCCTCGCCGCGCTCACCGGGGCCGCCGGCGGGGAGCGGATGCCGTTCATCGCCGACGACCTGCTGGTGAACTTCGACGACCGCCGGGCACGGGCGGCCCTGAACGTGCTGGCCGAGTTCGCCGCAAGCAGCCAGACGATCCTGTTCACGCACCACGCGCACATCGCCGCGATGGCGGAGCCGGAGGCGGCCTCGCTCCACCGGCTCGCGGCGGCGCCGGCGGAGGCGGCCGCCTGAGCGCGGATCAGGCGGCGCGTACGCCGCCCACGAACGCCTCCATCTCCTGCCCC
>JAFKFJ010000274.1 GCA_017307335.1 Alphaproteobacteria bacterium | reverse complement strand
GCCCGTGCTCGATGCCTGGGCGGCCGGGCAGGGGGAACTCTTTTCCTATGCCGCGGGCAGCCCGGGCCCGGCGCAGGCGGAGCGGCTGCTCGCGCGCGACGGGCGACGGTGGATGCGGCTTCCGTGAGGCTTTGGGCATGACGGTGCTGGTGATCATGGGCGTGTCGGGGAGCGGCAAGACCGCGTTCGCCGAGGCCCTGGCCGCCCGGCTCGGCTGGCCGTTCCAGGAGGGCGATGCGCTGCATCCGCCGGCGAACGTCGAAAAGATGCGCAGCGGCCGGCCGCTCGACGACGCCGATCGCTGGCCGTGGCTCGATCGCATCGCCGCCTGGATCGACGCGCGGCTGGCGGCGGGCGAGAACGGCGTCATCACCTGTTCGGCCCTGAAGCGCGCCTATCGGGCGCGCATCATCGGCGCGCGCGCGGGCGTGCGCCTGGTGTTCCTCACCGCCACGCCGACGCTGCTCGCGCAACGGGTCGGGGGGCGGAAGCACGCCTACATGCCGGCAAGCCTGCTCGCGAGCCAGCTCGCGACGCTGGAGCGGCCGGGGGCGGACGAGGACCCGATCGTCCTGCATGTCGACGCGCCGGTCGCGGCGCTGGTCGAGCAGGCCGTGGCCCTGCTTCCGGCCCCGCACACGCCCGGCTGAGCGGGGCGCCATGTCGCAGATCATTGCGGTCGGGCGGATGCGGCTGGTCAGCGGCGACATCACCACGCTGGATGCCGATGCGATCGTGAACGCCGCCAACACGACGCTGCTTGGCGGCGGCGGCGTCGATGGCGCGATCCATCGCGCGGCGGGGCCGGCGCTGCTCGCCGCCGGGCCCCTGCCGGGGGTGGTGACGTTCGCCGCCCTCGGGGCGCCGCTGCTGCGCGCCTACGCGGCCGCGGTGGAGGCGCAGGGGGCTTGAGCGGGCGCGGCCGGGCGCACAGACTTCGGCCTTTGCAAGCCGAGAGCACCCCGTGAGCCGTCTGCCGCCCCCCACCCGTGCCGCGTTTCGTCGCTTCTTTCCGATCAGCACCCGCTGGATGGACAACGACGTCTACGGCCATATCAACAACGTGATTTACTATTCCTGGTTCGATACGGCCGTGAACGGCTTCCTGATCGACAGCGGCACGCTCGACATCGGCACGAGCCCCGTGGTGGCGCTGGTGGCCGAGACCGGCTGCCGCTACCACGCCTCCATCAGCTATCCGGAGCAGGTGACGATCGGGCTCGCGGCCGTGCATCTTGGCCGCAGCTCGGTGCGCTACGCGCTCGGGGCGTTCCGCGACAACGACGAAACCGCCGCCGCCGAGGGGCATTTCGTGCATGTCTACGTCGATCGCGCGACGCAGCGGCCGGTGCCGATGCCGGAGGTGACGCGGGCGGCCTTGGAAAGCATCCGCGCCGCGAGCTGAGCCGGCGGGCTCAGGCGGCGCGGTCGCGCACCAGCGCGGCGAGCGCGATCGCGGCGGTGAGGCCGGGTGATTCGATGCCGAACAGGTTGATCAGCCCGGGCAGGCCATGGACCTCCGGCCCCTGCACGACGAAATCCTGCCGTCCCCCGCCGGGCGGCACGATCTTCGGCCGCACGCCGGCATAGCCGGGTTGCAGGGCGCCGTCCGGCAGCGCCGGCCAGTAGCGGCGGATCGCGGCGTAGAAGGAGTTCGCCCGTGCCGGGTCGACCGCGTATTCCGGCGTGTCGATCCATTCCACATCGGGGCCGAACCGCGCCTGGCCGCCGAGGTCGATCGTGAGGTGGACGCCGAGCCCGCCGGGCACCGGCACCGGGTAGACGAGGCGGGAGAACGGGGCCCGGCCGGCGAGCGTGAAATAGCTGCCCTTGGCGTAGTAGGCCGTGGGCACCTGCCCGGCCGGCATGCCCGCGATCGCGCGGGCGAGCGCCGGGGCGTGCAGGCCGGCTGCGTTGATGACGCGGCTTGCATGCAGCGTCATCGGCTCCGCCCCGCCGACATCGAGCGTGATCCCGTCCGCCGCCGCGTGGCCGCCGCGCACCGGGCTGTGGAAGACGAACAGCGCGCCCGCCGCCTCCGCCTCGCCCTGCAGGGTCAGCATGTAGGCGTGGCTGTCGACGATGCCGGTGGACGGCGAGACCAGGGCGGCGGTGCAGGCCAGCGCCGGTTCCATGGCGCGTGCCTCGGCGGCGGTCAGCAGGCGCAAATCCTCGACCCCGTTCGCCGCCGCGCCCTGGCGGATCGCCTCCAGCCGCTCCGCCTCGGCGGCGTCGGTGGCGACGATCAGCTTGCCGCAGTTGCGGTGCGCCACCCCCCGGCTGCGGCAGAAATCGTAGAGCATGTGTTTGCCCTGCACGCAGAGCTGCGCCATCAGGCTGCCGCGCGGGTAGTAGATACCGGCGTGGATCACCTCGCTGTTGCGGCTGGAGGTCTCGGTGCCGATGCCCTCGGCCGCCTCCAGCACCAGCACCTCGCGCCCGGCCTGCGCCAGCGCGCGCGCGACGGCGATGCCCACGACCCCGGCGCCGATGACGACGCATTCCACCCGTTCCATGCGCCGAGCCTGACCGGCGGCGGGCCCGGCGGCAAGCGTCCCGGGCGAATGACGGGCTGACTGGAATATCGTATCATACCGACAAAATATGGTTAGATAGGCTTTCCCATCCGGCTCCATTCCGCCGTCCCGACGAGGTCACCTCCATGCCTTGCCGCGTCCTGTTCCTTGTCGCGACACTGCTGCTCGCCATGCCGCTGCCCGCGCGCGCCCAGTTCGGCGGCGGCCCGCCGGCGGTGGGTGTGACCGAGGCGAAGCTCCTGCCGATGACCGAGACGAGCGAGTTCGTCGGCCGGGTGCAGGCGATCGAAAAGGTTGACCTGATCGCGCGCGTCACCGCCTATCTCGAGGAAATTCATTTCACCGAGGGCACCGAGGTGCAGAAGGGCGACCTGCTCTATGTGCTTGAGCAGGGGCCGTTCGAGGCGGATGTGGCGGCCAAGCAGGCGGCGGTGGCGCAGATCCAGGCGCTGCTGCGCAACGCCACCATCACCCTCAACCGTGCCCAGGCGCTGCTCAACACCCCCGCCGGCCAGCGTTCGGCGGTGGACGACGCGCAGGCGCAGCAGTCGAGCCAGGCGGCGCAGCTCCTCTCCGCGCAGGCGCAGCTTCGCGCCTCGCAGATCAGCCTTGCCTATACCGAGATCCGGGCGCCCATCTCGGGGCGCATCAGCCGCACCAACGTGACCGTCGGCAACGTGGTGAGTCCGTCCTCCGGCGTGCTCGCGACGATCTACAGCCAGGATCCGATCTACGTGCTGTTCCCCGTTTCGGTCCGCACCGCGCTGGAGCTGCGCAGGCGCTATGCTGGCCAGGGCCCGCTGGAGGCGATCAAGGTCAAGCTGCGGCTGGAAGACGGCACGATGTACGGTGCCACGGGCCAGCTCGACTATGTCGATCCCTCGGTCGCCACCAACACCGATACGTTGATGCTGCGCGCCCGCATCGCCAACCCGCTGCCGCCCGGCCGCAAGCCCACCGATCGCGGCGACCGGCTGCTGGTTGACGGGGAGTTCGTGACCGTGATCCTGCAGGGCGCCGAGCCCGTGATGGCGCTGGGTATCCCGCGCAGCGCGATCCTGACCGACCAGCAGGGCAACTACGTCTATGTCGTTGATGCCGAGAAGCACGCCCAGCAGCGGCGGGTGAAGCTCGGGCAGTCGACCCCGGGCACGGCGGTGATCCTGAGCGGATTGCACGAGGGCGAGCAGGTGATCGTGGACGGGTTGCAGCGCGTACGCCCGGGCGCGGCCGTCAACCCCGGTCCGCCGCCGTCCGCCGCCGCCAAGCCGCCCGGCGCGCCCAGCGCGAAGAACTGAGATGTTCTCCGCAATCTTCGTCGACCGGCCGCGGCTTGCCATCGTCATCGCGATCGTCATGACGCTGGCTGGGCTGATTGCGCTGACCCGCATCCCGGTGGCGCAATACCCCGACATCGTGCCGCCGCAGGTGCGGGTGACGACGACCTATCCCGGCGCCTCGGCCGCAGTGGTGGAAGCCACTGTGGCGCAGCCGCTGGAGGCGCAGGTCAACGGCGTCGACCGCATGATCTACATGAAGTCGTACAGCGGCAACGACGGCAGCTATTCGTTGCAGGTGAGCTTCGAGCTTGGCACCGACCCCGACGTCGACGTCGTCAACGTCAACAACCGCGTGCAGACGGCGCTCTCCCGGCTGCCGCAGGAAGTGCAGCGGCAGGGGCTGACGGTGCAGAAGCGGAGCTCCTCGATCCTGGAGTTCCTGCAGTTCTACAGCGAGGGGGGCAAGCAGGACCCGCTGTTCATCAGCAACTACATCACCATCAACGTGCTGGACAAGCTCTCGCGCGTGCCCGGCGTTGGCCAGGCGTTCGTGTTCGGCGCGATGGACTATTCCATGCGCATCTGGTTCGACACCGACCGGCTGGTCGCGCTGAACCTGATGCCTTCGGACATCATCGCCGCGATCCGGAGCCAGAACCAGCAGGGCGCGATCGGCCGCGTGGGTGCCCGCCCGACAACGGATGCGACCCAGTTCCAGATCAACCTGCAGACCAAGGGCCGGCTGCTGACGCCGGAGGAATTCGGCCACATCATCGTGCGTGCCAATCCGGACGGCTCCGTCCTGCGCGTCTCCGATGTGGCACATGTCGAGCTCGGCGCGGCGACGATGGACACGCTCAGCCGCCTGAACGGCAACCCCGCGATCACCATCGGCATCTTTCTCGCCCCCGGCGCCAACGCGGTCGCGACCTCGACGCGGGTGAACCGAACGCTCGACGAAGTGGCGCGCAACTTCCCGCCGGGGATGAAGAAGATCATCTTCTACGACAGTTCCACGTTCGTCTCCGACACTATCCGCGAGGTGATCCGCACCCTCGTCGAGGCGTTCGTGCTGGTCGTTCTGGTGGTCTTCCTGTTCCTCGGCAGCATTCGCGCGACGATCATTCCCACGGTCGCGGTGCCGGTGAGCCTCATCGGCACCTTCGCGGTGCTGCTGGCGCTGGGTTATTCGGCCAATACCGTCTCGCTGCTTGCGCTCGTGCTCGCCGTCGGCATCGTCGTGGACGACGCGATCGTGGTCGTGGAGAACGTCGAGCGGGTGATGGAGGAGGAGCCGCACCTGTCGCCGCGCGAGGCGACCAAGAAGGCGATGGCGCAGATCACCGGCCCGATCGTCGCGATCTCGCTGGTGCTGCTCTCGGTGTTCGTGCCGATCGCTTTCATCCCCGGCATTTCGGGCGAGCTGTTCCGACAGTTCGCCGTCACTATCAGCTCGGCGATGGTGATCTCCGCCATCAACGCCCTGACGCTCTCCCCGGCGCTGTGCGGCGTGTTCCTTCGTCATACCGGCCGCCGGCGCGGCGTGATGGGGCTGATCCTGCGCGGCATCGACGGGGTGCGCGACGGATACGCCGCGATCGTGCGCCGGCTGGTGCGCGTCGCCTTGGTGGCGGTGCTGCTGGTGGCGATTGCCGGCGGCGGGGTGTTCGCGCTGTCGCTGCGCACGCCCACCGGCTTCCTGCCGGAGGAGGACCAGGGCGCGTTCTTCGTCAACGTGCAGCTTCCCGACGCCGCCTCGGTGGCGCGCACGCGGGAGGTGACGGCGCGGGTGGAGAAACTGCTGCACCAGATCCCGCAGATCACCAATGTGCTTTCCATCGTCGGGTTCTCGCTGCTCGACAGCGGCGCACAGAGCAACTCGGCGTTCATCGTCGTGAAGCTGAAGCCGTTCGCGGATCGCACCGCGGCGATTGACCGGGCACAGGCGGTGATCGGGCGGGTGTTCGGCGCGGTGCAGCAGATCCCCTCCGCCCGGATCTTTCCGTTCAACCTGCCGCCGATCATCGGTCTTTCGACCAGCGGCGGCTTCGAATACCAGCTTGAGAACCTCGAGGGCCGCGACCCCGTCGAAATGGGCAGCGTGGCGATGGGCCTGATCGGCGCGGCCAACGCCGACAAGCGGCTGTCCACCATGTTCACGACCTTCACCGCCTCGACGCCGAGCCTCTATCTCGACATCGACCGCGACAAGGCGCAGGCGCTCGGCGTCGACATCAACGACATCTTCACCGCCCTGCAGGCGACGCTGGGCGGCTACTACGTGAACGACTTCAACATGTTCGGCCGCACCTGGCAGGTGAACATCGAGGCCAGGGACGCCGACCGCAATGACCTTTCGGAGATCTGGCGCGTCTATGTGCGCAACAACAAGGGCACGATGGTGCCGCTGCGCTCGCTTGCGGAGGCCCGCTATGTGCTCGGGCCGCAGACGCTTGTTCGCTACAACAACTATCGCTCGCTGACCATCAACGGCAAGCCGGCGCCGGGGGTGTCCTCGGGCGACGCGCTCGCGGCGATGGCCCAGATCTCGCACCGGACGCTGCCGCCGGGGTACGATTTCGAATGGACCGGCACGGCGTATCAGGAGATCCAGGCGAGCGGCCAGACCGGCACGCTGCTCGGGCTCGCGGTGCTGTTCGCCTATCTGTTCCTGGTGGCGCTCTACGAGAGCTGGGTCATTCCGGTGCCGGTGCTTCTCTCGGTCACCGTGGGCGTGCTCGGGGCGTTCATCGGGCTCATGCTGTTCGGGTTGCCGCTGGATCTCTATGCGCAGATCGGCCTCGTCGTGCTGATCGCCCTCGCGGCCAAGAACGGCATCCTGATCGTGGAGTTTGCGAAGGAGCAGCGCGAGGCGGGCGTGCCGATCCGCGAAGCCGCCGTGCTGGGTGCCCGCATGCGGTTCCGCGCGGTGATCATGACCTCGCTCGCCTTCGTCCTCGGACTGGTGCCGCTCGTGTGGGCCAACGGCGCTGCCATGCTGAGCCGGCACTCGGTGGGCACGCCGGTGTTCGCCGGCATGATCGGGGCCACCTCGATCGGCATTTTCCTGATCCCGATGCTCTACGTGACGTTCCAGAGCATGCGCGAGCGCACCAACCGCCGCCGTGCTCGCCGCCGCGCCATGGCCGAGACTGCGGCCGGGGAGTGAACGTCCCCCCTTGGCGTCTGCCCGCCGTATCGTAAATTGGCTCCGCCACCCGAAAAGGATCGTCCCATGGAGAAGTTCGGCCTCGCCCAGCCCGTCCGGCGCGTAGAGGATCCGCGGCTGCTGCGGGGTGCGGGCACCTATACCGACGACATCGCGCCACCCGGCACCGCGATCGGCGTGGTGCTCCGCAGTCCGCATGCCGCGGCGCGGATCACCGGCATCGACACCGCAGCGGCCAAGGCGATCTCGGGTGTGCTCGCCGTCTACACCGCGGCCGACCTGAAGGCGGACGGCATCGGCTCACTGCCCTGCGCGGTCTCGCTGAAGAATCGCGACGGGTCGCCGCAGGCCTCGCCGCCGCACCCGGTGCTGGCGGACGGGGCGGTGCACCATGTCGGCGATCCGGTGGCCTTCATCGTGGCCGAAAACCCGCGGCTGGCCCGCGACGCCGCCGAGGCGATCAGCGTCGACTACGACATCCTGCCCGCGATCACCGACCTCGCGACCGCGACCGACGCGGGCGCGGCACTGGTGTGGCCGGAGGTCAAGCAGAACGTCGTGTTCGACTGGGAGATCGGCAACAAGGAAGAGGCCGACGCACTGTTCGCCAAGGCCGCGCACGTCACGCGGCTCACCATCGTCAACAACCGCATCGTCGTCGCCTCGATGGAGGCACGTGCGGCCCTCGCCGAGTACGATCCGAAGTCCGAGCGCTGGACGCTGCGCACCAACACGCAGGGCGGCTGGCTGCTGAAGGACCTGCTGTCCTCCGCGGTGTTCAAGGTCCCGGCCGAGCGTTTCCGCGTCATTACGCCGGATGTCGGCGGCGGCTTCGGCATGAAGATCTTTCTCTATGCCGAACATGTGCTCACCTGCTATGCGGCGCGGAAGCTGGAGCGCCCGGTGAAGTGGGCCTCCGAGCGGAGCGAGGCGTTCCTGGCCGACACGCAGGGACGCGACAACATCACCACGGGCGAGCTCGCGATCGACGCCGACGGCAAGTTCCTGGCGCTGCGCACGCGCAACACCGCGAACATGGGCGCCTATCTCTCGACCTTCGCGCCCTACATCCCAACCGTCGCCGGCACCGGCGTGCTCGCCAGCGTCTATGGGTTCCAGGCGGTGTACGCGAACGTCATCGGCGTGTTCACCAACACCGTGCCGGTCGACGCCTACCGCGGCGCCGGGCGGCCGGAGAGCAACTATCTGGTCGAGCGCCTGATCGACGCCGCCGCGCGCGAACTGAAGATCGACCGCATCGAGCTGCGCCGGCGCAACATGGTCGGGCCGAGCGCGATGCCCCACACGACCCCGGTGGGCAAGGTCTACGACAGCGGCGATTTCCGCATCGTCCTTGATGCCGGCCTCAAGAACGCCGAGTGGGCCGGGTTCGGGGCACGGCGCGCCGAGGCCGAGCGACGCGGCAAGCGGCGCGGCATCGGGCTCTCCTACTACCTCGAGGCGACCGGCGGTGCGCCCACCGAGCGCGCGGAGATCCGCTTCGCCGATGACGGGTTCGTCGACGTCTTCGTCGGCACGCAGTCGACCGGCCAGGGGCACGAGACGGCCTATGTGCAGCTCACCGTCGACCGGCTCGGCGTGCCCGGCGAGAAGGTGCGCATCAAGCAGGGCGACACCGACACGATCCCGACCGGTGGCGGCACCGGCGGCGCCCGCAGCCTCTACTCGGAGGGGCAGGCGATCCTGGTGACGGCCGCGACCGTCATCGAGAAGGGCAAGAAGGCCGCCGCGGAGGCGCTGGAGGCTGCCCCGGCCGACATCGTGTTCGAGCAGGGCCGGTTCTCGATCGTCGGCACCGACCGCGGCATGGACATCCTCACCCTCGCCGCCACGCAGCGCGCCCGCGCCGCCAAGGGTGAGGACGTGACCACCCTCGACGCCGCCGAGGTCGCCGAGATCAAGGCGCACACCTTCCCCAACGGCTGCCACATCGCCGAGGTCGAGGTTGACCCGGAGACGGGCGTCGTCACCGTCGCGCGGTACTGCGTCACCGACGACGTCGGCCGCGCCATCAACCCGCTCGTCGTGCGCGGGCAGGTGCATGGCGGCGTGGCCCAGGGCATCGGACAGGCGATGCTGGAGCGCACGAGCTATGACCCCGAGTCGGGCCAGCTCCTCTCCGGCAGCTTCATGGACTATGCGCTGCCGCGGGCGGACGACCTGCCCGACATCGTGGTGGAGCTGGTCGAGGTGCCGTGCGTTTCCAACCCCCTTGGCGTGAAGGGCGCGGGCGAGGCCGGCGCGGTCGGGAGCCCGCCCGCGGTGATCAACGCCATCATCGACGCGCTGAGCGGCGACGGGGTGACACATATCGACATGCCGGCTACCCCGGAGGCGGTCTGGCGGGCCCTCGGCGCACGCAAGGCCGCCTGAGCGCCGCGCCATCGGGGGCAACCGGTTAGGCGGCACCGCGTTGCTACGCGCAGTCTTTGCAATACGGGAGGACCTCCGATGGCCGCCACCGGCAGCAGTGAAAGCGTTGCGGACGCGAAGGAGCAGATCCGGCAGCTTCGTGACCAGGTGGACACGCTGATGCGGGAGCGGGTGACGCCGGCGCTCTCCGACGCCGCCGGACGCGCGCAGGACGCGGCGCGGCATGCGCGCAAGGCGGCGGAGGACCAGGCGGCAGCGTTCTCCACCCAGGTGCGCGAGATGCCGATCACCGCCGTTTTGATCGCCGTGGGAGCGGGATTCCTGATCGGCCGCCTCACCCGCTAGGTGATGCGCGCCCTGCGGCTCGCGCGCGTTGCCGCCGAGGCGGAAGCCCTTCGCTGGCGGCATCTGCTCCGTCGCCAGCGGACGCGCGCGGTGCTGGGGGCGATTGCCGGCGTCTTCGGGCTGTCCGGCCTCATCGCGCTGCACGTCGCGGGCGGGTTGGCCCTGGTGCGCGTGCTGCAGCCGCTCTACGCCGTCCTCGTGGTCGCGGGCGTGGACCTTCTGATCGCGGTGGTGCTCGGTGCGCTGGCGGCGCGCGACGTGCCCGGCCCGGTCGAGCGCGAGGCGCTGCAACTGCGGGAGACCGCGCAAGCCGAGATCGTGGAGGCGGCGACGGCCACGCTGGTGCTTGCGCCCCTGGTCCGCGGGCTGGGCGGACGGAAGGCCTCCACGCTTGCGCTCGCGGCCGTGCTGATCCGCTACCTCGCCCGGCGGCGCTGACCGGGCGCGCGGCACAGGCTATAGCAGCACCCGACCATGTGAGGGGGCTGCCTGCATGTCCGAGGAGAGCGTCGTCGCGACGCGTGAGGGCCGCATCGGCCGGCTTCTGCTCAACCGGCCGAAGGCGCTGAACGCGCTCGATCTCGGCATGATCCGCGCCCTGGCGACGGCGCTCGCGGGCTGGCGGGACGACAGGGCGGTGGAGGCGGTGGTGATCGACAGCGCCTCCGACCGCGCGTTCTGCGCCGGCGGCGACATCCGCGCGATCCGCACCCACGCGCTGGCCCGCGAGTACGATGCGGTGGAGACGTTCTTTGCCGAGGAATACGCGCTGAACGGCGCGATCGCGGCGTATCCGAAGCCCTATATCGCGCTGGTCGACGGCATCTGCATGGGCGGAGGCATCGGGGTTTCGGTGCACGGGCGGGTGCGGGTGGCGACCGAGCATGCCGTGTTCGCGATGCCGGAGACGGCGATCGCCATGTTCCCCGACATCGGCGCGACCTACGTGCTGCCGCGCTTGTCAGACATGCTGGGCATGTTTCTCGGGCTCACCGGTACGCGCATGATCGGGGCCGATGCGGTGCATGCCGGCCTGGCCACACATTTCGTGCCGCGGGCGGATCTGCCGGCCCTGCGGACGGCGCTGACCGAGCGTGGTGAGGCGGCGGTGGCCGGGGCGGCGCTTGCCGGGAATGCGCTGCCGCCGTTCTCACTCGCCCCGCATCTGCCCGCGATCGCCCGCTGCTTCGGCGCGCCGAGCCTGCCCGAGATCCTCGAGCGTCTCGCCGCGGAGGACAGCGACTGGGCGCGCGAGACGCTGGCGACGCTGCGCAGCATGTCGCCCTCCGCGCTGTGCTGGTCGTTCGCGGTGATCCGACGGGGGGCCGGCCTCTCGCTGCCCGAGGCCCTGGCAGCGGAGCTGCGCATCACGCGGCACGTGACGCGCCACCCCGATTTCGCGGAGGGCGTGCGGGCGATGGTGGTCGACAAGGATCGGCAGCCACGCTGGATGCCGCCGACGGTGGAGGCCGTGGACCCCGCCGCGATCGCCGCGATGCTCGACTAAGGGCCGTTGAGCCCGTGGCGGGCGAGGAGTATTGAGCCGCCAGAGGGCATCGGCCGGGTTTGCACAGCGGTAGTGCAGCGGTTTTGTAAACCGAAGGTCGGGGGTTCGAATCCCTCACCCGGCATTGACCAGACCGGAAGCCCTTGATCTTCCAGATCGCCAGCGCGATCAGAGCCTTGGCGACCCCGCCAGTGATACAGAGCAGGGGTCCAGATGGCGTCTTCGTGGGGTCGAGCAGCGCGAGTCATGGTCAGTCCGTGGCGGCATCCGAAAACCGGGATGTTCTGGTTCCGGCGGGCCGTGCCGAAGGCGCTTCGCCTGCAGGTTGGCGCCCTCCGCGGAAGGCCGGGCAAACCCGCTCACGAGTTGAAGCGGTCCCTGCGCACGCATGACGTGACCGAAGCGAAGGCACGGATGCCCGGCGCCATGGCCTGGGCAGACGGCATTCTCGAAGCGGCACGCCGCGGCGGCGTTCCGCTCACGGACCGCCAAGCGCACGCCCTCGCCGGCCTTTGGTATCGCCGCAAGCTGGACGAGTGGGAGGCCAACCCCGCAGCCGCCAACGATTGGGATCACTGGGGCGAAGGAATGCCGGACGACGCGGAGGACGTCGCGCCGGACCGGGAGCCGCCCCAGTGGTGGCAACATCAGTGGGCCCGGTTCCTGCAAGGCTTCGCGGGTGAAGTGGACACGCTATTGGAGTTGGAGGGCGTCACCACCGATGCGGCCAGCAAGCAGCGATTGGCCGAACTGCTGGTGCAGCGGCTCAGTCAGGCCCTTACGCAGCACAATCGGCGCTTGCAGGGCGACTACCGGCCCGATCCTCTGCCGAACACCTTCCCTGCCTTCGAACGCGCCGCGCCGCCCGAGGAGGTCACCACGCGCCGGCCTGCAGTGTCCTTTGATGCCCTCTATGCGGCCTGGAAGGCGGTCGCGGTCGTGAAGCCTCGAACGCTGGCGGACACCGACTACGCCCTTAAGTCGCTTGCTGCCTTCGTCGGACACGACGACGCGGCCAAGGTGACGACTGATGATGTTCGGCGATGGCGCGACAGCGTCAAGGCAGCCGGCGCCACAAACAACACGTGGAACAACAGGCTCAGTCTGATCCGGCAGGTCTTTCTGCACGGGGCCAGTGACGGTCTTGTGCAAGCCGGCCTCACGGACGGCCTGAGGCTACGCAAGAGCCGGCAGAAGTCCCCGCGCCCTTACACCGATGCGGAGGCTGCCCGCATTCTCCTCGCGGCGCGTCAGGAACAGCGCCCATCACTCCGGTGGGCTCACTGGATAATGGCGTTCACGGGGATGCGCGCGGGCGAGGTCCTGCAGCTACTTGGCGGCGACGTGCGGCAGGAGCGGGGCATCTGGTTCTTCGACGTGAACGAGGACGACGCGACCAAGAGCGTGAAGACCAGCCAGCGTCGCCATGTTCCCATTCACCCGGCGCTGGTGCGCGAGGGCTTCCTCGCCTACGCCCAGGCGATTGCACCCGACGCGCCGCTGTTCCCGGACAAGCCCCTTGACCGCCACGGCAATCGCGGCGGCCGTGCGTGGAATGTCATCGGGAAATGGGTCAGAGACCGCGTCGGAATCACTTCCTCGGACACCGCGCCGGATCATTCATGGCGGCACCGGGTGGAGGACGAGTTGCGCGCGGCGGAAGTGCCCGAGGATGCCCGCGACGCCATCGTTGGGCACGTCAGAAGGACCACGGGCCGCCAGTATGGTGTTCGTGGAGAGGCCCTCAGTCGGCTGCACCGCTACCTGTCCGGCCTCCCCGTGCCGGCGGGCGTCTTCGCCGACAACGTCACGCAGTAGACCCGCGGCTTGAACTGCTCGCCGCGCCGATCAGCGCCGCGCGCGCATGGTCAGCCGCGGCCCGCCCAACTCGCGCGCGATGTCCGGAAACGGCCGGTCGGGCTGCTCGACAAGCAGCCTCGCCACCGCCGGCGCCAGCCACTTCGCAGTGCGCCGGGCGTCTGTCACAGGTCGGTCTGCGGTCGTTGGCATGGCGTTCTCCAAAGGGTGGGTAGGATGCCCCCGAGGTGGGCTTTGGGGCGTTGCAACGCGCGCAAAATCGCCCGTCGGAAAGCCGCAGAAATCCACGCCAATTGCACGTTGCACCATCTAGTAGAAGGTGAAATGTGCAACGCGCCCTAGACGGGGGACACTGAAGTTGTGTCCGCCGTGGCCCGATGGTCGGTCAGAAGTCCGCCTGTGCGTCCTCCATCAGTGCACCCGACATGAACTCGTCCCACTCTTTCGGGGCCATGAGGTGCTGTCCCTGTGCGCGGTGCTTCAGCCGGGTGATCTTCGTAGGGTCCATGTTCAGCGCCTCCGCCAACTCGCGTTGCGTGCGGTATCGGCCCGACCGCACGGCCTCCAGCAGGGCATCCATCTCCGCCCTCACGGCCGGCTTTGAAGTCCACCGCTGCACCCCTTCCAAGTCCCCTTCCAGCGTCACCGTGGCGTCCCGCGTGGCGGCCGTGGGCTTCCCGCGATACTTCTCCCAGCACAACTCGAAGCCGACACCGTCGCCCACCGCGTGCCCCTCAAGGCGCCGCAAGCCGATGATGGTCTCGAACGTGGTGGCGATGGCCGACGAACCGCGGAAGTTGGTGCCGCTCTTGCCGGCGTGGTGGACGAGTATGCAGGCGTGGCCAGCCTGTTTCACGCGGAGCAGAAACTGGACCACGGGGCCAAGCGCCGCCGCCGAATTCTCATCCTCTACCCCGGCCAGGGTCGTCAGGTTGTCCAGGATCACCAACTCGGCCTGTGCCTGCCGTGCCACCGCCAGGATCACGTCTTGCCCCGCCTTCCTTCCCGCGTCGGGCACCACGCTCTCCGCGAGATCGGGGAACTTCACGTCCCCGTCTTGCATCTGGCGACAGAGCACCCGCAGGTTCCTGCCCGCAGCCGCCATGTCGCACCCTTCGATGGTCCCCGCGAGCATCTGCAGTCTGTCCCTGAGGTCCGCCGCGTGCATCTCGCCATCCACCAGCAGGACCGATCGCGGCCGGTGGGCTTCCCATCCCAGCACTTTGCCGCCGCCCGCCACGGCGAGCGCCAACGTCAGGCTCAGCATGGTCTTGCCGAGCCCCACCGGCGCCCACAGTAGCGCGCTTTCGCCCTGCCGCAGCCAGGGGAACACGAGGTGCTCCCGGTCGGGAAACGGGTGGGCAAACAACTGGTCGAGCGTGAGGGTCCGCAGGCCCCCGATGGGCGCCCGCTTGGCATTGTTCATGTCGTCGTCTCCAGAGAATCAAAAAGGCCCCGCAGGGGGGCCATCGGTGTCGGCTTCGGTGCGCCTGTGGTGGCGCGGTGGTGGCGCTTTCGGCGCTGGCGTCAGCCTGCCGTGCGTGCCGTCGGCACGGTGCGTTCGGCCACGATGTGGTTTGCGGCGAGGACCAGGGCGGCGCGTATGGCGTCGGCGGGGGCCACGAACGGTGTGTGTCGGGTGGCCTGGACGTGCGCGGCGATGACGTTGAGCAAGCGTGCGTCGGCTTCGGTCAGCCGCATGGATAGACGCGGATTGGGCATGAGGGGTCCTTCGGTGGTCGTGGGGGCGAGGTGCAGTGGTGCCAGGGCGTCAAAAAGGGGAGGCGGTGCGGCGGTGGAGACACCGGCCGCCCTTCCGTCCGTTTGTTACGGAGGGGCGCCGAGATGGTCTTTCCCCTCAGTATGGCACGTTTAGAGGTCCCCGCTGCGCGGTCGGCGCTGAAGTTGCTGCCAGGAGGGCGGACGTTTTCCTGGGTCAGTATTAGT
>JAFKFJ010000023.1 GCA_017307335.1 Alphaproteobacteria bacterium | reverse complement strand
ACCTTGCGCGGCGGGCGGGACGTGCCCTCATTCTCCGCCCCGACCCTGCGCTCGCCCCGCTGCGCTGGCGCATCGAGGAGTGAGCGCGTGCCCGAACCCACCTGCCCGATCTGCGGCAAGCCCGTGACGCCGCGCTGGCGCCCGTTCTGCAGCGAACGCTGCACGGCGATCGACCTCGGCCGCTGGTTCGGCGAAGCCTACCGCATGCCGGACGCGCCGGCGGAACCGCCGCCGCCCGACAAGCCCGAGGAATGACCGTGGACGTCGACGCCGTCGTCATCGGCGCGGGCGTGGCCGGCCTCGCCGCCGCCGCCGCGTTCCGCCGCGCCGGCCGGACCTGCGTCACGCTGGAGGCCACCGGGCGCATCGGCGGGCGGGCCTTCACCGACCATCCGGCGACCCTCGGCGGCAGCCCGTTCGACCGCGGCGCCTCCTGGCTGCACGCCGCCGAGCGCAACCCGCTTGCCGACCTCGCCCGCGCCGCCGGCATCGCCCTCAGCGAGACGCGCGGCACCTGGACCCGCCGCGTGCTGATCGACGGCCGCGCCGCGACCGAGGCGGAGCTGGAGGCATATGCGCGCGCCTGGGAGCGGTTCGACGAGGTCGCCCGCGCCCGCGCCGCCGCCGGGCCGGACACCAGCCTCGCCGATGCCGTCGCCGACCTCGCGGGCGATCCCTGGCTGGCGCAGATCGAGGTCTGGGAGTCCACCCTGATCGCCGCCGCCGACCCCGCCGACTTCTCCGTGCAGGACTGGCATCTCAACGAACTCGCCGGCAGCAACCTGGCCGTGGCGGGCGGCGTCGGCGCGCTGGTCGCGCGCGTGCTCGGCCCGCCGGCGGGCACGGTGCGGCTCGCCACCCCGGCACAGCACATCGCCTGGCAGCGGCCCGGGGGCATGGTGGAGGTGACGACGCCCGCCGGCACCCTCCGCGCCCGCGCCTGCGTCGTCACGGTCGCCACCGGGGTGCTGCGCGCCGGCGGCATCCGCTTCGACCCGCCGTTGCCGGAGGCGCAGCGCGCGGCGCTGGACGGGCTGCCGATGGGCCTGCTGAGCAAGGCCGCCGTCCCCGCGCTCACCGCCGAGCGGTTCGGCCTCGCCCCCGGCACCTCGCTCTCGCGCCGCGTCGCCGATCCGGCCGAGCCGGCGATGTTCTTCCACCTCTGGCCGCAGGGGCGCCCGCACGCGGTGGGGTTCTTCGGCGCCCGCGCCGCGTGGCGGTTCGCCGAGGCCGGCACCGCGGCCACCGCCGCCTTCGCCCGCGAGGAGCTGGTCCGCCTGCTCGGCGGCGACGCGGCGGACGCGTTCGGCGAGGCGGAAGTCACCACCTGGGGCACCGACCCCGCCTTCCTCGGCGCCTATGCCTATGCCCGCCCCGGCTGCATGGCCGCCCGCGCCGCCATGGACACGCCACTCGCCGGCCGCCTCGCCTTCGCGGGCGAGGCCTGGTGCACCGACGGCCTCGCCGGCACCGTGGGCGGCGCCTTTCTCTCGGGCGAACGGGCGGCGCGGATGCTGGTGGGGTAGCTGTCCGGTTCCGGGATCGTTTTCGCCGACATTCGGCACCCCGCGCGGCGCGGCCGCAACATCAACACCTGGGCGGAACCCGTTGTGCGGCCGCAATGACGGCTGCGCGGTGGTCGCTATGCGCCGGTCATCGCCCGGGCGGCAGGGGCAGGCCGCGCCAGGGCCTGCTCAGCCCCCTCACTCCCCCTGATCCTCCGGCGGCGCCGCCGGGGTGGGGCCGATGGTGCCCTGGCCCTTGATGCAGTCGCTGAGCATCTGCTGGCGCTGATACTCGCCGCCGAGCCCGCGCGAGGTGACGCCGATCGTGCCGCTGGTGCCGAACGGGGCGTCGCGGGTGGAGGTGAGGTAGTTGTCCTGGTTGTAGACCTGCCCCGGGTTGCGCACGTTGTAGACGGCCTCAACCCGCTTGCGGCAGGTCTCCGCCGTGATCGCGTCGGCGTGGCTCTGCGGCGCCTGCGGCGCGCAGGCGGCCGGCAGGGCGAGCAGCACCAGCGCGGCGCGGACGAACCGGGCGCTCACGCCGCCGCCATCCCCGGCAGGCGCGCGGCCGCGATCGCGCTGCGCAGCCGGCCCTCGTCGAACCGCGCCTCGCGCGTCAGCGGCAGCGTCGCGGCGGCGCCGAGCAGGCGCGGCTCGATCGTGGCGCCGTCGCGCCGCAGCGCCAGCCACTCGCCGGTCCACGGCGCCCGGGCCAGCAGATCGACCAGCGCCAGCAGCCGCAGGCACAGCGCCAGCCCGTAGCGCGTCTGCATCCCCACCGTCCCGTCCACCGCCGCCGCCCAGCAGCACGCATCCGCATCGGCCAGCAGCAGCTCCGTGCAGTCGCCGTCCTTGGCACGGAAACGGAACAGGCGCGCGACGCCCCATTGCTCGGCGATGGCCGCCGTGCGCGCCACGTCCCACGCTTCGGCGAGGTCGCGGGCGCGCACCGGCGGCAGCGCCTCGGGCGGCAGGTCCACGAGATAGGCGAGCGTGCCATCCGCGCGGGCCTGCACCTGGACGGCGCGGGAATGCGGCCCCGCGGACTGCGTTTCCGTGTGCATGACACGAAGATGGACCGCCGCCGCGCCGCGCGCTACCCCGTCGCCCACGCATGTTTCGCGGGCAACCGGGCGCGCCGCGCCGGATCAGCCGGCGGCGGTCAGGCTCGTCAGCTCCGCGAGCGAGGTCGGCGCGCCGAGCAGGAAGCCCTGCAGCAGGTCGCAGCCTTCGCGGCGCAGGAATTCGAGCTGCGCCGCCGTCTCCACGCCCTCTGCGCACACCGCCATCTCCAGCGCCCGGCCGAGCTGGATGATCGC
>JAFKFJ010000273.1 GCA_017307335.1 Alphaproteobacteria bacterium | reverse complement strand
GCACCCGGCGCAGCGTCGGGCGGCCGCGCAGGTACTCGAACATCAGCCCCTGCCAGTCCTCCTTCACCGCCCGCGCTGCCTGGGCGTAGCCGTAGCCGGGCATGTCCACGAGCACGAGGCGGGCGCCGAGGTCGAAGAAGTTGAGCTGCCGTGTCCGCCCCGGCTGGCCGGAGACGCGGGCGAGCGCGCGCCGCCCGGTCAGCGCGTTCAGCAGCGAGGACTTGCCCACGTTGGACCGGCCCGCGAACGCCACCTCCGCCCCGCCCGGCGGCGGGAGCTGGTCGAGGCGCTGGGCGGCGAAGAAGAAGCGGCACTCCTGCGCGAACAGCAGGCGCCCGGCCTCCAGCCAGGCGGCCCGCTCCTGCGGCGTCAGGTCCGCGCCAGGTTGGGGCGGGCGAGGCGCGTCTGGCGCATGATCAGCCATTGCTGCCCGATCGTCAGCAGGTTGTTCCAGGTCCAGTAGATCACGAGCCCGGCCGGGAAGCGGGCCAGCATGAAGGTGAAGATCACCGGCATGAACTGGAACAGCTTCGCCTGCATCGGGTCGGGCGGCGGCGGGTTCAGCTTCTGCTGGCCCCACATCGTGACTCCCATGATCAGCGGCCACAGCCCGAGATGCAGGAACGGCGAGATCGTCGTCGGGTCGAAGGGAATGAGGCCGAAGAGGTTGAAGACGTTGGTGGGGTCGATGGCCGAGAGGTCGCGGATCCAGCCGAAGAACGGCGCGTGCCGCATCTCGATGTTGATGAAGATCACCTTGTAGAGCGAGAAGAACACAGGGATCTGCACGATCATCGGCAGGCAGCCGCTGGCGGGGTTCACCCCCTCGGCCTTGTAGAGCCCCATGATCTGCTGCTGCAGCTTGCCCTGGTCGTCCTTGTACTGCTCCCGCAGCGCCTGCATTTTCGGCGCCAACAGCTTCATCTTGCTCATGGAGCGGTAGGAGTAGTTGGCCAGCGGGAAGAACAGCGCCTTGACCGCGATCGTGAACGCCATGATCGCCAGCCCGAAATTGCCGAGCACCGCATTGAGCCAGTCGAGCGCGTAGTAGATCGGCTTGGTGAGGAACCAGAACCAGCCCCAGTCAATGGCATAGGAGAAGTGGCTGATGCCGTCCTTCTCCTCGTACTGGTTCAGCAGGTGCACCTCCTTCGCCCCCACGAAGGCGCGGGAGGCCGCCTTTGCTTCACCCTGCGGCGGCACCGCTTCCGCCTTGTCGGTGACGGTGTCCACCTGATAGGCGGCGCCGCCCGGCTCTTCGAGGTAGCGGAAGGTGGTGGTCGTCGCGATCGTCTGGTCCGGCACCACGGCGATCAGCCAGTATTTGTCGGTGAACCCGGCCCAGCCGCCGGTGCCGCTGCCCTGGAAGGCAATGCCCTCGTGCTTGCCGCCCTCGCTCTTCGCCGAGGAATAGGTCACGTCGTGCAGCCGTCCGCCGACCCAGCCGATCAGGCCCTCGTGCAGCACGGAATAGCCGCCGGTCTCCGGCGTGTAGTCCCGCCGCACCCGCGACCACGGGTGCACCGTGATCGGAGCGGCGGACTGGTTGTGCACAAGCTGCTCGGCGTGGACCATGTAGTTATCGTCGATGCTATATGTGATCTCAAATATCACGCCTGCGCCGTTGTCCCACCGCAGCGTCACCGGCTGCGCGCGCGTCAGCGTGGTGGCAGAGGCGGTCCAGAGCGTGTTCTGGTCCGGCACCTTGAGCCCGCCCTCGCCAGTCCAGCCGAACTGGACGTAAGTCGGCTGCGGGTCCTGCCGGGGCGCCAGCAGGCGCACCAGGGGCGAGTTCTTGGCCAGCGTCTCGCGGTAGTCGTCGAGCTCCAGGCTGTCGAGGCGGGCGCCGACCAGGCTGATGCTGCCGGTGACGCGGGGCGCGTCGATCTTCACCCGCGGCGCCTCCCGCGCAACCGCCGCCGCCGCGTCCGGCACGGCGGTCGGGGCGACCGGCTTCACGGGTGTGGTCGTGGCCTGATGCGTCGTGACCGGCGGCGGATGCGGCGTCGGGTGCGGGATCAGGAACTGGAAGCCGAGCAGAATCGCGAGCGAGATCGCGATCGCCAGGAACAGACGTTTTTGGTCCATCAAGCCGCCGTCTCACCGCTCGGCGGCGGCACCGGATCGAAACCGCCCGCCGAGAGAGGGTTGCACCGCAAAACCCGCCACGCCGCCAGCGCCGTGCCGCGCACCGCCCCGTGGCGGCGCAGCGCCTCGATCGCATAGTGGCTGCAACTCGGCTCGAAGCGGCAATGCGCCCCGATCACCGGGCGCAGAGTCAATTGATAGACGCGCACCGCCGCGACCAGGACATGCGCGGCCGGGCTCATGCGTGCGCTCCGGCCCCGGCCTCTGCACCGGTACGCGCCAGGGTGCGCCGGATATCGGCGAGCAGGTCGGCAAACGGCCGGCGCAGCGTGCCCTCGCGCCCGATCAGCACCAGGTCGACGCCGGCGAGCGGCCGTTCCGCCAGCACCTGCCGTGCCGCCGCGCGCAGGCGGCGGCGGGCGTGGTTGCGCACCACGGCGTTGCCCACCTTGCGGGTGACCGTGAAGCCGACGCGAACCGGCCCCGCATCCTCCCGCGCAAGCGCCTGCAACACGAGGCCGGGCGCCGGGGCCTTGCGCCCCTTCGCGGCCACGCGCAGGAATTCCGCCCGGCGAGTCAGGCGCTGCGGGACAGGCGGCGACGCCATCCGGCGGCTCCCGGCCCCCGGGTCACGCGGACAGCCGCTTGCGGCCCTTGGCGCGGCGGCTCGCGAGCACCCGGCGGCCCCCGACGGTGGACATCCGGGCGCGGAATCCGTGCCGACGCTTGCGGACGAGTTTCGAGGGCTGGTAGGTGCGCTTCACAACACTCTCCGATCGGGTGATCCTGAGCCCGGCAAACCGGGCGGGCGGCAGGATCGCCCGATCCGGCCGCAGGCGCGGGCTTATAGGAGCCGCAAGCGGCGCCCGTCAACGTCGTGGCGGTGCGCCGCGCGCGCAGTCCCACTATCCTCGGCACGGGTCCTGACGATGGAACACAAGAAGCCGGAGCCCAGCCCAATGTCCGCACTCCCCGGCGACGAGAACGCGCAGGCGGAAGCCCTGTGGCGCGCCGCCCGGCTTGCGGCGCTGGTGGTCGCGGCGGGGCAACTCGGCCACGACCTGCGCGGCGCGCTGTCGCCCGCGCTGCTGATGGGCGAGCGCCTGCAATCGCACGCCGACCCCGCCGTGCGCCGCGCCGCCGACAGCGTGGTGCGGGCGATCGACCGGGCGAGCGACCTCGTGCGGGCGATGGTGGAATACGCGCGCGAGACGCCGACCGGCCTGCACCGCGAGCCGCTCTCGCTGCACGCGGCGGTGGCACGGGCGGCGGCCGAGGCGGGCATCGCGGTTGCGAATGAGGTCGACGAGACACTCTGGGCCGAGGCGGACGGCGGGAGCCTGGCGCGCGCCCTGGCTCACCTGCTGCGCAACGCGGCGGCGGCGGGCGCTGGGCGGATCCGTGTCAGCGCCGCCGCCCAGCCCGGCCCCGTTGCCGTGCTGATCGAGGACGACGGGCCGGGCCTGCCGGAGTTGGTGCAGCGCCACCCGTTCCGTCCGGCCGGGGCCGGCGGGCGCCCAGGCGGCGCTGGGCTTGGCCTCGCGACGGCGCGGGAGATCCTGCGCGCCAACGGCGGCGACCTGACGCTGGAGGCGACCGGCCCCACTGGCACCTGCTTCCGCGCCACCCTGCCGCGGGCGCGGCGAACGGGCTAGCTAGAATGGGATGAGTTCGCTCGCGCTCACTCAACCCGTTCCAGCTCTTTGATCTGAGATCATGATTCAGACCTCCGGCGATTCCGCCTCCGGTCATCTCTAGGGCGCCCGCGTGCGAAAAAAATGGCGGCGCCTTGCAGCGCCGCCAAGTTTAGGGAGGAAACGTCCAAGAAGCAGGAAGGCGGGCTACCGCCTTGCTGCGACGCGAAACATAAGGACGCGCTCGTTCGTGTGCAAGCGATTTTTTGCATTGCAGCAGGCGGCCCGGCGACCGCTTTGCCATCACCACGGGCACCCCAGATACCGCCGTTTAACCCGCACGCGGCAGGCTCGGTGGCAGCCGAGGAACTCGCCGCCATGCCGCGCGCGCTCTGCGCCTGTCTCCTGTCGCTGCTCGCCGCCGCCCCCGCGCTTGCCCATGCCGAGGCCATCGCCGCCCCGGGGACGACGGCAAGCGCCGGGATGACCGGGAGCCCCGGGCAGCAATGCCGTGCCGCGATTCGGGCCGCAGAGCGGACTGCCGGCATCCCGAGCCAGCTCATGGCCGCGATCGGCCGCGTCGAGTCCGGGCGGCGCGAGCCGGATGGATTGGTCAACCCCTGGCCCTGGTCGATCAACGCCCAGGGCGAGGGGCACGTGTTCGAAACCAAGGCGGAGGCGATCGCGGCGGTCCGCACGTTGCAGGCGCGCGGGGTGCGATCAATCGACGTCGGCTGCATGCAGGTCAACCTCATGCATCATCCGCAAGCGTTCGCGTCGCTTGAGCAGGCGTTCGACCCCGCCGCGAACGCCGCCTATGCCGCCCGCTTCCTGGTCGAGCTGCATGGTCAGACCGGCGACTGGCCGGCGGCGGCGGCGCTCTACCACTCCGCCACGCCGGAACTCGGGGCGGAGTACCGGCGCAAGGTAATGGCAGCCTGGCCGGAGGAGCAGCAGGCCGAAGGGGCGGCCCCGGCCTTCCCCCTCGCCGCCGCGCCCTTCGCGGCGATGCGGCCCGGCGCCGGGCTGACGCCGGGCGGCTTCGCGGCCGGCATCGGGCACACCGTGCACGGGACCGGCGGCGCCGCCCGGATCATCCCGCTCGCCAGCGGCCAGAGCGGCCGTTCGCTCGCCGCCTATCGCGCCGCACCGATCCCGCTCGCCGCGGCACCGCCGCGAGCCCTGGGCGGCCGGGGCTGAACGCCGGTCGAACCGGTTTGGATGCGTGTACGCCCCTGCATTCGATGCAGCCGCGCCTCTCGCAACGCGCATCGCACAGCGGGTGTAACCCAGGTCAACGACGTCCCACCTTCCGTCCCTTAGGTGTTTGCCGATCGCCGCGCGAGCCACTGCCCGCGCAGTCCGGAAGGTGGGTGCCATGCAGCGTCGTCCCCGCTTCGGCCGTCAGCTCCCGTTCCTCGTTGCGAGCGGCGCTTTGGTGCTGCTGTTCCTCGCGATCGACCGGCTGGGTGGAGCGAACGCCGCCGCGCCGGCCGGGGCGCCCGACCTGTGGGCGGTTTCCGCCGTGCTTGACGTGTTCACTGGAAGCTGAGGCGCCGCTCTTGCCTCGCCGCGCCGCTTCGCCGCATACGGACGCCCGGCGGCGCGCGGCGGCAGCGCGCCCGTAGCTCAGTTGGTCAGAGCGGGCCGCTCATAACGGCTTGGTCGCAGGTTCGAGCCCTGCCGGGCGCAGCCCAGAATGGGCGCATTTGTCGCGGCGGCGCAGTTGGCGCCCTGGGCTTCTGCGCCCGCTCTCACTCGGGCGGGAGAATCGCGTAGCCGGCGAAAGCAACAGCGGCGCCGACACCGCCCGGCGGCCCGCGCAGCAATTTAGCGAGATCAGCAAGGAGCTAAGAACGGGATGGGTTCGCTCGCGCTCACTCAACCCGTCCCAGCTCTTTGATTTGAGAGCATGATTCAGACCTCCGGCGATTCCGCCTCCGGTCATCATGCTCCAATGGCGCTCCCGGCGGCATACGCTCGACCACTGTGGGCGCAGGGGAACGAACCGCATCGTCCACGCGTCAGCGCCTCCAGTCCATCGCCGCACGCGACGACCGATCTCGCGAAGCCCATCCGCCGCCCATGACAACGAGGGGACGAATGAACGGGCACATGTTGTTGCCGCATAGGGCTACTGCCACGTCGCGCCGGCGCCGGATCGCCTCCCGGTTCGGGACCATCGCGAGGCTCAAGCTATCCTTCGGCCGCGCCGCCGGCCGGGCCGGCAATCACTACGACGTAGCCGTCCGGGTCGCGCAGCCAGATTTCCCACTGACCAGGCGCCCGATTGATATGCGCGTCCTCGATCACCTCGGCACCCAGGCGCCGGGCCCGCGCCACCGCGGCGTCGAAATCCGCGACCATGAACCACAGCAGCACCCCGTGCCCTGGCGGCGCGGCGGCGCGGTTGACCAGGTTGGGGTGATTCTCCTCGTCCCAGGCATGAAGCTGCAGAACCACCCGGCCGGACACCGAGAGCCGGTCGTAAAAATCCCGGTGCGGGTGTTCGGGAGCTCCGCTCACGCCCAGCAGCTCCGCATACCACCGGCTGCTCGCCCGCACGTCGCGCACGGCGATGAGCGGCTGCGTCTCAACGGGCGAAACTTGGGCACCGGAGGGCATGAGGACCGATCGTCCCGGAGGTTTCCGACCTGATGCTAGCACGCATGGTGCCGCGCGTTTGCACGCGCGCGCGGCGCCACCTAAGTATCCCACCCCCCAAGCACCCTGTCCTTCAACCGCCCCGGAACGCTCATGCCCGCTTACCAGTACGTCTACGTGATGAAGAACCTGACGAAGTCCTTTCCCGGCGGGCGGGACGTGTTCAAGGGCATCACCCTCTCCTTCCTCCCCGGCGTGAAGATCGGCGTGCTCGGCGTGAACGGCGCCGGCAAGTCGACGCTGCTGCGCATCATGGCCGGGATCGAGACCGAGTTCGGCGGCGAGGCCTGGGCGGCCGAGGGCGTGCGCGTCGGCTATCTGCCGCAGGAGCCGCATCTCGACCCGGACAAGACGGTGGCCGAGAACGTGCAGCAGGCGTTCGGGCCGCTGACCGAGGCGATCGCGCGCTTCAACGCGATTTCCGAACGCTTCGCCGAGCCGCTCGACGAGGACGCGATGAACGCGCTGCTCGCCGAGCAGGCCGAGCTGCAGGAGCAGATCGAGGCCGCCGACGGCTGGGAGCTCGACCGGCGCATCGAGATCGCGCTCGACGCGCTGCGCTGCCCGCCGCCCGACAGTCCCGTGACCACGCTTTCGGGCGGCGAGCGGCGGCGCGTGGCGCTCTGCCGGCTGCTGCTGGAGCGGCCCGACGTGTTGCTGCTCGACGAGCCCACCAACCACCTGGACGCCGAGAGCGTCGCATGGCTGGAAAAGACCCTGCGCGAGTATCCCGGCACGGTGCTGGTCGTGACCCACGACCGCTACTTCCTGGAGAACGTCACCAACTGGATTCTCGAGATCGAGCGCGGCCGCGGCTATCCGTTCGAGGGCAACTACTCCGCCTGGCTCGACCAGAAGCGCAAGCGGCTGGCGCAGGAGGAGAAGGAGGAGAGCGCGCGGCAGCGGGCGCTCGCGGCCGAGCAGGAATGGATCGCGGCGACGCCGCGGGCGCGGCAGACCAAGAGCCGTGCGCGCATCCAACGCTATGAGGAGATGCTGCAGCGCAGCCAGGAGCAGGCGGCCGGCGTCGCGGAGATCGTGATCCCGCCCGGCCCGCGGCTCGCCAACACGGTGATCGAGGCGAAGGACCTGCGCAAGGGCTACGGCAACCGGCTGCTGATCGACGATCTCAGCTTCAGCCTGCCGCCGGGCGGCGTGGTCGGCGTGATCGGCCCGAACGGCGCCGGCAAGACCACGCTGTTCCGCATGATCGTGGGCCAGGAGCAGCCCGACAGCGGCACGCTGCGCGTGGGCGACACCGTGCGCCTCGGCTACGTCGATCAGAGCCGCGACACGCTCGATCCCGACAAGACGGTGTGGCAGGAGATTTCCGGCGGCACCGACGTGATCTATCTCGGCAAGCGCGCGGTGCAGTCGCGCGCCTATGTCGGCGCCTTCAACTTCAAGGGGCCGGACCAGCAGAAGAAGGTCGGCATCCTCTCCGGCGGCGAGCGCAATCGCGTGCATCTGGCGAAGATGCTGAAGAGCGAGAGCAACGTGATCCTGCTCGACGAGCCGACCAACGACCTCGACGTCGACACGCTGCGTGCGCTTGAGGATGCGTTGCAGGAGTTCGCCGGCTGCGCCGTCATCATCAGCCACGACCGCTGGTTCCTGGACCGGCTGGCGACGCACATCCTCGCCTTCGAGGGCGACAGCCACGTGGAATGGTTCGAGGGCAACTTCGAGGCCTACGAGGAGGACAAGCGGCGCCGGCTGGGCGTGGACGCGACCGAGCCGCACCGCATCAAGTACCGGCCCCTGGTGCGCTGAGCGCCGTGGGCCGCCGCCCGGACGCGACGGGTGAACCCGAGCTGGTGCGTGACCACGGGCCGCCTCGACCTGCGCCCGGTCTGGGGCGGTGACCTCGCCGACCTGATCGCGCTGAAGGCCGATCCGCGCGCCTTTGCGGTCATGCTCGGCGGCGTTCGCAGCGCGCAACAGAGCGTGGAAGAACTGGCGACCGACATCGCGTTCTGGGGCCGCCACGGCGTCGGCATGTGGAGCGCGCGCGAGCGGCGGACGCAAATCTTCGTGGGCATCGCGGGCCTGTTCGCGCGTCCCGACGGGCGCGGCATGTCGCTCCGCTTCGCCTTCCGCCCGCAGGCGCGCGGCCAGGGGCTGGCGAGCGAGGCGGCGGCGGCGGCACTGCGCTTCGGGCATGAGCGCGCGGGGTTCGCGCGCATCGTCGCGGTGGCCCGCGAAAGCAACTTCGCGAGCCGCATGGTGCTCGGCAATATCGGCATGATCGTCTGCGAGCGGTTCGAGCGCGACAGCACGCCCATGCTGACCTATGAGAGCCGGCGCAGCGGCGCGGGCGGCACCTGAGACGGCAGACATCGGCCTCGAAGATGCGCAAGATGCGTCACCGACACCACGCGCAGCACAGGAAATCGCGATGGACCCGGTCACGTCCGCCTCCAGCCCGGCAACGAGTGGCGCCGGCGCCACGGCACCGATCGCGAGCCGGTTCGCGGATACCGGCGTGGTCCGGCTGCACTACCTCACCGCCGGGCAGGGCGATCCGGTGCTGCTGCTGCACGGCTACGCGCAGACCAGCCACATGTGGCGCCCGCTGATCCCCACGCTGGCGAAGACGCACACGGTCATCGCGCCGGACCTGCGCGGCTTCGGCGAGTCCGGCAAACCCGATGGCGGATACGACAAGAAGACGATGGCGCAGGATGTCCATGCGCTGGTGAAATCGCTCGGGCTGCAGCGCGTCGGCGTGGCCGGGCACGATATCGGGCTCATGGTCGCCTATGCCTACGCCGCGCAGTATCCGGCGGAGGTGGAACGGATCGCGCTGATGGACGCCTTTCTTCCCGGCGTCGGCGATTGGACCAAGGTGTGGCTGCTGCGCGACCTCTGGCATTTCCACTTTTACGGCAAAACCCCGCTGGCGCTGGTCGAAGGGCGCGAGCGCATCTACCTCGAGCATTTCTGGAACGATTTCGCGGCCGATCCCGCACGGTCCGTCGCCGAAGCCGACCGGCAACGCTACGCGGCGGCCTATGCGCAGCCGGGCGCCATGAAGGCGGGCTTCGAGGTGTTCCGTGCCTTCGAGCAGGACGCGCGGGATTTCGCCGGCTTCGCCCGGACCCGCCTGACGATGCCGATGCTGGTACTGACCGGGGAGAAGGCGTCGGGCGAATTTCTCATCGCGCAGGGGCGCCTCGTCGCCGAACAGGTCGAAGGCGTGGTGATCGCGGGCTCCGGCCACTGGCTCATGGACGAAGCGCCCGCCCAGGTGATTCCGAAGCTTGTCGATTTCTTCCAACGCTGAACCGCGACGGCTCGATCGTTCACCGTCCGCGAGAGGTGCCATGGAACGCAGCGCCGACGCCTGGCCCGACCTGCCCTATCCGCCGTGGCGCGAGACCGCGGCAACGTTGCAGCTCTGGACCCAGATCGTGGGGAAGATCCGGCTCACGCTGACACCGTGGCTGAACCATGGGTGGCAGGTGCCGCTCTACGTCACGGCCCGCGGCCTCGGCACGTCGGCGATCCCGATCGGGCACGACATCTTCGAGATGGAATTCGATTTCATCGACCACCGGCTGGTCGTGCGCACCAGTCGGGGCGCGGTGCGGACCTTGCCGCTGGCACCGCAGAGCGTCGCTGACTTCTACGCCGGAACCATGGCGCTGCTGCACGGGCTCGGCATCGCCGTGACGATCAACGCGATGCCGAACGAGGTGCCGAACCCGCTCCGCTTCTCGCAGGACCGCACGCACGCCGCCTATGACGACGCCGCAGCGCACCGGTTCTGGCGCGCCCTGATCGCGGCGGATCGGGTGTTCAAGCAGTTCCGCAGCGGCTTCTTGGGCAAGGCGAGCCCCGTGCATTTCTTCTGGGGCAGCTTCGATCTCGCCGTCACCCGCTTCTCCGGCCGGGCGGCCCCGCCCCACCCCGGCGGTGTGCCGGGGCTGCCCGACGCAGTGACGCGCGAGGCATATTCGCACGAGGTGAGCAGCGCCGGTTTCTGGCCCGGCAACGATGCGTTTCCGCATGCCGCCTTCTACGCCTACGCCTATCCCGAGCCGCCGGGCTTCCGTGACCGGGCGGTGACACCGGGCGCGCGGTTCGAGCCCGGGCTCGGCGAGTTCATCCTGCCCTACGAGACGGTGCGCGCGGCCGCCGACCCCGACGCGCTGCTGCTGGACTTCCTGTCCACGACGTACGCGGCGGCGGCCGATGCCGGCGGATGGAACCGCGCGGCGCTGGAATGCCCGCTCGGCGTGCCGGGGCGCGTGCGCCCGCTGGGCGCGTGACCGCGCGCCGCGAGTTCACCCGCGTCAGCGCAAGCCTTCGCGATCCGAAAACAGCGAGCGGCCCTGCGTGCGCCGGCCGCGCTCATAGACAACGATGCTGTCGTAGAAATGGACCGACAGCGTCGCGGCGACAGGCGATCGCAAGCGAACGCGTCCCGTTCCAATTCTTTGATTTGAGAGCATGATTCAGACCTCCGGCGATTCCGCCTCCGGTCATCATGCTTTAGCCGGCGGCGGCGAGCTGACGGCGCATCGCATCCAGCAACGCCTGAACGTTGTTGCTGTTGCGTGCGAGATAGGACGCATAGTCGCTGCGCTGCGTGATGCGCAGGCTGGTGCCCTCGACGATCAGGTCGATCACCTTCGGGCTGCCGCCCTCGTTGCCGATCACCCACGTGAAGTTGGCGGTGGGCTGCCCGGGCCGGTTGATGGTGCTGGTCACGGCGATTCCGCCGCCATCGCCCGGCATCGCGCGGCCGACCGCGAAGCTCACACCATGGTATTCGCCCATGTGCCCACCGATGCTGTTAAGCAGCACGCGGTGGAACAGGTCCAGATATTCCTGCCGCTGCTGCGGCGTGGCGGTGTGCCAGAAACGGCCGAGGCAGAACTGGGCCACCTGATCCACCGCCACCGCGCGGTCGATGACTTCCTGCAATTGCGCACGCTTCTGCTCGGGCGAGCCCGGGCCGTTGATGATGCCGACGAGCTGCTTGGCGGTCTGGTTGACGAACGCCAGCGCCTGCTCCGGCGACTGGGCGTGCGCCGCGCGGGCAAAGGGCATGACGAGGCAGCAGGCCATCAGGATGCGTCGTGTCGGCATGAATCTCAGCCCCTGTTGCGGATCGGGAGCGTCAGTGCGTGGGTTGGGCGGTGAACCAGTCCGGCGTGGTGGCGCGGGTATCAGCCTTGACCGCATTGATCTGCGATTCGCGATGCTGGCGATAGAGGCTGCGGAACGTAGCATAAGGATCCAACGCCTGGGCCTTGATCTTGTCCAGATCACCAAGCAGCGCGGTGCGCGTATCAACCGCGGTCATGCCATACCGCACATAGCCGAGGTTGCGCACCGCGGCGCCCTGGCCGAACCAGGTGAACGGGTCGATCGCGACGTCCGCGCCGAGCCCGCCGAGGTCCCGCGGGTTCGACGGGCCGAGGATCGGCAGGTAGAGAAACGGCCCCTCGCCCACCCCCCAGACACCGAGCGTGACCCCGAAATCCGTCGAGTGCGACGGATAGCCCCAGCCGCTCGCCGGATCGAAAATGCCGCCGAGGCCTACCGTGGAGTTGATCACGAAGCGCATGAGCGTGTCGCCGGCGCGGCGCGGCTTGCCCTGCATCATGTCGTTGGCGAGCAGCACCGGGCCGTTGAGGTTGGCAAGCACGTTGTGCACATGGTCCCGCATCCCCTCGGGCACGCCATAGCGGTAACCGACGGCGAGCGGACGCAGCACCACGGAGTCGATGCCGTTGGCAATCGCGTAGAACACGCGGTTGGTGGGCTCCAGCGGGTCATTCGTCTCCCGGTAGTCGGCCAGCGCCTCCGGGTCACTCGCCGGCGGGGGCGTGGCGCAGCCGGCGAGCGTCGCGCCGAGGACGACGGTGGCGAGCAGCGGGGCACGAGCAGTCCGAAAGCGCATGGCGTCTCGCGGGGTTCCTGCGGGATGACGCCGACAGAATTAGGGCATTGCGGCGCGTGAGGGTAGCGGGCGAGCGCGCCGATGGTTTCGCGGGAGGGTTGCGGAGTGACATAAAGATATGTTTATATCCCTCCATCGAGGGACGCCAAGCATGACCCACGCTTCCGCCTTGCCCGCCGCGCTCCGCGGACCCTTCTTTGCCGAGCGCTGCGCCGAACTCGCACTTTCAGCCGACCCGGAGCGGCCGGTGCCGGGGCTCTCGCTGGAATTCTTCCCGCCGCGGACCGAGGCGCTCGCCGAGCAGTTCCGCGCCGCGGTGGCACGCCTGGCGCCGCTCGCGCCGCGCTTCGTCTCCGTCACCTACGGCGCCGGCGGCAGCACGCAGGCGCGCACCCACGAGGCCGTGGCGCGACTCGCGGCCGAGGGGCGGGTGGTGCCGGCGGCGCACCTGACCTGCGTCGGCGCGACGCGCGACGAGGTGGACGCGGTGGCGCGGCGCTACTGGGAAGCGGGGGTGCGGCATGTGGTGGCGCTGCGCGGCGACATGCCGGGCGGCGGGGACTACGTGGCGCAGCCGGGCGGGTATCCGTTCGCCGCCGACCTCGTTGCCGGGTTGCGACGGGTTGCGCCGTTCGAGATCTCGGTCGCGGCCTATCCGGAAACCCACCCGGCGGCGGTCAGTGCCGCGGCGGATCTCGACAATCTCAAGCGCAAGCTCGACGCCGGGGCGACGCGGGCGATCACGCAGTATTTCTTTGAGGCCGACACATATTTGCGGTTCCTCGACCGCGCCCTCGCCGCCGGCATCACCGCGCCGATCGTGCCGGGGATCATGCCGGTGACGAACCTCGCCCAGGCGCAGAAATTCTCCGCCGCCTGCGGCGCGACCGTGCCCGACTGGCTCGCGGACCTGTTCAGCGGCCTGGACGCCGAGGCCGAAACGCGGCGGCTGGTGGGGACGGTGGTCGCGGTGGAGCAGGTGCGGCGGCTGCAGGCGGCCGGGGTGAACGCGTTCCATCTCTACACGCTGAACCGACCAGATCTGATATATGGTATTGCACATATCCTCGGAGTGCGGCCCGCCACAGCCTGACCGCGCGGGCGGTGGCCGCCCTCGCCGCCGCGTTCTATATCCGCGCGCATGACCGAGTATCTGGCGCGTCTCAACCCCGAGCAGCGCGAGGCGGTGGAGACGCTGGACGGGCCGCTGCTGGTGCTCGCCGCCGCCGGCACCGGCAAGACCCGCGTGCTGACCACCCGCTTCGCCCATATCCTGCTCACCGGCCGCGCCTATCCGGGCCAGGTGCTGGCCGTCACCTTCACCAACAAGGCGGCGCGCGAGATGCGCGAGCGGGTGGCGGCGATGCTCGGGCGGCCCGCCGAGGGGCTGTGGCTGGGCACGTTCCACGCCCTCTGCGCGCGCATGCTGCGTCGCCATGCCGACCATGTCGGGCTGAAATCCAACTTCAACATCCTCGACGCTGACGACCAGATGCGGCTGCTGAAGCAGGTGATGGAGGCGGCGCGACTCGACACCAAGCGCTGGGCGCCGCAGGCGCTGATGGCGATCATCCAGCGTTGGAAGGATCGCGGCCTGACGCCCACGCGCATCACGCCGGCCGAGGACACGGATTTCGCCAACGGCGAGGCGCGCAAGCTGTATGCCGACTACCAGGATCGGCTGCGCACCCTGAACGCCGCCGATTTCGGCGACCTGCTGCTGCACATGACGGAGATCCTGCGCACCCAGCCCGACGTCCTCGCGCAATACCACCGCGCGTTCCGCTACATCCTGGTCGACGAGTACCAGGACACGAACCTGGTGCAGTACCTCTGGCTGCGCCTGCTCGCGCAGGAGCACAAGAACATCTGCTGCGTCGGCGACGACGACCAGTCGATCTATTCGTGGCGCGGCGCGGAGGTGGAGAATATCCTGCGCTTCGAGCACGATTTCCCCGGCGCGCGCATCGTGCGGCTGGAGCGCAACTACCGCTCGACCGCGCCCATCCTCGCCGCCGCCGCCGCCCTGATCGCGCACAACGAAGGCCGGCTCGGCAAGACGCTGCGGCCGGGCATCAGCAACAGCGCCGGCGACAAGGTGAGCGTGGTCGGGCTGTGGGACTCCGACGAGGAGGCGCGCATGGTCGGCGAGCGCATCGAGGCGCTGCGGCGCGAGGGCGAGGCGCTCGCCGAGATGGCGGTGCTGGTGCGCGCCGGCCACCAGACCCGCAGCTTCGAGGAACGGCTGATCACGCTCGGCGTGCCGTACCGCGTCGTCGGCGGCCTGCGCTTCTACGAGCGGGCGGAGATCCGCGATGCCATCGCCTATATGCGTGTGCTGCATCAGCCGGCCGACGACCTCGCCTTCGAGCGGATCGTGAACCTGCCGCGCCGCGGCATCGGCGATCAGGCGATGCGCGCCATGCACGCGATCGCGCGCGAGCGCGACGTGCCGCTGAGCGTCGCCGCCGAGGCGCTGGCGACCGAGGGCAGCCTGCGTGGCCGCGCGCGCGAGGCGCTGCTGGACCTCTCGCGCAGTTTCGTGCGCTGGCGCGAGATGCTGCCGCGCGAGGGCCACGTGACCACGCTCGCGACCATGCTCGATGAGAGCGGCTACACCGAGATGTGGCGCAACGACAAATCCGCCGACGCGCCGGGACGGCTGGAGAATCTGAAGGAGCTGGTGCGCGCGCTCGCCGACTTCGATTCACTCGGCGGCTTCCTCGATCACGTCGCGCTGGTGATGGAGAACGATGAGAACGCGAACGGCGACCGCGTCAGCCTGATGACGCTGCACGCCGCGAAGGGACTGGAGTTCGACACCGTGTTCCTGCCCGGCTGGGAGGAAGGGCTGTTCCCG
>JAFKFJ010000272.1 GCA_017307335.1 Alphaproteobacteria bacterium | reverse complement strand
ATAGAAAAAACACGGCTCTTGTCTTTGTTTTTGTGCTAGTCTTCACGACCATGACAATGATCATCGGCAAGGCGGCGCTGGGTGAGGCATTGGTCATGTCGGCCCCGACGCTGGACGCCCTGTTGCGACGCCACCCCGATCTGCCCGTCGCATTTCGCGGCGCGAGGGGCATCGCGTGGCGCTTCGATCTCGAGGCGGTACAGCAGTTCCTCCTCGCGTTGAAAGCAGCGAAGGCGGAGGCCGCTACAAGACTCACCAGCTTGGCAGCGCATTGTTCCGATGAGGTCGGCGCGACGCAAGCGGCGGCGCGAACGCCGCAACACCGGTTGGCGCTTGCACGGGCGCGGCAAGTCGAGCGGGATCTCGCGCTCAAGGCCGGAGCACTCGCACCGACCAGCGAGGTGCGCCAGGCGCTGACAGCCGCATTCGCGTGCCTGCAGCGCGACCTTCGGAGCTTCCTGCGCGCGCTCGCTCGAGAGCACCACTGGCCGGATGCAGTGCTGCGCAGGCACGAAGCCGAGCTCGCGCACTTGCAGCGCGTCTATGTCGCCGAGATGCGCGATGAGCTGGCAGCAGACGACGATCGCCGCCGCGCGGCCGCCGACTGATCCGGTTCGAGCACGGCCTCAAGGCTCCGATGAGTCCGCGGTGAGTCCGCGGCGGGAAGACGGCCCTCGGGCCGTCCTCGCCGATTTCGCAAGTTCAAAGGTGGGAACTGGTGGGCGCACAAGGACTCGAACCTTGGACCCGCTGATTAAGAGTCAGCTGCTCTACCAACTGAGCTATGCGCCCACACGGGCGGCGCTATACCAACCGGCGGGCGGGCTGTGAACCCCTTCCCCGCGCCTCCCGCATACCCCGCTTGCACCCGCCGCAACCGCGTGCTTCGGTGCCGGCGGGAGACGGATTGGCAAGGATCGGGGGTTCTCTGTGGCCTATGCGCTGCAGCAGCTGATCAACGGCATAAGCCTGGGCATGATCTACGGGCTGATCGCCGTGGGCTATACGATGGTCTACGGGATCATCGGCATGATCAACTTTGCACATGGCGATATTTTCATGATCGGCGCCTTTCTTTCGCTGATCGGACTGACCGTACTCGGCGGCGTGGGCATCGTCTCGGTCCCGATCGCCTTGGTCGTCGTACTTGTTGTCGCTGCCGCCATTACGGCACTTTACGGCTGGACGGTCGAGCGCGTCGCTTATCGCCCGTTGCGCGGCTCCTTCCGGCTGGCGCCGCTGATCAGCGCGATTGGCATGTCGATCGTGCTGCAGAATTTCGTGCAGGTCAGCCAGGGCGCGCGCGACCTGAACCTGCAGCCGATGATCCGGGGCGGCGTATCGCTGATGGACGAAGGCGGGTTCGTCGTCCAGCTCTCCTGGATGCAGGTGATGATCAGCGCCACGACGCTGGTCATTCTTGCGGTGTTCACCTGGCTGGTCACGCGTACGCGCCTCGGCCGCGCCATGCGCGCGTGCGAGCAGGACCTGAAGATGGCAAGCCTGCTCGGCATCGACACCGACCGCACGATCAGCATCACCTTCGTCATCGGCGCGGCGCTCGCCACCGTCGCCGGCATGCTGTTCCTGCTGTACTATGGCTCGATCAATTTCTTCATCGGCTTCAGCGCCGGCATCAAGGCATTCACCGCCGCCGTGCTCGGCGGCATCGGCAGCCTGCCCGGCGCGGTGCTCGGCGGGCTCGCGATCGGCCTGATCGAGAGCCTCTGGTCCGGTTATGCGAGTGTTCCGTACAAGAATGTTGCCGCGTTCTCGGTGCTCGCGATCGTGCTCGTCTTCATGCCCTCCGGCCTGCTCGGCCGCGCCGACATCGAGAAGGTATGACAGCGGGCGCCCCTGCCCTTCGCACCGCGCTGCGGGATGCGGCGCTCTCCGCGCTCGTCGCCTTCGGCCTTTTCGTCGCACTGATCGGGCTGAAGCTGGTTCCGACCGATCAGGGCATGACGCTGCAGACACGGCCCTGGGCCTTGGCCGCGATCGTGGTCGCGGTGTTCGTGGGGCGGCTTGCGCTGCTCGGCTGGCGTGCGTGGCGGCCGCCCGGCACTGCCGCCCCGGGGCGGATCGCCGAAGGGCTGACGCATGCGGGCCGTCTTGTCGGCCCGGTCTTCCTGCTGGCGGCACTCACGCTGCCGCTCTACGGCGGGCGGTACATGATCGACGTGGGCATTCTCGTGCTCACTTACGTCATGCTCGGCTGGGGGCTCAACATCGTCGTGGGCCTCGCCGGCCTGCTCGATCTCGGCTACGTCGCGTTCTATGCCGTCGGCGCCTATTCCTATGCGCTGATGGCGGCGACGTTCCATCTCGGCTTCTGGACGGCGCTGCCGATCGCGGGGCTGCTCGCGGCGTGCTGGGGCGTCATGCTCGGCTTTCCGGTGCTGCGCCTGCGTGGCGACTACCTTGCCATCGTCACGCTGGCGTTCGGCGAGATCATCCGCGTCGTGCTGATCAACTGGACCACCCTCACCGGCGGTCCGAACGGCATCTCCGACATTCCCCGCCCCACCCTGTTCGGCCTGCGCTTCGTCGGCAGCGGCGATCCGGATACTTTCGCGAGCTTCTTTCACCTCGAATACAGCGTCACCCAGCGGTTTGTGTTCCTCTACTACGTGATCCTGGCGCTGGCGCTGCTGACCAACTGGGTCAGCCTGCGGCTGCGCCGGCTGCCGCTCGGCCGGGCGTGGGAGGCGTTGCGCGAGGATGAGATCGCCTGCCGCGCGCTCGGCATCAACGTCACCATCACCAAGCTCACCGCCTTCGCGATGGGTGCGCTGTTCGGTGGCCTCGCCGGCGCGTTCTTCGCCACCCGGCAGGGCTTCGTCAGCCCGGAGAGCTTCACCTTCATCGAAAGCGCGCTGGTGCTCTCGATCGTCGTGCTCGGCGGGCTTGGCAGCCAGCTCGGTGTGGCGCTCGCGGCTCTGGTGATGATCGGCGGCTCGGAGCTGTTCCGCGACTTCGACGAATACCGGATGCTGATCTTCGGCCTGGCACTGGTGATCATGATGGTGCTGCGCCCGCGCGGGCTGATCGCCGGCCGCACGCCGTCCGTCGCGCTTGGCAAGCGGCGGGAGATCGCCGCCGAACTCGTGGCCCAGGGACGCGGCTGAACGCATGGCCATGCCGCCGCCACTGCTCACGATCGAGCACCTGACCATGCGCTTCGGCGGACTGATGGCGGTGAGCGCGCTGTCCTTCGAGGCGCGGGCTGGCGAGATCACGGCGGTCATCGGACCCAACGGCGCCGGCAAGACCACCGTGTTCAACTGCATCACCGGCTTCTATCGCGCGACCTCCGGCAAGCTGGCGCTCGCGCATCCCGACGGCCGCAGCTTCGCGCTCGAACGCATGGCCGGGCACGCCATCGCGCGGAATGCGAAGGTTGCCCGCACCTTCCAGAACATCCGTCTGTTCGCGGGCATGACGGTGCTCGAAAACCTGCTGGTTGCGCAGCACAACATGCTGATGCCCTCGGTCGTCGCCGGGCTGCTCGCGGTCGTGGGCCTGGGCGGCTATCGCGCCGCCGAGCGCCATGCCATCGAGAAGGCGCGCGGCTGGCTCAACAACATCGGCCTCATTGCCCGCGCCGACGATCCGGCCGGCGCCCTGCCCTATGGCGCGCAGCGGCGGCTGGAGATCGCGCGCGCCATGTGCACCGACCCCGTGCTGCTGTGCCTCGACGAGCCGGCCGCCGGCCTCAATCCGCGCGAGAGCGATGAACTTTCCGCACTGCTCCACGAGATCCGCGCCACCGGCTGCTCGCTACTGCTCATCGAGCACGACATGGGCGTGGTGATGCGCATCTCCGACCACATCGTCGTGCTCGACCACGGGCGCAAGATCAGCGACGGCACGCCGGCGGACGTGCGCGCCGACCCGCGCGTCATCGCCGCCTATCTCGGCGAGGGCGACGAGGGCGAGGAGCCGGCGGCCGCGGCCGCGTCCGAGGCGGCATGACAGCCCCGCTGCTGCGCCTCTCCGGCGTGACCGCCTATTACGGCGCGATCCAGGCGCTGAAGGGCGTGGACCTGGAAGTCCATCAGGGGGAGATCGTGACGCTGATCGGCGCGAACGGCGCCGGCAAGTCGACGCTGATGATGACGATCTGCGGCACGCCGCGGGCGCGCGACGGACGGATCGAATACGACGGCACGGACATCACCCGGCTGCCGACGCACGAGATCATGCGCCGCGGCCTGGCGCAGGCGCCGGAGGGGCGGCGCATCTTCCCGCGCATGTCGGTGCAGGAGAACCTGCTGATGGGCGCGCATGGCCGCACCGGGCCGCATGCGGCGGCGAGCGCGGAGGAAGTGTTCGCCCTCTTCCCGCGCCTGAAGGAGCGGCTGGAGCAGCGCGGCGGCACGCTCTCGGGCGGCGAGCAGCAGATGCTCGCGATCGGACGGGCGCTGATGAGCCGCCCGCGCCTGCTGCTGCTGGACGAGCCGAGCCTGGGTCTCGCGCCGCTCGTGGTGCGCCAGATCTTCGGCGCCATCCGCGACCTGAACCGCGCCACCGGCCTCACCGTGCTGCTCGTCGAGCAGAACGCCTATCAGGCGTTGCGTCTCGCCAACCGCGGCTACGTACTGGTCAACGGCGCCATCACCATGGCCGGCGGCGGCGCCGAGCTGCTGGCCCGCCCCGAGATCCGTGCGGCGTATCTCGAAGGCGGGCACTGAGCGCGGTCAGACCTTGGCGGCCGGATCGTGCAACCCGGCATCGGCCGCCGCGTTGATCGCGATCGCGGTCCAGTCGAGGTCGCCGCGCCCCTGCGCGATCGCGGCGAGGAACCGGTCGCGCAGGACCGAGGCGAATGGCAGCGGCGCCGCATTCTCCTGCCCGGCCGCGAGCGCGAGGCCGACATCCTTGGCGCCCAGCGTCAGCTTGAACCCCGGCGGGCTGACCGCGCGGTCGAGGATGAAGCGGCCGTAGTTGGCATAGATCGGGCAGCCGAAGATCGTCTTGCTCATCATCTCGTGCCAGACCCGCGCATCAGCGCCGCCCTTGACGAGCAGGGCGAAGGCTTCGCCCATCGCCTCCATTGCCGAGGCGATCAGGAAATTGCCGGCGATCTTGCCCAGATGCGCCGCGTCCGGCGAGTCGCCGATGTCGAAGATGCCCTGGCTCACCGCCTCCAGCATCGGCCGCGCCCGCGCCTTCGCCGCGGCGGCGCCGGATTGCAGGATCCACAGCTTGCCCGCCGCCGCCGCATCCGGGCGGCCGAACACGGGCGCAGCGAGGAACTGGCTGCCGCGCGCCGCATGCCGCTCGGCGAGGCTGCGGGCCAGCGCCACGCTGATCGTGCTCATGGATACATGCAGCCCGTCCTTGCCGAGCGGTTCGAGAAACCCGCCAGGTCCGGCCGCGACCGCCTCCACCGCGGCGTCGTTGGCCAGCATGGTAACGACGATGCCGCCGGGACTTGCCGCCTCCGCCGGGGTCGCCGCCCGCACCGCGCCGCGCGCCACCAGCGCATCGGCCACCGATGCGGTGCGGTTGTAGACGCGGACCGGGTGCCCCTGCTCCAGCAACCGTCCTGCAATGCCGCGGCCCATGCCGCCCAGCCCGATCACGCCGATTGCGGTCGCCATGCCAGTTCTCCTCGCTCGTGTGCTTCCTGGATCGGGCGCGCGAGCGGCCCGCGTCAAGCGGCGCACAGCCGCCCGGGGGCTTCCAGGCGGGAACGGTTGCGCCTAGGCTGCATGCCAGCCGCGCAAACGACGCGCGGCCAACCATCACGGGGAAATAGATCGATGATGAGACGGACCCTGTTCGCCGGCGCGGCCACGCTTGCGGCGGTGCTGTGGCTGGCCGCGGCCCCGGCCAGTGCGCAGATCAAGATCGCCTCGGCCGGGCCCATGACCGGCGAATACGCAACGTTCGGCAAGCAGCTCAAGGACGGTGCCGAGCAGGCGGTGGCCGACATCAACGCGAAGGGCGGCGTTCTCGGCCAGCAGCTCGTGCTGGAGATCGGCGACGATGCCTGCGACCCCAAGCAGGCGGTCTCGGTCGCCAACAAGTTCGCCAGCGAAGGCATCAAGTTCGTCGCCGGGCACTTCTGCTCGTCGAGCTCGATCCCCGCGAGCAAGGTCTACACCGAGGAAGGCATCCTGCAGATCACGCCGGCCTCGACCAACCCGAAGTTCACCGAGGAAGGCTCCTGGAACACGTTCCGCACCTGCGGGCGTGACGACCAGCAGGGCAAGGTCGCGGGTCACACCATCGCCACCGAGTTTAAGGACCGCAAGGTCGCGATCCTCCACGACAACACGACCTACGGCAAAGGCATCGCCGACGAGACCAAGAAGGCGATGAACGCCGAGGGCAAGAAGGAGGCGATGTATCAGGCCTACGTGCCGGGCGAGCACGACTACACCGCTCTGGTCAGCCGCCTGAAGGAGGCCGGGATCAACCTGGTCTATTTCGGCGGCTATCACTCCGAGGTCGGGCTGATCGTGCGGCAGGCGAAGGAGCAGGGGCTGCAGGCGACCTTCCTCAGCGAGGACGCCATGATGACCAAGGAGTTCTGGCAGATCGCCGGCCCCGCGGGCGAGGGGATGATGATGACCTTCCCCTCCGACCCGCGCATGCGCCCGACGGCGGCGGCGGTGGTGAAGGAGTTCAAGGCCAAGGGCATCGATCCGGAAGGCTACGTGCTCTACACCTACGCCGCGGTGCAGCTCTGGGCCGAGGCGGCCGAGAAGGCAAAGACGACCGATCCGAAGAAGGTCGCGGCGATGATCAAGTCAGGGGGGCCATGGCCGACAGTGCTCGGCGATCTCTCGTATGACAAGAAGGGCGACGTGACCAAGGCGGACTACGTCTGGTACATCTGGCACGCGGGCAACTACACCCAGATGTAGCGCCGGCTGCGATTCGGTATTTGGAGGGCCCGGCTTCGTGCCGGGCCTTTCTCGATCAGCCGGCCGGAAGCGGGCGGCGGAGCGGGTGATAGGTGCGGCCGAAATAGACCAGGCCGTCATGCCGGTCGCCGTGCCGGATGGCAACGACCTGCCCGAACATGACGCTGTGCGTGCCGACCTCCGTCACCTGCATGATCCGGCAGTCGAACGACACCACGGCACCGTGGAGCGCCGGCGCCCCCGTTTCGAGCACGTGCCAGTCGCCCGCCGTGAACCGTGCCAGCGGATCATTGGTCTCGCGGCTGAACAGTGCCGAGATTTCCTGCTGGTCGGCACAGAGCGCGTTCACGCACAGCACGCCGTTGGTCAGCATGGCCGGGTGGCTGTCGTTCTGGCGATTGACGCAGACGAGCAACGTCGGCGGCGCATCCGTCACGCTGCACACCGCCGAGGCGGTGAAGCCGCGCCGCCCGGCCGGGCCGTCTGTCGTCACGACATTCACGTGCGCCCCAAACCGTGCCATCGCCTCGCGATAGCCCTGCTGCGTGACCACGCGCGTCCTCCACAACGCTTTGCTGATTAACTGGTCCGGCCGGCAAGCTGTGACAAGGCCGCGCCCATGTCGCGCCCGGCCGTGTGCTCCCGACAGCGCGGCGGGGGCACCGAGCCCGTCGCGCCGGGCACGGGAATACGACATAGTCACGCCATGTGGGGGAAACGCCGCGACGAGGCCGAGGCCAGCCTGCTCGCGCTCAATGGCCTGAACTTCTCGGTCTCCGCGATGCAGGCGGGGTTCGGCGCCTTCGTGCCGGTCCGGCTGGCCGCCGCCGGCTGGGACCCGGGCGCGATCGGCATGGCGCTCAGCGTGAGCACGATTGCATCCATGGCGGCCCAGGTGCCCTCGGGCGCCGTCATCGACCATTTCAGCGGCAAGCGCGCGCTCGCCGCGATCGCGATCGGGGTGAGCATGCTCGCCCTGCTGCTGCTGGCCACCATCGCCTCGGTGCCGATCGTGGTGCTCGCGCAGGTGATGCAGGGCGGCGCGGGCGTTGGCCTCACGCTCGCGATCGCCTGCGTGACGCTGAGCCTCGCGCGGCAGGACGTGCTGGGGGAGCGGCTGGGCAAGAACGTCCGCTATGCCGCCGTGGGCGCCGCCGTGGGCGCTGCCGGCCTGGGGCTCGCCGGCAGCTTCGTCTCGGGCCGCGCCGTGTTCCTGCTCGCCGCCTGCTTCGGCATCCCGGCGCTGCTCTCGCTGCGCTGGATCCATCCGGTGGCGCTGGCGTCGCCCGAGACACGGACGACGCACCACACCGCCCCGCCGCGCCCCAAGCGGAAGACGCCGGCGGTCTCGCCGTGGCGGCTGCTGCGCGACCGCCGCATCCTCGTCTTCTTCGCCTGCGTGGTGATGTTCCATCTCGGCAACGCGACGCTGCTGCCGCTTGCCGCGACGAGCTTCTTCCACCATGCCGGGCGCAACGCCGACCTGCTGACGGCGGTGGCGGTGACCGGGCCGCAGCTCATCACCGCCCTGCTCTCGCCCTGGGTCGGCTCGCTGGCCGAGACCTATGGCCGGCGGTCGATCATGATGCTCGGCTTCTGCGCCGTGCCGCTGCGCGCGGTGCTGTTCTCGATCGACGCGGGCCCGGGCTTCATGCTCGCCTCCGAGATGCTGGACGGCGTGAGCGCGGCGACGTTCGGCGTCATGATGCCGCTCGTCGTCGCCGACATCACGCATCGCGGCGGCCGGTTCAACCTGACGCTCGGCATGATGGGCCTCGCCGCCGGCCTCGGCGCAACGGTCAGCACCAGCGCCGGCGGCTGGATCGCCGACGTCGCCGGGCTGCACGTCGCCTTTCTCGTCCTCGCCGTGGTCGGATGCGGCACCGTGCTGCTGATCTGGGCGCTGCTGCCCGAAACCTCGCATCTGCCCCGTGCCCTTCCCGTTGTCGCCACCCGGAACCCCGCCACATGAACCTCGAGATTCAAGTCGGTACGCCGCATCTCGTCATCCATCACGGCGATGCGGTCTTTCTCACCGATCCCGACGGCCAGGTCGAGGACGGCGGCGACCACGGGCTGCTGTTCCGCGACACGCGGCTGATCAACGTCTGGCGCCTCTACGCCGACGGCGCGCCGTGGGAGCTGGCGAGCGGCGGCACGGTCGCGCACTACTGGATGCAGGTCTTCCTGACCAACCCGATGATCCCCACCCAGCATGGCGAGGTGCCCGCGCGCACCATCGGACTGGCGCTCTCGCGCTGGATGGACGGCGGCATCCACGAGGACATCGACATCACCAACTTCGGATCGAAGCCGGCGCACTTCAATCTCGAGCTCATGCTGCGCTCCGACTTCGCTGACCTGTTCGAGATCAAGGCCGGCCGCTTCGTCCGCCGCGGCCGCATCACGACCGACTGGGAGGAGCCGACGCAGCAGCTCCGCAGCGAGTACCGCAACGTGGATTTCGTGCGCGCGCTCACGCTGACCGCGCGCGCCGACACCCGCGCCGTGTTCGCGAACGGGCGGCTGAGTTTCGACGTCCGGCTGCCGCCGGGCGGGCGCTGGCACGCCTGCATGCTGACCGACCTGCACGATGGCAGCGAGACGCTCTCCGCGCCCCAGGCCTGCGCGCATGCGAGCGACACGTCCGCGGTCGCGGCCCAGCTCGCCGCGTGGCGGGAGGATGCGACGAAGCTCAGCTCCTCCAACGAGGAGGTGTATCGCCTGTATCGGCAGGCGGTCGACGACATCGCGGCGCTGCGCATGCCGCTCGCCTGCGACGGGGTCACGAGCCTGATGCCGGCGGCGGGGCTGCCGTGGTTCGCGGCCCTGTTCGGGCGCGACAGCCTGATCGTGGCGCTGCAGACGGCCCCCGTCACGCTCACCTTCGCCCGCGGCGCGCTCGACATGCTCGGTGCGTGGCAGTCCGAGGAGCGCGACGACGAGCGCGACGCCGAGCCGGGGAAGATCCTGCACGAGCTGCGGCGTGGCGAACTCGCGCATTTCAAGCTCGTGCCGCACACACCCTATTACGGCACGGCGGACGCGACGCCGCTCTATCTCGTCACGCTGCACGCCGCCTGGAAATGGTGCGGCGAGCGCGCGCTGCTCGAGCGCCATCTGGCGACGGCCGAGAAATGCCTCGACTGGATCGACAACTGGGGCGATCGCGACGGCGATGGATTCCAGGAGTACCAGACGCGCGCCAAGAGCGGCTATGAGAACATGGGCTGGAAGGACGCCGGCGACGCGGTGCTGTATCCCGACGGCACGCTGGTCAAGGGCCCCAAGGCACTCTGCGAGTTGCAAGGCTACGTCTACGCCGCATGGCAGGGGATGGCAGAGATTTTCGAGGCGGTCGGCAGGGCCGATCGGGCGGCCGCACTGCGCGCGAAGGCGGCGGCGCTGTTCGATCGGTTCAACGAGGTGTTCTGGGACGAGGCGTTCGGCGGCTACGTCTACGCGCTCGACGGCGACAAGCGGAAAGTGCTCACCAGCGCCTCGAATGTCGGGCACTGCCTGTGGTCCGGCATCGTGCGCCCCGACCGTGCGGCGCGCGTGGTGGAGCGGCTGATGGGGCCGGACATGTTCAGCGGCTGGGGCATCCGCACCCTCTCCGCATCGCATCCGGGCTACAACCCGTACTCGTACCACAACGGCTCGGTCTGGCCGCACGACAATGGGCTGATCGCGCTCGGCCTCAGGCGCTACGGCTTTGCTGCCGAGGCGGCGCGCGTGGCGCGGGCCGTCAGCGGGGCCGCGGCCTTCTTCGCGCTGCACCAGATGCCGGAACTCTACGCGGGCCTTTCGAAGGATGCGGCGCCGTTCCCGGTGCAATGCGTGGGCGCCAACGTCCCGCAGGCCTGGGCGGCGGGCTCGGCCTTCGCGTTCATCACCGCCCTGCTGGGCCTGGCGCCGGACGCGCCGAACGGCGTGCTGCGGGTCGATCCCGCATTGCCGTCGTGGGTGCCCGACCTGCGCCTGGACGGCGTGTCCTTCAACGGCGAGCGGTTCGACCTGCAGTTCCGCAGGGTGGGCGAGAGCACGACCGTGGAGGTGCTGACCGGCAACCCGGCGGCGGTGGTGCAGGCGCCGGCGGATGCCTGACAACGCGGATGCCTGACAAGACGACCGGCGCGAACCATATGGGCGCGATGGACCTGGATTTTTCCGAGGACGAGATCCGGCGCTACTCGCGCCACATCCTGCTGGCCGAGGTCGGCGGCGTCGGGCAGGCGCGGCTGCGGGCGGCGCGGGTTCTGGTGGTGGGCGCGGGCGGGCTCGGCAGCCCGCTGATCCTCTACCTTGCCGCCGCCGGTGTCGGCACGATCGGCGTCGTCGATCACGACACGGTGGAACTTTCCAACCTGCAACGGCAGATCGCCCATGCCACCGCCGATCTGGGCCGGCCGAAGGCGGCCTCGGCCGCAGCGGCGGCGCGGGCCATCAACCCCGACATCGCGGTCGAGACCCACGCGCTGCGCCTCGCGCCCGCCAACGCGCCCGATCTGGTCGCGCGCTACGACATCGTCTGCGACGGCACCGACAACTTCGCCACCCGCTTCCTGGTCGCCGATGCGTGTGTGCAGGCGCGGCGCACGCTGGTCTCGGCCGCCGTGCTGCGCTTCGAGGGCCAGCTCGCGACATTCAAGCCGCATGCCGGCGCCGACCTGCCCTGCTACCGCTGCCTCTATCCGGAGGCGCCGCCCGCCGGCGAGGTGCCGACCTGCAGCGAGGCCGGCGTGCTCGGCGCGGTGACGGGCGTGATGGGCACGCTGCAGGCGACCGAGGTGCTGAAGGAGATCCTCGGCATCGGCGAAAGCCTCGCCGGCCGGCTGCTGATCTGGGACGCGCTGGCCGCGCGCGTGCGCACCGTGCGCCTGCGCCGTGACCCGGCCTGCCCCACCTGCGCCGCCCATGGCCGCTGAGCCGCTCGGGGTCCTGCTCATCACCGGCACGCATGAGCGGGCGCACTACGCGTTCGTGATGGCGACCGGTGCCGCGGCCCTCGGCCGCCCGGTGACGCTCTTCGCCACCAACGAGGGCTGTCGCGCGCTGCTCGCCGACCCCGCGTCGCTGGCCGGGGCGGAGCGCGAGGCCGAGGTCCGGGCGCGCGGCGTCGCCACGCTCGGCGAGCTGCGGGGCTATGCCGTCGAGTTCGGCGTACGCCTGATCGCCTGCGAGGCCGGGCTGCGCATGGCCGGCCTGGACCCGGCCGGCCTCTTGCCGGGGGTCGAGGTCGCCGGCATCGCGACCTTTCTGGAGACCGTTGCGGGCGGCCAGATCGTTTCTCTCTGAAACCATCTGGGGGCTTGACCGCACACGGTCGGGATTGGCACGCACGGCCATGATCGTCCGCCTGATCGCGTTGGTCCTGGTGCTGACCGCCGGCCCAGTCCTGGCGCAGACCTCGTCCTCGCAGACCTCCCCGCCCTCGGGGACGCTCTCGCTGCCGACACCGCCGCGGCCCACGCCGCCGCCGGCCCCGCCGAAGGCCGCGCCGGTGACCCCCGTCGAGCGGGACGCGGCAGGCAGGAAAACGCCGGTGATCCACGCGCCACCGAACGGGCACGCGCAGCACGCGCCGACCACCGGCGCGGCGCACGCGCCAACATCCGCGCCGCCGCCGCCGTCGACCGCCGCGGCGCCGGAAAAGCCGGACAAGGGGACCTCCACCGGCCTGCCCCTGCCGCGCTGGGCGTCGCTGCGGACCGACGAGGTCAACATGCGCGTCGGCCCCGGCACGCGGTTTCCGATCGAGTGGCAGTACCACCGTCGCGACCTGCCGATCGAGATCCTGCGCGAGGTCGACGTCTGGCGGCTGATCGAGGACCAGGACGGCGTGAAGGGCTGGGTGCACCAGGCGACGCTGATCGGGCATCGCGGCTTCGTCGTGCGCGTGTCCGAGGCCGTGCTGCGGCAGAGCGCGGACGACGCCTCCCCGGCGGTCGCGCGCCTGAAGGAGGGAGTGGTGGGCCGCATCCGCTCCTGTGCCGCGAAGGCGGACTGGTGCGAGGTGCAGGTCTCGTCCTATCGCGGGTTCCTTCGCCGCACCCAGTTCTGGGGCACGTTCCCGGGCGAGGCGGTGAACGACTGAGGGGCGCCGAGCCCGGCGACCGCCGCCCGGCAGCATGCCGGGGTGACGGCGGCTGCGTTCCGTGCCTATCCTTCCGCCATGAGCGGACTTCCCGAAGACCGGCCACGCGCGATGCACGACCTGGGCGGGGTTTCGCGCTTCATGTGCGAGCCTGTCGACCCGTCGCCGCACGCGCTTACCGACTTCGACAAGCAGGTGGACGCGCTGCGGCAGGTCCTGGGCATGAAGGGGATCATGTCGGTGGACGAGCTGCGCCGCGGGATCGAGGCGATCCCGGAGGCCGACTATCACCGGCTCGGCTACTATCAGCGCTGGGTGCGCTCGATCGCGGGCAACCTGCTGGCGAACGGCGTGGTCAGCGAGGCCGAGCTGCGCGCCGCGCTGGACGCCGCGTGATGTTCGCGCCCGGAACCCGGGTGCGCGTGCGCGACGACTGGCCGGAGACGCGCGGGCCGGTGCATCTGCGCACGCCGCACTACCTGCGTGGCCGGACCGGCACCGTCGAGCGCCATCTCGGCGACTTCCCGAACCCCGAGGACCTCGCCTTCCGCCGTCCCGCGCCGCGCCTGCCGCTCTATCACGTGCGCTTCGACCAATCGCCGATCTGGCCTGAGGGTGCGCCGGGCGACGAGGTGCTGGTCGAACTGTTCGGCCCGTGGCTGGAGGCAGCATGAGCGGGATTCTGGAGACCGACAGCGAGCGCCTGTTCGCCGCCCTGCGCACCGTGCTGGCGGCCAAGAACATCGCTTCCGCCGACGAGATTGCCGAGCGCATCGCCGTGACGGATGCCGGCTCGCCGGCGCAGGGCGCGCGGATGGTGGCGCGGGCCTGGGTCGATCCCGCCTACCGCGCACAGATGCTGGCCGACGGCACCAGGGCCGCCGAGGCGCTCGGCATTCCCATGCGCGGCGCCCCGCCGCTGGGTGTGTTGGAGAACGCCGAGGGGCTGCACCATCTGGTCGTCTGCACGCTCTGCAGCTGCTACCCGCGCGCGGTGCTCGGCTACCCGCCGTTCTGGTTCAAGTCCGCCGCCTATCGCGCCCGCGCGGTGCGCGACCCGCGCGGCCTGCTCGCCGAGTTCGGCACCGAACTGCCGCCCGGCACGCGCATCCGGGTCGTGGACAGCACCGCCGACTATCGCTGGATGGTGCTGCCGCTCCGGCCCCCGGGCACGGAAGGCTGGCCGGAAGACCGGCTCGCCGCCCTGGTGCACGAGGGCGACATGATCGGCATCACGCTGGTGCACGTCTGAGCCGCGCGGTCTTCCTCTTCGTCATTCTCGTCACGGCGGCCGCGCGGGCCGCCTCGCCCCCGGCAGTCGAGTCCAGCCACTTCATGGTGGTCTCCGCGCAGCACCTGGCGTCGGAGGCGGGTGCGGACGTGCTGCGCGCGGGCGGCAATGCGGTGGATGCGGCGGTCGCGGTCGGCTACGCGCTCGCAGTCGTCGATCCGTGCTGCGGCAATATCGGCGGCGGCGGCTTCATGACGGCGCACCTCGCCGACGGGCGCACGATCTTCCTCAATTTCCGCGAGAAGGCGCCGGCCGGCGCCACCGCCGCCCTGTTCCTCGATGCGAAGGGCGAGGTCGCGCGCGACCGCAGCCTGTTCGGCTGGCGGGCGGTGGGCGTGCCGGGCACGGTGCTCGGGCTCGACACCGCGCTCACCCGCTACGGCACGCTGCCGCGGGCGCGCGTGATGGCCGCGGCGATCCGGCTCGCGCGCGAGGGATACGTGCTGCAACCCTCCGAGGCGCTCATGTTCGCGCGGTTTGCGCCGCTGCTCGCCCGCGACCCGGTGGCGGCGCACGTGTTCCTGCACCCCGACGGCACGCCGCTGAAAGCCGGCGAGCGGCTCGTGCAGCCGGCGCTCGCCGCGACATTGGAGGCGATCGCGACCCACGGCCCCGATGCCTTCTATCACGGCGCCATTCCGGCGGCCGTGGCCGCCGCCGCGCAGGCCGGCGGCGGCGTGATCACCGCGGCCGACTTCGCCGCCTACACCGTGACCGAAAGCCCGCCGCTGCGCTGCTCCTATCGCGGCTGGGTGTTCCTGTCCGCCCCGCCCCCGTCCTCGGGCGGCGCCACGCTGTGCGAAATCCTGAACGTGCTGGAGCCGTACGACCTGCATCGCATGGGCTTCCACGCGGCGCAGACCGTGCACGTGATGGTCGAGGCGATGCGGCAGGCCTATTTCGACCGCAACCACGTCCTCGGCGACCCCGACTTCGTGCACAACCCGCTCGACCGGCTTCTGTCGAAGGACTACGCCGCCGGCATCCGC
>JAFKFJ010000271.1 GCA_017307335.1 Alphaproteobacteria bacterium | reverse complement strand
TTACGCCGCCCCCTTCAACACCTCGGCCGATCGCGCCGCCGCCATGCCAACCTGGCTCTGCGACTACAACAGCCGCAGACCCCACGCCGCCCTCGGCGGAAAGCCTCCGATCAGCCGGCTCAGCAGGAACAACCTCCTTGGTAGCGACACCTAGAGCGGCGATAGATCGTGAACCCGTGGATGCGGGCCCGGAGATAGTCGTTGCGTCATCGGGAGCGCGTAGAGGCATTCCGCGGTTATGGCGTCAAACGAGATGCGCGGTTTGTTTGATTTTGTTGCCGCTGTCGTAGCTCGACTACGACAACTCGCACTTCCTCAAATGGAAAAGACCGTCAGTGCTATGCGCTCCAACTGACGGTCTTTTGGTTTCGGCTGGCCTGCCTTTCAAAAAATACCGTCAATTTTTCTGACTGCAGACGGCTGAAACTGATCAGTCCCTTACCAATTCTTCTTTCAGTTCAATAAGTTATGGGCTTTCAGGGATGGTGCGACGATGCAGGGCCTTTCGGCCGAAAATTTTTTTTCGCGGTTTCAGCATCTATCGGCAGGGGCGTATCGCATTTGGGCATTTCATTCGCCCAACGCATTTCCGATGCCGCGCAAAAACTACCGTCGAGAACGGCGATCGCAAGCGATATTTCGGAATGCAGACCGCACCGTCACCGGCCATCCTTGCCGCCCAAAATGTCTCGTGAAAAAGCGCTCTCCCATCTGCCTGGCGAACCTCCTGTCTAGTCGAGACCGACGTCGTCCGAAGATTGGGCTTGTCGGTTGGGCGTGGGAGGAAAGAAGACCGGCATATCACGTCGGAGCTTGGCGGCGAGCTCGTGATGCGGGAAACGGTCGATGGCTGTCGTCCAAATCGCCAAAGCCTCAATCTCCTCGCCCCTGTTCCAATAAACGCCGCCGAGATTGAACATCGCCAAATCGTAATCAGGATCGAGCGCGAGCGCCTTCTCGTAAGCGTCGATGGCCTGCGCGGACTGAGCAAGATCGCCGTAGGCCGCGCCGAGCTGAAACCAGCTCATGGCATCAGGCTGTATGCCTTCGGCCTGCTCGCGCAGAATCGGCAGGCTTTCTTCAAACCGGCCGAGAAAGTTGAGGGCGGTCCCGAGACAATAGCCGTAGTGACCGCCCGCCAGATCGTAGGCCTTCCGAAAACAGAACTCAGCCTCGATCCAGTTCACTTCATCTTGCGCCCAGTGCCCAAGGCGATCCCATAAGAACGCGGCGTCATCCTTGTCGTCGACATGCTCGATTTGGCGGTCAAACTCGACCCGGAATCGAGCGTAGGTCTGGCCAATATCCTGCTTCTCTGATCGCAGGAACAAGGTTGCCAACAGCAGCTCGCGACGGCCGCTGGAGGTCTCCGGGAAGGCCCCGACATACCTGTGCCAGAAGCCCAGCGCTTGGCGCGCATTCTCCGTTGTCGTCCGACCGAAGCTCGCCACCAGCCGCGCAAAGAACGGCCAGATCCATGGCTCGCTGTCAGCTTGGGCGAGGAGACTATTGATCTCACGGAACGCCGCGCTCCCCTCTCCCATGTTGAAGAGCACGTTGGCCCTCCACCCTGCAACGCCGGCCGCCTTAGCGCGTGTCGGGTCGGTGAAGACGGCCTGATCCAGATGGGCGAGAGCGTCCTTCCATTCGCCCCGGCGCACGTAGAATTGGGCCAGGGCATTGTGGGCTTCAGGAAGGTGCGGGTTCATCCGCAAAGCTTCACGATAGTGCTCGACTGCTCGCTTCTCATCTCCGAGCCGCTCAAGACTCGTCCCGAGGTTCTTGTGGCCTTGAGACGCTAGGTCTGGCGCACTGGCGAACGCGGGATCGCCGAGAGCCGCCTCATACGCGGCCTTGGCTTCCTCCTCTCGGCCAAGCGCCGAGAGGGCGTTGCCGATCGTGTAGTAAAGGCCGCCCGGCTCGTAGCGGCCCAAGTCTAGCTGCTCTCTGAAGTGCGCCACGGCGTCCTCGATCCGGGCGCGCGACCGGCTCAGCCCCGCCATCCCAAGATTGATCTCGGCCATGTAGCCTGGGCCCATGGCTTCGCTGCCGGCTCCGAGCACCGCCGCGAACCGATCAAAGGCCGCGCTGATCGCCGTGTCGGCGTCCTGATTGTAGAGTTGCGCTAGGAGGTGGCGGGCTATTTCCGGATCGTCCGGAACATGTATGTCTGGGACAGCGCGCCGGAGCATACGAGCGACGTCGCCAGGGACCGCCCGGGTTTGCTCGATCCGTCGATCGCGCGCCGCCCACGCCGCGGATCTGGCCAACGTGGCGAGCCGATCCAGTCGCGCGATCGTCAGCTCGTCAGTGAAATTGACGGTGAGCGATTGCTGGTGGCTCCAGTTCTTTCCCCTGTGCTCGTACTGGCGGAGCACGGTCTCCGCGAGGCAGATGCGCAGCGACGACGTCGGAATGTGATATGCGCAATAAAAGCTGTGCGGATGCATCAGCAGGTAATTCAGGTTTGAGCGGCTGACCTCGATGCTCAGAGAGCCATCCGCGTTGAGCGGGCGTTCGGTCCCCTTGAGCTGCACGTGGACTCTGACGTTCGTCACTTGCTCCTGGTCAACGACTTCGATCTCGCAGTCCGTTCCATAGTCCTTGCGGTCGGCGCGTTGGAGCAGGAAACGACCGCTCGCCGTTAGGCGCTCCTGGAAGGCCGTTTCCGCCTTCTCTTCCGCGACATGATTGGCGTCGCGCTTCGGCAGGTTGTCGAGGTCGTCTAGACCATCAGCCATCCCTACCCCTTACGCGTGATGAAAGCGAAGTCGGTGGCGCCTGCTTTCACGGACAACTCCAGCCAGTTCTCACTGAAATTGGGCAGGTTGGCGTACTCGATCGCTGCAGCGGCCACCGCAGCGCAGTATGCGATCCCGACATGCACAGTTGACCCTAAGAAATTGAGGAATCGGGTCTGGTCTGGCGGGTAAGCCAGGTCGGTATCACTGTCAAAGATACGATGCCGCTCGCCGTCCACGAAGGTGTTGATCGCGCTCTCTAACACCGCGTAGCCCAAAAACGCCTCGGCCGGCGCGCCAGGTTTCGTCAGAACAGCGTTGAGCTCGGGCCGCCATTCGAGGGTCTTCTGGCTGAGTGCCGGATTGACGTGGCCAACCGAGATGTTCCGGATGTACTTAGCGAATTCGAAGTTGCGCCGATGCGGCGTAATGATCTCCGAAATGGCCGGATGGTCCTTGTAGAGCGCACGACAGATCAGCTCGAGATCGGTGACGTTCGCGCAGGATACCAGAAGCTGTTTCACAAGAATGAGCCTTACGCCGTCATCGACGGGACCTGCTTCAAGGGCAGCGTCGGCGGCGACGAGATCGCCGTGGGCTAGGCGGGCTGAAATGGCGATATGAATAAAATCCACGAACTGATCCGCCTAAGCGTCAACGATCCGGAGCCTGTCCGTTCCGTAGAAAATGGTCGAACACGTCACTCTCTTCTTCCTCCTCCTGAAAGCGAGGGCCGTCCGCTTCAAACTGAAGCACGGTTATCTCCTGATCGTAGCGATCCGAGCGAAGGCATATCTCGTGCACCGGCTCGGGAAACCAGACCCCCGCTTGCTGCATAATGCCGGTCAGCGCCGCCTCGGAATAATCGCGTCTCGCCGCAAACGCTTGCAGTGGGAGTTCGAATACAGTGTCCCTCGTACGGATGTAGCGCCCCGATTTAAGCGCCGCCTTGCTGGGCTTCGCCCAATGAGCGAAGCCCTCATTCGAAACCACCATCATCGCCCGCGTCTCGGTGTATTCGAGCCAGCGCAGGATCGCCGCTGTCAGCGAAACTCCGTAGCGCTTTGCAAGTCGGCCGAGCGCTTCGAAATCGGCGCGAGCCTTAGCCGGCAGTTGGCGGCGAAAGTCATGAAACGGCATGAGCAGCGCGGCGGTAAACTCGTCGGCTTCCTGTTCAATGCCGGACCCGTCGCGGCGAACCACCGCGTTCTCGTCGCAATAGATCCCACCGTCGAAACCCTCGTCCTCTTCGATCAGCTCCCGGTGCAGGACGTAGTGGGCAAACTCGTGACCCACGGTGAACGAGCGACGTCCGTCAGACTGACCGACATGGTACATGATCGCCCATTGGCGCGGCCGCGCCTCCCCATAGACCAACGCGCCGACGCAGCCCGGGATGTCGCGCTCGACAACCTCGTGGATGGGGCTGTTGGGCGCGACCTGGCGGGAATACTCTAGCGCAAGGCTGATCACATCCACCGGCGCGCGATCAAACCGATCCGCTCCAAGGACCAGATCGAGCATCTGGGTGATACGGGCCGCTTCCTTCAGCGGCCGGAGGCGGATCGGCTCGCTCATTTGCGGGTCTTCGTGTCGAGGATGCGGGCCATCTCGCGAATCTGCCGGCGCGTTTCCTCAGGGAGACCGCTGTACTGCCGGAAGAAGGCGGTGTCCTCGGCCTCGCTGAGCGTCTGCGTGTCGGCCCCGATCAGATAGTCGACGGTCACCCCCAAGGCGCCCGCAATCGTGGACAGCTTCTCGGCCGAGGGCCTGGGCGGATTCTTGTTTTCGAGCTCCCAGATATAGCTCTTCGACGAGCCGGTCTCCTGCGCGAGCTGATCGAGCGTCAGGCCCTTCTTCGTTCGTAAGTCCTTGATCCGCTCACCAAATTTCATTGCCGGCCCTTCTGCTCGATCCGCTCCAACCCGCGTTCGGAGTAGCTATATTCTATGTCCCTTGACAGACGCATTCAAGGCTCCCATCTTGTTCGGAGTAGACGCACTTCACCTTATATCATCCCGAACATCGCGCGGGCGGTGGCGAGATGCGCAAACGCAGCCCGCCACGGAGATCGATGTGAACATCCAGCTTGCGCCGACTGGCCTCAATCCGTTCGACGACCCTCTCGACCGCATCCTTGCGGAGATCGCGCTGAGCGTTCAGCTCCCGCCCTCGCTGCACGACAAGGCGAAGTCGCGCTACGAGGCTGTGCGCCGCCACCTCGAGGCGACGACCGCCTTCCTCGACCAGATCGAGCACTTCTACCCGCAGGGCTCCATGGCGATCGATGCCACGATTTCGACCCGCGGCACCGACGACGAGTATGATCTCGACATCATCTCGCAGCTCGGCGGCCGCTTTCGCGGCATGGCGCCGCTTGAAATACTGATCGAGCTCGAAGCCGCACTTGCCGACTATCCCGTGCAGCGGGTGTTGCGGCAGACACGCTGCGTCACCTTGTTCTACGCCGACAAGATGCACCTCGACGTCACGCCGTCGTTGCGCGTCTATGCTTCGCTCGATCGCGAGAGCATGATCACCCACGCCAAGGGTCCGCGCCGTTCGGCCGACGATCGCCTCGTCGACATGAACGCCTATGGCTTTGCGCAGTGGTATGCGAGCAGAACCCCGCTCGAATTGCGCATGGCGAAGGCGTTCCACCGGCGATGGCTTGACCATGCCGGCCTCGCCGCGCGCGCCGACGCCGATGTGGACGACGTTCCGGATCAGTGTGACTTCATCGTCAAGAACACGGCGACGCTGGCCCTCCAGCTCCTCAAGCGCTTCCGCAACATTCGCTATGCCAGGTATGCCGGCCGGATTCCGCCGTCGGTGATGCTCTCCTACTACGCCGGGCTCGCCGCGCAGCCGAACATGTCGCTCAGCGCCATGCTCGTTCGCCTCGCGAGCTGGATCATTCGCGACATCGAGCAGGCCTCGCTCTACCGGCGGCTCCTGCATGTCGCCAATCCTGTATGCGCCGCCGATGTGTTTACCGACCGCTGGCCGGAATCCATCGCTCAGCAGGATGAGTTCGCCGAACACCTGCGCGAACTCGTCCATTCGCTCGAGGCGATGCGCAAGGGCGAGATGTTCCCCAACGCAATGATGGACACGTTGCGCGACGACTTCGGTGACCGTGTCGTGACCCGTGCCGCCGACCAGATCGCCACGGAGGTCGGCGGCGGGATCCAGCAGTCGCGCCAGCTCTACACGCGGCGCGGCGGCGTGCTGTTGCCCACCGCCGCTACGGTCGCGGCGTCGACAGTCAACCCGGCGGTCTCGGCGCGGTCTCACACTTTCTTCGGGCGCAAAATCTAGTGCGGGCGGGGCCCCTCTCCATCGACCAGCAGATCGCCGCGATGAAGGCGGCCTGGCCGCAGTTCGCTGCGCGCCGCGTAGATCGCCGCACTCAGTCCGCTCGGTGGGTGGGAAGCGCCAAGCCGCAATACTCAAGCTACTCGCTCGAAATCCGCTACGAACTCGGGTCGTTCCCCGAGGTGCGGGTGCTCTCACCCGAACTGGTTCGGTTGCCCGGCAATTCCGAGGGGCAGCTACCCCATGTCTATCCGCCGGTCGGTGATCCGACTCTTTGCCTGTTCGATCCCCGCGAACGGGAATGGTCATCGGCGATGACCATCGCCAGCACGACCGTCCCTTGGGCGCTCGACTGGCTCGCTTGCTACGAACTTTGGTTGATGACCGGGCGCTGGACCGGCGGCGGGCGCCACGCCAGACAGGAGCTTGGCGAGGGAAGGGAGACAACACAATGAACTATGTTCCGCCGCGGCGATCGGACGGCACCATCCAGCACGCGCGCCTGAAGCAGCCGTGGCCGCTGGGCCGGCCTTTCCGCATTCTCTCAATCGACGGTGGCGGCATTCGCGGCGTCTTCCCCGCAGCGGTGCTGGCCGAACTCGAAAGCCGCTTCCTGGGCGGCGCCTCCATCACCAATCATTTCGACATGATTGCTGGCACCTCAACAGGCGGCATCATCGCACTCGCCCTTGCCAACGGAATGACAGCCCGACAGGCCTTGAACATCTATCTCGAGCGCGGCGAGCGCATCTTTCCGCCGGCGGCTGGGCTCGGCAAGTTGTCGAGGGCCTTGCGCTGGGTGTTCAAGCCGAAGCACGACCAAGCAGCCCTCAAAGAGGAGCTACTACGGATCTTTGGCGACAAGGTGCTCGACGATGCCGTCACCCGCCTGGTGATCCCGAGCTTCGAAGGGCGTCACGGCGAGCCATTCCTCTACAAGACGCCGCACCACCCGGACTACCAGAAGGACCGCCACAAGAAGTTCGCCCATGTGGCGCTCCACACGACGGCCGCCCCCTCCTTCTACCCCGGCGTCGAGGACGACGGCTACATCATGATCGATGGTGGCATCTGGGCCAACAATCCGGTCATGAACGCCCTGGTCGACGCCCTTGCCTGCTTCGACATTGCGCGCGAAGACGTACGTATCCTGAGCCTGGGCACGGGTGAGTCCACCTTCACCGTCGATGAGCGGGCGCGCAACGGCGGCATCAGGGACTGGGCGTTCCTGCGCTCGTTCAATGCGGCCGCTCGCGCGCAGTCCCGAAATGCCCTGGGCCAAGCCTATCTACTGGTCGGCAAGAACAACGTCACACGGATCGATGTGCCAGAAAGCGATGCGCCAATCGCGATGGATGACGTGCAACGCTCGGTCCGGGAGCTGCCCATGGTGGCACGCAGTCTCGTCGATGGCGCCGGGCACCACATTGAGCGGATGTTTCTCGACGGCGCGGTCGAGCAATTCATCCGTTGCCCGACGACGTGAGTTTCTGATTGGGCACGAGTCCCTACCGGGCCGTGAGCAAACGACAGGCGAGCTCGCGCTCACCCCAGCGGGTCGAGAAAGTGTCAGAGACCTCGAACCAGGAACCGTCGTTGCCGATGCCATGGTTGGCGCCCATGCAGGAGCACTGGCATTCGTGTCCCTGTGCTTCCTGGCACGCCCGCGCGCAGATCTCCTGCTCGCGATAAGGCTGAATGATGTAGACCTTGCCGTAGCGCTGCAGCGCCCGATCGACGAAGTCGTTGAACCAGGACTTCGGCAGCTCCCAGTAGGCATCTGTCCCGCCAATCCATTCAGGAGCCGTTCGTCGCTCGTTCTGAAGCCATTGCCGATTGTCGTCAGCAAATGGCAGTCGCACCCGAAGCTTCTCACCACGTCCAGTCCGGCGCAGTACGACCGGAATTGGCTTCTGCTTCCAGACGTAATTAAGGGTGAGCCGCTCCATGGATACCTTCTACAGATCGCCGATCCCGGACCAACACTCTGCCTCTCGCTCAGCCAGGATCTATCCTAACGCGACCGAAATGATGGGAGGTCAAGGTTATTGTCTATGCTCCGGACGACCACCGATAAACATGACGCAATCTGCCTTTCGCCGGGCAGATCGGAGCGCGGTCCGCGGCCGCCCCCAGCGCGAGGGCGATGTCGTCCACCTGGTCGCGCAGCGCATCACGGACCTCTCGGCCGACCTGGCCAACGTCAGCGGCCGGGACATTGCCTTTCACGTCCCGCACGGCCGCGGTGACCAGGTCCGCGATGACGGCCCGAGGCCGGATCCGCGCGAGTTTCCGCCCGCGGGCCTGCGCACCCGCGACACCTACATTCCGGACCTCCATATGGACTCGGTCAAGGTCTGCAACCTCCACTAAGCCGAGTTTCTGGCGCACTCCGCCGGCAGGTTCGGCGGCGGAAGAAGGCCCCGTGACGAACAACCGTGACATGAGCCGGCCGAGAAGGCAGAGCGATATGACATTAAACGATTGATATTACTCTATATTCTTTGATGCTGCGGAGGACTCGAAAAAGGGGGCGCGGCACTGTAGTATCATTATAAATAGCGGAGTGTGACAGCGAGGCGCGACCCATGACCACCGTTGAATCGATACTGCTTGCTGACGGGCCTGCCTTATCGTCCGACATCGCCCGTAAACTTGTCGCGCAAGGGTGTTCGGCCGATGTCGCCCGGCAACGCATCAGCCGCGCCGGGCCGCATGTGCGCCGGCTGAAGGGGCTCGTTTTCCCGCGCAACGCTCGGTTCCTCTACCATGAGAAGCATGAGGGCACCGAGAGATACTGGACGGCGTTGGCCCGCGATATCCGCGAGGCCAGCCCGGCATACGGGCCAGCGCTCGCCGCGCTTCAGGCGCGCGATGGCGTTGTGCCGCTGGAGCAGTTCGCGATCATAAGCGGTTCTCCGATCCGCCAGCAGGGCCACGTCTCCAGCGAGACGGTCCTGCAGCGCCTCGAAGCTGTCCACCTTGTCGAGCGCGGCGAACTGCAGGGCGTCGGACCCGTCGTCGCCCTCCGGGCCGATGGGCATCTCGGCAGCCCGAACTTCCAGCGGCTGCGCGCCAGGCTTGTCGTCGAGAAGATGCTGCTTCTCGCTTTGCGCGACTGGGCCCGGCGCCTGGGCGTCGCTAGCTACGACAAGATCGAGATACGGGGAGAGACCGATCGCCTGCCGACGTTCGGCACATTCAACTGGGACCTTTGTGGCCCGTCCTACCTGGTCCCAATCGTCCGCCGCGAGAGAGATGGGCGGCCCAAGCCCGGCTTCCTGGTCGGCGACGTTATCGCTGGCGCGGCCGTCGACGAGCATGCGGTCGCCGCATTTATCCGCAAATTCAGCCTGTCCTCCTACCTGAAGAACCTTCCGCCCTTCATGCCGGTGCTGGTCGCGGACGGCTACACCCAGGCGGCGTTCAATCTCGGACGGACGCACGGCATCATGCTGGCGACGCCGAAAAATCTGTTCGGTCGCGATCTTGCCATCGGCCTCGCCACCTTGCTGGAGACCTTGAGCAAGGCTGCCGCGGTCGCAGTCGCCAAGCCGGAGGTGATCGGCGAACTGTTCGACAAGCTGAGCAGCATCGAGGGCGCGGATCGCAACCTGCGTGGCTCGCTCTTCGAGCTTGTCGTCGGCCATGTCGTGCAAGCCCGCTTCGGTGGATCAATCGATATCAACCACCTCCTTCGCTACGACACCTTCAAGGCCGAGCTCGATGTCCGCCGCGTCGTAGCCGGCGAGGTCTGGATCTACGAGTGCAAGGGCTACCAGCCCGACCACCTGATCGACGCGCCGGAGGTCGAAACGTGGCTGACGGAAAAGGTGCCCGGAATATATCGCACTACGAAGGCCGAGGACCGCTTCAACAGCTCGACGGTGCATTTCGAGTTCTGGACCAGCGGCGGTTTCACCGACGCCGCGATCGCGGCGCTTGAAGCTGCGCGAGACAGGACCAAGCGCTATGTGATTGGCTGGAAGGACGGCAGAGAGGTCCGGAGCGAGCTGGCGAAACTATCATCGTCTGGAATGACGGCGATGTTCGACCAGCACTTCCTCAAACATCCGATCGCTGTCTTCGACCGCCGCCACGATGGAGCCGGCGCGCTGGCTAACCTCCACATCGATCCGACCATCCCGGTCGATCCCACCGTGCCATTCGTGCCTGCGTTGCCGAAACCCGCATCGCGTCAGGACATCCGCGCCGGGGTCGAAGCCGCCATGGCCTACGAGCGCTCGGCGCCAACCACGGCCGCGGCCGAGTAACACCCGCTCGTTTAGAGAGCGATGAGCTCGACCTCGCCGCCCATCGCGATCATCAGGTCCCTCAGGCGCGGGGCCTGCGTCCTCGGCAGTGCGATCGCCAACAGGCGCTGTGCCCTCGATGCCCCGACATAGATTTTGCGCGCTTCCTCGTTGTCGCCTGCAGCGTCACCGGCCAGGAAATCGATGATGCCCTTCGCGGTGCTTGGCGACATCACCACGCAGATCGCGGGAAACTCCATGCCCTTGACGCTGTGGATGGTCCGGGCAGCGTGGCCGGACGAGGGCGCTACCGACAACGCCTTATCAAGCTCACCATTGCGGCGAAGCCGCTGATTGATCGACTGGCCGTCGGCCGGGAGCAGCGGCGCAAGCAGCCGCCGGGCCTCGTCGTGCCATGCCTCAACCGATGCGAACCGCTCCGGGCTAAAGCGCAGCGCCTCGGCCAAGGCGAGCGCTTCCGGCCGCCAGGCGTCGGGCGCGACGTCAGCATCGGCGAGATGTTGGTGATAGGTCTTTCCGCCCAAGCGCCCGCCCAATTCGAGCATGATCCGGTGAATGGCGACCAGTGCCTCCTTCCGTCCGCCAAGCTCGAACGAAAAGTGGAAATCACTTACCGCCACGGCCAGCCTGTAGCTGAGGTCCCGGACCCCGGAGTCCTGAGGATGACCGAGGGCGTTTGCGCCGGTCCGGCGGGTCGCCGAGACGACGGGGCAGTCTCGCGCCGCGAGCCCCATCGCTGCCGCGAGTTCTTGGAATTTTGCCCCGATCGTCGAAGGGACGCCCCTGCCCGAATAGGACAGGATCTGAACCGCCGTCGGCTCATCCCGATGCTCTCCCAGAGCCTCATCGATGGCGGCGCGCATGTTGGGTGCGCGCAAGGCCACCACCCCTTTCGCGATGTGCCCGCTGGACCGAAAGTTTCCGTTCATCGGCAGTCGCTCGGCCTCGCCGAAACTCTCTGCGAACTGACCCAGCTCCCGCGTCACGCCGCCCCGAAATCCGTAGATCGCCTGGTTCGGGTCGCAGATCACCTTCACCGGCACGCCGGCCGCCCGAAACCAGGCGATGATCTCCAGGTCGACCGGATTGCAGTCCTGCGACTCGTCTACGATGAGCTCCAAGAAGCGAGCCGCGAACGCCGGCCCGAGGACCGCACCGCATGCCGGATCGCGCAGCCGGGCGAGCGCCACGGCACGCGCATCGGCGAAGTCGAGTTCGCCGCGCTCCAGAAAGCGCGCGCGCGTGTTTCGCGCCGCCGTCTCGTGCGCTTTGATCTTCCCGCGAAAGCCGTGGCGCTGGATCATGGCGGGGATAACGTCGCCCGTCACTCGATCGAAGCACTCTAGCGGCAGAGCCTGCGCCGCAGCAAACGGCTGTATGGTGCGATCGTCCTTGTCTGGGATGAGTCTCGGCTTGGCGGCGCAACCATCGACGCCGAATGGCGCGATGACGAGCTGCCAGAGAAACGCATCGAACGTCCCGATGAAGTGCGGGAAGGCCGGGGTCTCGACCAGGCCCTCGCGACGCAGCCGGTCCTCCAATTCGGAGACCGCGGCGATGGTGAAGGACAGAAACGCGATGCCGCGGCCCGCGCGCCCGTTGCCGAGGAGCTTCCGTGCTCGCTCGACCATCACGCGGGTCTTTCCCGCGCCCGGGCAGGCAGAGATGAACGCCGAGCCTGCATGCTCGATCACCCGCTGCTGCTCGCCGGTCGGCTCGAACGGCTTGGCGATCATTTCACCAGGGCCTCGATCGCGGCCTTCAAATAGGCCGGCATCGTGAAGGCCGTGCCTTTGTTGATCTCCTCGGCGACGAGTTGGGCGAAGTCGCCTTTGCGCGTCGTCTCGAAGAGCTTTTGGATCGCCACCGCCTGGGCCGCGCCGGCCAGCGCAACCGCAGCGTCCCACTTGTCACCGGAGCGTGGGTGAAGCTTGAGGTAGACGTCCTTGAGGACGGCGGCGTTGCCGGCGCGGACCAGCTCGGTTTCGAGCGAGTAGTCGTTGATGACGACCTCGAGCAGGTCGCTGGCGCCAAGCCCCGCAGCCAGCGCCTCCAGGTCGCGCTTACGCCCGACGCCGGGTGTGATCGCTCCTTCAGCCACCTCACCGCCATCGCCATCCGTCAATACGACCAGCCGGTCCGCGATCCGGACCTCGTTGAATGGCGAGAGCAGCAGCTTGGCATAGGGCTGGAAATCGACCCCGTCGATCGGCACGAAGACCGCCGATCGGAACAGGCGAAGTTTGTCCGCGTCGTCCTTCAGCACGATCTTCTTCGCCATGATCGGAAGCAGAAGAGCTTCGGCGATGCCTTCCACAAGAAGGACCCGCCCCCCAAAGAGAAGGGCCGATTTGGTCACATCCAGATAGCGATCGACCTTGCGGGCCTCGACCGGATCGAGCCCCAGCGCCGCGAGCGGGATGCAGCGCGTTTCGCGCCTCGGGCGGGCGGCCGGCGCAGCCGGGTTGGGTTCGATCTCCGGCACGATTTCGGCCGGGACGCCGGCCAGCGGCTGCGGCTCTCCCTCCGCTGCACCTGGCGCTGCGCCCGCCGGCACGGGAAGGAAGGAGCGGAAGAAGACGAGTTTCTTGCTTTGCACCCAGGCCGACAGATTCGGCGAATGGGTGGCCACGATCACCTGCAGCTCTCCCGCCGGTCCCTGGTGGCCCGCACGCGGCTTGCGGGATTTCTCGGCCTGCTCGTCAAGGAAACTCAGCACCGCTGCCTGTAGCTGGGGATGCAGATGCGCTTCCGGCTCCTCGACGAGAAAGAGCGTCAGATCGGCGTCGTTGACCTTCTCCAGCTCGACCGCGATCGTCGCCATGTAGAGAAGGTTCGCGTAACCGTGCCCCGAGTAGCGGAGGTCTTCAGGTTCGATGCCGTGATCGGCAAGCTTGAAGCGAAGGTCGCGCGCGATATCGATGAGCTTCTCGTCGTTGGCGAAGCCGAGGGATGCCGCCTGGCGCCGCACGCCGGCCGTCAGCGCACTCAGCCCCACCTCGACAGCGCCGCCGACCTTTCCAAGTATCTCCGATTCTACCCCGCGCCGCAGCGCCTTGGCCAATGCCTCTGGATCTCCCCCTTCGAGGAAATGGTTCAGGAGCGCGTAGATCCGGGTCGGATTGCCCGACGCCAGCGCGCGCTTCGCGTCACGCAGTGGCGGCAGGTACACATGCCGGATCATCTCATGACAGCCCGGCTCCGGATTTCCCTCCTGGTATCCACCCCACAGCACGGGACGAACCGGGAAGCGGCCGGTGCTTTCATCGTATTTCAGGCCGAACACACAGCCTGAAATTGCGGCATCGGTGGCCGCCGAAATCATCCGGCCTTGTTGGGCGGGACTGAGCTCCGTGAAAGTGCCGGTCAGCTCAAACTTCCTGTCGGCACTTCCAAATCGGATATCCGTTGCTTCGCAATAAAGCTCACGACGCCCGCCAAGAGGCGCCGTCAATAACCGGATCGCATCAATGGCATTACTCTTCCCGCCATTGTTTTCTCCGACCAGGATCGTCAAATCCTTGCAGAGCGGAATCTCCGACTGTCCAAATGAGCGGAAGTTATTGAGACGCAGTTTTTGAAGAAACATACCCCCCTCCCGGTCCGACAAAGATACCGAGCGCCCGAATCTTCATTCTATTTGAACTGAGCCGTAGTCGATCGCCAATGGCAATCCACCCGAGGAATCATCGTGGTTTGGCTCGGCCGAACACGCCCACGACGCGGGCCCCATCGCGCCTTGTACTGGCAGAGGCCCTGTTCCCTGATCTACCCTGGAGAGCGATCTACGTACCGACCCCTCTTGAGTCACCTACACCCGCCATGACCAACAAGCCACGCGTCCACCACTTCGTCCCACAGTTTTGGATAAAGAAATTCATCAGCGCCGACGGCAACCTCTGGGGTTACGAATGGAATGATGACCGGATCAGACAACGGTCACCAAAAACGATGATGCAGGTTTACGACCTGTACACGATCCAGCCCGCCGGCGTGGACGATACCAGCCTGGAATCGAACGAGCTCGGCCTCATCGACACCGCGGGCGCCAGTGCTTTTGATCGTGTGCTGAACGGCGACCTCAGCGAAGCCGTGAAGCGCGATCTCGCAATCTTTCTCGCTGCGCAGATCATGCGCGATCCCAGGACGCTCGCCTCCTACGGGCCGCGAACGCAGGAATATGCGCTATTCCTGCTGGGCGCGGCCGACGCCAAGGACTACGCCACCTTCGCCGCGGACCTCCAGGCGCGCTTTCCCGGTGCGGACATTCGCAAGGACGAGTTCGACCATATCCGCGCCATTCCCACCACTGAGCGAGATATCGATCAGATCATATCCGCGCTCGATGCCGCTGGCGGAATCCCCGAGCTACCCTTCACCGATCTCATTCGCAGCCCGAACGGCCGCGACATCATCCGCGATGTGCTGCTCCGCCTGGATTGGCAGCTCAAGACGGATTCGAGCGCGGGTTACATTCTCGGCGATGCGGCCGTCCTGTACGAAAACTCCGATCTCAGATCGGGTCTGAGAACACCGCTATCCTGCACAGCGGCTCTTCACCTCACGCCGTCGCAGAGCCCGCAACAGGGAATTGCCACCGCGGCCGCGAGGCCATTCGAGGTCGATGAGCTCAACTACGAGAGCGCGGCCAGGGCCCGTCTTTGGCTGGTTGGCGAACACGCGCGCATTGAAGCTGCCCAGAGGCAGATGCCTGCGGGGGGCCTACCCACCGTCTAACTGCCGATCATCGGCGGGTCGGGAGTGGCCGCGTCGTAACGCCGGACCTACGCATTTACGGCTCCACGGATTTGCGGGGAAAGCCTTCCCCTACGTCCGAGTCCTACGGTCTCGGCCGACCCCTTCTGCGGGGCCGGCTGCCCCGCAACGCCCCGCCGAGAGTGAGAGTGCGGACGGGTCTGCCGGTAGAGTAGGGATGAAGCGCCTTGCTCCGTTGCCGAGGCAGGTTTCTTCATCCCCCGCTCCGAACCGGACGTGCAGGTTTCCCTGCATCCGGCTCTCCATGCGTGGCATCGCCACGGGTGGTCCTCACAGCGTGGTGAGGGTGT
>JAFKFJ010000270.1 GCA_017307335.1 Alphaproteobacteria bacterium | reverse complement strand
CCCTGCGCGTGCCGGTCGCGCGGCACGTAGCCGACGCCCGCGAGTCGCGCCGCGACGACGTCGCCACCATGCAGCAGCGTGCCCGCGACGCGGATTTCGCCGCTGCGGGGACGCAGCAGGCCCGCGACCGCATCCGCGATCGCCTCCTTCCCCGACCCCGCGAGCCCAGCGAGGCCCACGCATTCCCCGGGGGCGATCGCAAAGCTGATGTCCTCGGCACCGGCGACGCTGAGCGCCGATACCGCCAGGCTCGGCGTGCCGGCGCGGAGGGCGGGCGTCGCGCTGCGCGGCGGCGTGCGCACGACCTCGCCGACCATCGCGGCCACCACGTCGGCCTGCGGCATGTCGGCCAGCGCGGCGCTCGCGACCACGCGCCCGTCGCGCAGCACCGTCACGCTGCGGCAGATCTCGTAGATCTCCTGGAGGTGATGCGAGATGTAGAGGAACGTCACGCCGCCCTGCTGCAGCCGCCGGACACGGTCGAACAGCCGCGCCACCTCGCGGCCCTCGAGCTCCGCCGTGGGCTCGTCGAGAATGATGAAGCGCGTGCCCTGGATCAGCGCGCGCGCGATCTCCACGATCTGGCGCTGCTCCACCGTCAGGCCCGCGGCGTCGCGGGTGACGTCGATCTCCAGCCCCCATTCGGCGAGCACCGCCTCCGCCCGCCGGCGCAGTGCCGCCCAGCGCACCCAGCCGCCGGCGAAGCAGGGCTGCGCGTTGAGGAACAGGTTTTCGGCGACCGTCAACGTCGGCACGATGGTCGAGCGCTGGTAGACGCAGGCGACGCGCTCGCGCCACGCGCGGCGGTCAGCGAGGGGCGGGGCGGGCGCATCGGCGAGGCGCACGGTGCCCGCGTCCGGCGCGATAAGCCCGGTCAGCACCGCGACCAGCGTGGACTTGCCGGCGCCGTTGCGGCCCACCAGCGCGCGCGCATCGCCGGGCGGCACGGTGAGCGAGACGCGGCGCAGCGCCTCGTTCGCGCCGAAACGCTTGCTGACTTCCGCGACCTCCGCCGTCGCGCTCAACCCTTGGCCTTGTTGCCCCACAGCGCCGGGTCGGACGCGTTCTCCTTGGTCACGGTCGGCGCCGGCAGCAGGTCCATCGGGTTGCCCTTGAAGTCGACGATGTGGCTGCCGTGGTCGGTCGGCCCCGGCTTGAACGTCTGCCCGGCCACCGCCGCCTGCAGGTACTGCAGTCCGTATTTCACGTAGAGGTCGAGCGGCTGGGAGATCGCGGCATCCAGCAGCCCGTCGCGCAGGCGCTGCAAGGCGAGCGGCGTCCCGTCGATGCTCACCAGCATGATGTGGTGCGGCTCGCCGACCTTGGTCAGCTTGCCGGCGCTCTTCAGCACGTTCAGCACGCCCGCGAGCATGACGGCGTCGCTCTGCATGTAGATCGCCGCGAGGTCGGGTGTCGATGTCACGACCGTCTGCGCGACGGCGGTCGCCTTGTCGGTCTTCCAGTAGGTCGGCTGGGCGATGACCTTGATGCCGGGGAAGTCCTTCTTCATGCACTCCGCAAAGCCGGTGGTGCGGTCGCGGCCGTTGGTCGTCGCCTGATCGCCCATCATAGACAGCACCGTGCCCTTGCCGCCGATCTGCTTGCCGATCAGGTGGCACGCATCCTCGCCCATGCGCAGGTTGTCGGCGCGCACGATCATCGCGACCTTGCCGCCGCCGGGGCCGATGTCGATGTCGACCACCGGCACGTGCTTGCTCGCGGCGAAGGCAAGCGCAGGCACGATCGCGTCGCTGTCGGTGGGCACGACAATCAGGCCCTGCGCGCCCTCCGAAATGAGGTTGTGAAAGTCCGTGATCTGCTTGCCGGCATCACCGTTGGCGTTGGCGACGGGCAGCGGCTTCAGGCCCGCCTTCTTGGCCTCCGCGATCGTCAGATCGACCTGAATCGCCTGAAAGGGATCGGTCAGAAAGCCGACCGAGTAGCCCATCGTGAACGATTTGTGGTCCTGCGCCGCGCCGCCCATGGCCAGCAGCGCCGCGCCAAGAAACCCCGCAGCCGCGCACGCGAACGGCACCAGACGTTTGTTCATGTCGGCCTGTCCTGCCTTGGTTGTCTCCACCCCGGCCGCGAGTCTCGGCGTGGCGCCGAGCGGCTGTCAAGCGAAGGCTGGCCGGGGGGAGCAGAATGGACAGGCGTTCAGAAGCTGAAGCCTACGCCGACCTGCGGTCCGTACGTCGTCAACCGGAACGAGCTGATCCTCTCGCTCTCGCCGGGGTTTGTCGAGCTGCTCAGCGCGCGGAAGCCGGCGAGCAGGTTGAGCCAGTTGGTGGCCGCCCAGGCGACGGAGAACTGCGTCCCCCAGCCCCATGTTCCGCCATCGACGCCGAAGCCCTGCACCAGCGCCCCCAGGGTGAGGCGCCAACGCGGTCCGGGATAGATCGCCGCGCGCAGCCCAACCCAGGGCTGGACCAGGCTGAAATTGGCGCCCACGCCGGCCACATGCGTCGTGCCGGCGGGGTCGGTACGCTCCAGATCGAGCGACGGGCTGGTGCCGAACCACGCGGCGCCCACCTGCGCGTCGAGCGTCGTCGGAATGTGGCCGGTGATGCCGTTGTAGACTTGGTAGCCGATGCCGGGCGTTACCCGTGTCGCCGAGATGGTTGTCTTCAACGACAGCGGCCGGCCGAGCGCATCGGCCCCGAGCGATCCGGTCTGCGTGAGGCTGACATAGTCGACGTCGACCAGCACCGACCACGGTCCATAACGAACCAGCGCCGCACCCATGAAGGCACCGTCGAGCACCGCCGCAAGCGTGCTGGGCGACGGGATGCCCTGGCCGACGCTGCGCTGGGCACCGTCGCTCAGCGTCATGCTGCTGCCGCTCGCGGGCAGCCAGGCGTAGAGGTCAAGACCGACATGGAACTGATAGGTGCCGTTCGGACCGTACCCGTCCTGCGCCGACACGCCGGCGTGCGCCGGTGCCGCCAGCGCCGCAGTGCCGGCGACAGCCAGTGCCACGACCGCCACCCGCCGCGCCGGGGCGCCACAGCGGCGCAAGCCCCAACCGCCCCGCCGGCCTTGCCTCTTCATTGCATCAGACATCGACGCTGTGTCCCTCCTGGACTTCGGATCGCTGCGCACGGGCATTCATGCGCCGGTTACGTGCCGGGCCCGACCAGCGTCACCTCGATCCGCCGGTTCTTCGCCCGTCCCTCGGCGGTGTCGTTGGAGGCGATCGGGTTGGTTGCGCCGAATCCCTGCGCCGACAGCAGGTTCTGGTTCACGCCTTGCGACGCCAGATACTCGACCACGCCATCGGCGCGCCGCGACGACAGATCGAGGTTGTCGGCGATCCCCTGCGCCTTCAGCTCCGGCCCGACCGGCAGGTTGTCGGTGTAGCCGTCGACGACGACCTTCGTCTGCTGGAGCCCCTGCAGCGCCGGCACGATCTTGTTCAGCGTCGCCTTCGCCGCCGTGTTCAGCCGATAGCCGCCCTCGGGGAACAGGATCTCGTCCTTCATCGTCACCTTGAGCTCGCCCTGCAGCTTCGTGATCGTCACCTGATCGGCGGCAAGCTCCGCGGTGAGCTGCTGCTTGAGCTGTTGGTATTTCGCCTCCAGCGCATCGTAAGTCTGCATGGACACGCAGGCGGAGAGCGTGATCGCAACCATCGCCATCGACACTACGCCGGCCAGTCTTTTGAGCATGAGAGTCGTTCCCTTGTCTGATTTCGTCGTCGCCGCGCCGGGCGTCACCATCGCCGCGCGTTGCGAAGAGCGCGCCGCGCCGGAGCCGGTCCGCTATTTCATCGAGATCACGACGGCGTCGCCGCCGAGACTCAGCATCAGGCCCTCGCGCTTGGCCTTGAGGTGCATGATCACGCCGGCCTCGTTCTGCATCCACAGGTCGCCGCCGCTGGTCGTGCCGAGGGCGAAGCCGTAGCGGCCCTGCGCATAGGCGCCGGGAAACTGCGAGATGCTATGCAGCTTGTACACCTCGCCCCGGGCGCTGATGGTGGACGCGCCGATGCCGCCGACGCCGAGGCCGGCGACGGTGAACTTGTAGGTCTGGCCGCGATAGTAGAGCGTTCCGGTGCCGCCGCCGCCGCTGCCGATGAAGGCGGCCTGCACTTCATCCATGTCCACGGTGCCGTCGGGTGAAAGCCCGGCGACGGCTTCCGGGCCAACCTTCACCGAGCCGGAGCAGGCGCCCACGAGCAGCAGGGCGGTCAAGCCGAGCATTGCAAGGCCAGTGCGCAGGGAGTTCATCGTCGATCCTCGTGATTGATGGGGGAGCGGGAAGGTGGCAGCAACCGCATCCTGTTCGCTCGACCCGCGCCGTTCGCCCGACGGGGCGCCACGACACGCGGTCTTGCAGCGGCACAGATGCGAAAGCGCACAGACACTGAGCGCCGCGCGGACCAGGATTGCCAACCAGGGCACAATTCCGGAAAGTCGAAGGACCGGCGGAGGGTAGAACAGAAGAACCGCCACCGCAACATCGTAGAACAGGACAGCCGCGACGGCATAGATAGCGGCACGCTCTTTTTGCGTTCCACCCGGGGGTTCCGGCGAACGGCGAAGGGCCGCAGGACGCCCGCGACGCTCCGTGTCGCAGGCGTCCGCACAGGCCCGGCGCCCGGCTACATCGGCGCCAGTGAAAGCTCCACGCGCCGGTTTTTCGCCCGGCCCGCCGCGGTCGTATTCGAAGCGACCGGGTTGCTCTCGCCAAACCCCTTGGCCGCGACGAGATCCGGCTTGACGCCCTGGGAGATCAGGAACTGCATCACGCTCTCGGCGCGCTTCTGGGAGAGGATCTGATTCGACGTGACGCCCTCGCGCGCCAGCGCCGGGCCGATCGGCGTATTGTCGGTGAACCCGCTCACGTAGAGCTTGTTCTGCTGGGTGGGCGCGAGCTTCTGCGCGAAGCCGGCGATGATCCGCTTCCCGGCTTCCGACATCTCCCATCCGCCCGACGGGAACAGCAGGTCGCTGTTCACCGTGTACTTGATCTGCGCCGCCAGCTGCTCCTGCAGATCCTTGTTCTGCGTCTGCAGCGCGTCATAGTCGGACTGCCAGACACACCCGCCGAGCATGACGCTCGCGAACAGTGATCCAATGACAAGACCTCGATTGATCAGATAGGTCATGGTCTTCCCCTCCTGGTTGTGTCGCGTGAGTTGACGAAATGCCGCGCGCCTAGTTCGCGTCCTGCGCCGCGCGATACGCGTCCATGAGCTTTTTTTCGTCCTCCGGCGTCAGTTTCGGGGGCTCGAGCTGGATCGTCAGCTTGTCGATCTTGCCGGTGAAGTTGAACGGCACCTGATAGTCGCGGTCATCCACGGGGGTCCCCGTGTCCGCCCCGATGTCGAAGGTCTCGTCCCACGGCAGGATGAGTGGAATCGTGCGTTCCAGTCTCTCGGTCGCGACCACCTTGCCGTCCACGGCGAGCGTTCCCGTGCCCGGCCGGCCGATTCCGCTGAGGTTGTTGAACGCAAGCGTGGCGAAGCCCAGTCCGTCGTACTTGAAGTCATAGACGATCCTGTGCTTGCCGGGCGCGAGCGCCTCGGGGCCTTCCCAGCGGATCCGCTTGAGGTCCACGAGATTCCAGAGAAACACCGGCCGGCCCTTGAGCAGATAGAGTCCATAGCCGCCGAACCGCCCGCCGCAGGTGACAATCATTCCCTCGGCGCCGCCCGCCGGCACGTCGATGTCCGCGGTGATCGTGTAGGACGTGTTCAGGATGTTCGGGGCCATGTTCCAGGGCGTGCCGGTGACCCTTTCGCCGGAGAAGGTGAACAGCGTCCGGCCGGCCGACAGGGTGGGGCGCGGCGTGACCAGCCGCGTCGCCACCGACGCGTCGAGCGGCAATACGTTATACTTCGCGAACTCCGCGAACATCAGGTCGGACATTTCCCGCACCTTGCGCGGGTTGGCCTCGGCCACGTCGGTGAATTGCGTCCAGTCGTTGCGCAGGTCGTAGAGCTCGAACTTGAAGGCGGCAGCCGGGTCCAGGATCGCCTTGCCAACAATGTCCCACGGCGGGCGGGTGGGAACCGCGCTCAACATCCAGCCGTCGTCATACAGACCCTGCACCCCGAACATCTCGAAGTACTGAAGCTTGTGGGTGGAGGGCGCGCCGGCATTGGCCGGATCGAACGTATACGCCATGCTGACGCCCTCGATCGGCTTCTGCGCGATCCCGTCGACCATGGTCGGGGCGCGGATGCCGACCGCTTCGAGCAACGTGGGCACGATGTCGATGACGTGGTGAAACTGCCAGCGGGTGCCGCCCTTCTCCTTGATGCGCGCCGGCCAGGAGATCGCCATGCCCTGCCGCGTGCCGCCGAAGAAGGATGGAATCTGCTTCATCCACTTGTACGGCGTGTCGAACGCCCACGCCCAGCCGACCGCGAAATGCGGATAGGATTGATCGGTCCCCCAGACGTCATAGAAATACTTGAGCTGGTCCGCGACAGGCACGTCGACGCCGTTGAACGCCATCACCTCGCTCGGCGTGCCGTTCGGCGTGCCTTCGGCCGAAGCGCCGTTGTCGCCGCTGATGTAGATGATCAGCGTGTTGTCGAGTTTGCCCATGTCCTCGACCGCCTGGATGACGCGGCCGATCTCGTGATCGGTGTAGGCGAGGTACGCGGCGTATACGTTGGCCTGACGGATGAAGAGCTTCTTCTCATCCCCCGTCAGTTGCTCCCAGCGCTTCAGAAGGTCGTCCGGCCACGGTGTCAGCTTGGCATCGGCGGGGATCACGCCCAGGCGCTTCTGGTTGGCGAAGATCGTGTCGCGCAGCGCATTCCACCCGTCGTCGAACAGGTGCATTGCGCTGATCTTCTCGACCCATTCCGGGGTCGGATGGTGCGGCGCATGGGTGCCGCCGGGGACGTAGTACACGAAGAACGGCAACGACGGGTCGAGGTCGTTCAGCATGTTCATCCAATGGATGGCGTCATCGGCCATCGCGCTCGTCAGGTTCCACTCCGGATTGCCGACATAGGGGTAGATCGCGGTGGTGTTGCGGAACAGGTTCGGCTGCCACTGGCTGCTGTCCCCACCGACGAAGCCGTAGAAGTGCTCGAACCCGAGGCCGATCGGCCAATGGTCGAACGGGCCGGCCTGGCTTGCCTGGTAGGTCGGCGTGTTGTGGTCCTTGCCGAACCAGGACGTGCGATAGCCATGCTCGCGCAGAACGCGGCCGATGGTGGCTGAGTCTTTGCCGATCAGGCTATCGTAGCCGGGATAGCCGGTCGATTGCTCCGACACGACGCCGAAGCCCACCGAGTGGTGGTTGCGCCCGGTGATCAGCGCCGCGCGCGTCGGCGAGCAGAGGGAGGTCGAGTGGAAGTTGGTGTAGCGCAGCCCGTTCGCGGCGATGCGGTCGAGCGCCGGGGTCGGGATCACGCCGCCGAACGTACTGGGGGCGGCGAAGCCCACGTCGTCGGTCATGATCAGCAGGATGTTCGGCGCGCCTTCGGGCGGCACGATGCGCGGCTGCCACCAGGGCGTGGACTGTGCGGCGTTGAGGTTGATCTCGCCGCCGAACGGCAGGTCGGGCGCGGGCAGAACGTCGCCCAGGATCGTACGCGTGCCTTCTGGCGAGCCCAGGGCACTGCCGCTCGCGGCTGTTGCTGCTGCTTGCGTGTTGCCCGCTGCCGCCGCGCCGGCGGCACCGCGCGTCAGCCACGATACGCCGAGCGCGGTTGCCAGCGCCGTCTTCGCAGTGGAGAGGAACAGCTGCCGTCGCTTCATCGCGGATTTCCTTTGGCTGCCGACGCTGGGAACCGGCGCGCAGGGCCCAGCGGGCGCCGATGTGATAGGGGGGTCGCTTCGATGGATTCGGGGTGGTGCACGGCCGGCCGCCAGCGGCGACCGTGCTTCGGTGCGCAGGGCTCGGCCTGCATGCCGGCGCTTCCGGATAGGACGAGTCGGGCACAGCGGGGAGAATCCCCTGGAGAATCCGAGCCTTGCCCGACCGCGTCTTGTCCGCTGGTCGCCCGACGGGCACGTCTCCCCATCACGTCGCGGCACGCCGCGCGCGGTTCCGGCCGGCCTTCATCAATCTTTCCCCCCCTTTCCGCCGCCCGTGTTCCCTAGCGTCGAGCGCCCGGCCGAACGTTGACGTGGATCAACACCGCCACGGTGCGCGACGGTCGATCCGCTGTCGAGGGCCAGTAACAGGAATGTCACGGCGCGGCGAGCGGTCAGGCGCCGTGCTGCCTGACCACCGTGGCGACTTCGGCGAGTGCGGCGGGATCATCAATGGTCGGCGGCGGCGCCGGGTCCTGGCCGTCGGCGAGCCGGCGCAGGCTGCCGCGCAGGATCTTGCCGGAGCGCGTCTTCGGCAGCCGCGGCACCGGCAGCGCGGTGCGGAACGCGGCGATCGGCCCGATCCGGGCGCGCACGAGGGCGACGAGTTCGTCCGCGATCGCGGCGCCGGGCCGTGCGACGCCGGCCTTCAGCACGAAGAAGCCGAGCGGCACCTGGCCCTTCAGCGCGTCGTGCGCGCCGACCACCGCGCACTCGGCGACATCGGCGTGGCTGGCCAGCACCTCCTCGATGGCGCCGGTGGAAAGGCGGTGGCCGGCGACGTTGATGACATCGTCGGTGCGCCCCATGACCCAGACATCGCCATCGGCGTCGATCACGCCCCCGTCGCCGGTGCGGTACCAGCCGGGGAAATCGACGAGATAGGCGGCGCGATAGCCGGCATCGTCCTCCCACAGCGTGGGCGCCGCCCCGGGCGGCAGCGGCAGGCGGATCGCGAGGTGCCCGTTCCCGCCGCGCGGCAGCACCGTGCCGGCATCGTCGAGCGCCTGCACGTCATCCCCCGGGCATGGCCCCCCGCCGGAGCCGGGCTTGGGCGGGAACAGGCCGTAGGCACGGAAGCCCGCGGTGATCGGCCAGCCGGTCTCGGTCTGCCACCAATGGTCCACCACCGGCCGGCCGAGCTTCTCCGCTGCCCAGATCGCGGTCGGCGGGTCGCAGCGCTCGCCGGCCAGATAGAGCGCCTCGAACCGCGAGAGGTCGTGGGCCGCGATCCGTGCGCCCTCCGGGTCCTGCTGCTTGATCGCGCGCAACGCGGTGGGGGCCGCGAACAGCACCCGCACCCCGTGCGCGGCGCAGACCCGCCAGAAGGCGCCCGCATCGGGCGTCCCCACCGGCTTGCCCTCGTAGAGGATGCTGGTGCACCCGGCCAGCAGCGGGGCGTAGACGATGTAGCTGTGCCCGACGACCCAGCCGACGTCGGACGCCGCCCAGAACACGTCGCCCGCGCCCACGCCGTAGATCATGCGCATCGAATTGTGCAGCGCCACGGCATGCCCGCCGGCATCGCGCACCACGCCCTTCGGCTGGCCGGTGGTGCCCGAGGTGTAGAGGACATAGAGCGGGTCGGTCGCCGCGATCGGCACCGGCGCATGCGGCGCGGCCGCCGCCTCGGCCTCGGCGAAATCGTGGTCGCGCCCGGGCACCAGCGCCGCGCGGACCGCCTCCCGCTGGAGGATGAGACAGGCCTCGGGCTTGTGGGCCGAGAGTGCGATCGCCGCATCCAGCATCGGCTTGTAGGCGATCACCCGCCCCGGCTCGAGCCCGCAGGAGGCGGAGACAACGGCACGCGGCCGCGCGTGCTCGATGCGCTTGGCCAGCTCCGGGGCCGCGAAGCCGCCGAACACCACCGAATGCACGGCGCCCAGCCGGGCGCAGGCGAGCATCGCGATCACCGCCTCCGGCACCATCGGCATGTAGATCACGACCATGTCGCCCCGCGCCACGCCGAGGCGGGCGAGGGCGCCGGCGACGCGCGCGGTGCGGTCGCGCAGCGCGCGGTAGGTGAACCGGACGGTCTGGCCGGCGAGCGGGCTGTCCCAGATCAGCGCCGCCTGCTCGCCACGTCCAGCCGCCACGTGCCGGTCGAGGCAGTTCGCGCAGGTGTTGAGCGCCGCGCCGGGGAACCAGCGGCCGAACGCCCCGCTCGCGGGGTCGAACACGCGGTCCCATCGCCGCTCCCACGTGATGCCCTCCGCCGCCGCGGCCCAGAATGCCTCCGGGTCGGCCTGCCAGGCGGCGTATGCGGCGGCGTAGTCCATCGGCAGTGCTTCCCGGACGGCAATTTTCTTTGGACTTGGCATCTTGCCATCGATCCTCGCGCGGAGAATAGAGTGCGACAGAATCACCGGCGCGGAACGGTCCGCGCCGGGCAGGGAGAACGTCAATGGAGCGATTGGTCTCGGGGGCGCCGACCCGGCGCACATTGCTCAACACGGGCGCCGGTCTGGTGGCCGCCGCGACGCTGCCCGGCTTCCTCGCGCATGGCGCGCTGGCGGCAGAAACCTATCCGCCGATCGGCACGTACCCCGCGGGCTCGGCAGGCGATTCCGTCTTCATCGGCATCAGCGTGCCGCGCACGGGCACCTACGCCGTGCAGGGCGAGGACGAGCTCAAGGGCTACCTGCTCGCGATCGAGCACATCAACGCCGGCGATCCGCTGATCAAGAAGATCTCGCCGCGCACGACGAAGGGCGTGCTGGGCAAGCAGCTCAAATACGGCGTCGCGGATTCCGAAGCCAAGCCGAACACCGCGGTGCAGGCGCAATCGCGCTTCATCAGCGAGGACAAGGCGGTGCTGTTCACCGGCTCCACGTCCAGCGCGGTCGCGGTGGCGCTCAACAAGCTCGCGCAGCGTGAGAAGGTCGTGTACGTCACCGGCATCTCCGGATCGAACGACACCACCGGCAAGGACTGCGTGCGCTACGGCTTCCGCCAGTGCTTCTACGGCCAGACCGCGGCCGCGGCGCTCGCGCCGGTGCTGCTGAAGACGATCGGCAGGAACAAGAAGGCGGCTTACCTGACGCCGGACTACACCTACGGCCACACCGTCCAGCACTCGATGGAGGAGTTCCTCAAGCGCGAGGGCGGCTGGACCACGGTGACGAACCAGGTGGCGCCGCTAGGCGCGCCGGACTACAGCTCCTACCTGCTCAACATCGCCAATTCGGGTGCCGAGGTGCTGCTGAACGTGAACTGGGGGCACGACGCGGTGCTCTCGATTCAGCAGGCCAAGCAGTTCGGCATCCTGGCCAAGCAGCAGCTCGTGATCCCGTACCAGATCCCGTTCCTGTCCAAGGAAGTGGGCGCGGACGTGATGGCCGGCGTGCTGGCCGCCACGGATTTCTGGTGGACGCTGCAGGACAAGTATCCGCTGGCCAGGATGTTCGTCGAAGCGTTCGACAAGAAATATGGCTACAAGCCGGAATGGGGTGCGGAGAACGCCTACATGTCCTTCGCCATGTGGGCCGAGGCGGTCGAACGCGCCGGCACCTTCTACCCGCCCGCCGTCATCAAGGCTTTCGAGGCGGGACAGCACATTGACTCGATGGTGGGCGAGGTCTGGATGCGCGCCGCTGACCATCAGTTGGTGCGGCCGGTCGTCATCGTCCGTGGCAAGAAGCCGTCGGCCATGGCGAGCCCCGACGACTTCTGGGAGGTGCTGGAGGTCGTGCCCGGCGAGGGGTTGATGCAGAAGCCCGACGCCTTCGGCTGCAAGCTCGGCGACTACACCTGAAGGCCGTCTTCGCCGGGTGCGGGGACGGGCGCGGGCGGGGGCTTGGCAGGCGCCGCGGCGGCGGTCAAACCTGATATGGCCATGAACCCTCTCCGCCCGTCCGGGCCGCGCGCATGATCACTTGGCCGAATTTCGTCTCGCAGCTCTTCAACGGGCTCGCGACCGGCGCGCTGCTGGCGCTCATCAGCTCCGGGCTGACGATCATCTATGGCACGCTCGGCGTGCTGAATCTCGCGCACGGCGCGATGTTCATGCTCGGCGGCTATGCGGGATATGTCGCGTTCCAGGCGACCGGCTCGTTCGTCGTAGCGGTGATCGCGGGCGCCCTGTTCCTCGTCGTGGTCGGCGCCGCGCTGGAGCGGGTCGTCATCCGCCGCTTCTACGACCGACCACCCGAGGACCAGATCCTGCTCACCTTCGGCATCGGCATCGTCATGGTCGAGCTGGTGCGCTTCGGCTTCGGCTCGCTCTCGGTCTCGGTACCGCCGCCGGCCTGGGCCGCGGGCGTGACGCCGATGGGGTTCCTGATCTACCCCACCTATCGCATCGTCGTGCTGGGGATCGCGGCGGTCGCGCTGGGTACGCTCTACATCGTGCTCTACCGTACGCGGCTCGGCCTGATGGTGCGGGCGGGGATCGAGGATTCCGGCATGGTCGGCATGCTCGGGATCAACGTCTACCGCGTGTTCATGATGGTGTTCGGCATCGGTGCGATGGCCGCCGGTTTCGCTGGGATCGTCAACGCGCCGGTGGTCTCGCTCACGCCGGATATCGGCGATTCGATCCTGGTGCAGACCTTCGTCGTGGTGGTGATCGGCGGGGTCGGGTCGTTCCCTGGCGCCATCCTGGGCGGCCTGATCTCCGGCGAGATCCTGAGCCTGACCTCGATGGTCGATCCGGCCTATTCGCAGGTGATGCTGTTCGTGGTGATGACCCTCGTGCTGCTGCTGCGCCCGCAGGGCCTGCTCGGCCAGCGGGGTCGCGCATGAGGGGGTGGCGCTGATGCCGCGCGGCCGGCCCCTGCTGCTGGAGGTGCTGACCGCGCTCGGCCTCGTGCTGGTGCCGTTCGTGCTGCCGTATGTCGGCTTCGCGCCCGGCACCGTGAACCAGATCCTGGTCTGGGGCCTCTTCGGCATCGGCTTTGACATTCTGTTCGGCTACACCGGCCTGCTGTCCTTCGGGCAGTCGGCGTTCTTCGGCACCGGCGGCTTCGTCGCCGCCTACCTGCTCACCAACAACCTGATGACGAGCGTGCTGCTGGCGCTCGTCATCGGCACGCTCGGCGCGATGCTGGCCGGCGTCTTGGTGGGCATGATCGCGCTGCGGCGTACCGGCATCTACTTCGCGATGATCACCGTCGCGATCGCGGAGACCTTCTTCTTCGTCGAGAACTCGCCGCTTTCGGCCTTGACCGGCGGCGAGAACGGGCTGCCGGGCGTGCCGACGCCGCATTTCGTGCTCGGCGGGTTCTCCTATCAGGTGCAGAACGGCTGGTCGATGTACGGCTTTCTGGCCGCCTGCTACTTCATCGGCATGGTGGTCGCGCTGCGCATCATGCGCTCGCCGGTGGGCGCGGTGCTGATCGCGATCCGCGACAATCCGCTGCGCGCGCGCGCCGTCGGCCACGCGGTCGGCGCCTACAAGCTGGCGGCGTTCGTCATCGCCGCCGCCTATGCCGGTTTTGCGGGCGGACTGCTGGGCGTGCTGCAGGGCTTCATGCCGCCCGACGCATTCACCTTCGCCACCTCCGGGCAGCTCGTGATGCAGACCGCGATCGGTGGGATGGGCACGCTCTATGGCCCGCTGCTTGGTGCCGTGGTCTGGCTCTACTTGCGCGATTTCCTGCAGGAGGTGGTGGGGCTCGGCAGCACGTGGAAGCTCGTGCTCGGGCTCGTTTTCGTGCTGCTCGTCTGCTTCCTGCGCCGCGGCATCATCGGCGGTCTGCAGGACCTGGCCGCCCGTTTGACCGCGAAGCCTCACCCGCCGGCACCGGAGGAGAGTGCGCCGATCGCCGAGGTGGCGCCGCCGCTTGCCAGCCTCGGCCCGTCGCCGCGCCATGCGCATGCGCAGGAGCCCGGCGCAATCGTGCTGGAGGCGCGCGGAATCACGAAAGCCTATGGCGGCATCGTCGCCAATCGCGACATCAACGTCAGCGTGACGGCAGGCGAGCTGCGCGGCGTGATCGGCCCCAACGGCGCGGGCAAGAGCACGTTCTTCAAGATGCTCACCTGCGAGGTGCCGCCTACATCCGGGCGCATTCTGTTCGAGGGGCGCGACATCACCGGCTACGACGTCTCGCGCGTCTGTCAGCTCGGCCTGACCAAGAGCTATCAGGTCAACCAGCTCTTCCCGCGCCTGACGCTGCGCCACAACATCATGATCGCCGCCCTGGCCGAGCGTCGCGGCCGCTTCCGCCTCGACCTGCTGCGTCGGGCCGAACGGGTGCCGGGGCTGGCGCTGCAGACCGAGCAGACGCTGGCGTTGATCGGCCTCACCGCGCGCGCCGATGTTCCGGTGGCCGAGCTTGCGTATGGTGAGAAGCGGCGGCTGGAGATCGGCCTCGCGCTCGCCTCCTCGCCGCGCCTGCTGCTGCTCGACGAACCATTGGCCGGCATGAGCCCGCGCGAGCGGCGGGAGACCGTGCAGCTTCTCAAGAACATCCGCCGCGGCCGCACGCTGGTCGTGGTGGAGCATGACATGGATGCGGTCTTCGAACTCGCCGAACGGATCACCGTGCTGCACGAGGGCACCGTGCTCGCCGAGGGCACGCCGGCGGAGATCCAGCGCAGCAGCCTGGTGCAGGAAGCGTATCTCGGCGGGGTGGCGGCGGAATGACGCATCTGCTCGAGGTCGAGGGGCTGAACAGCTACTACGGCGACAGCCACATCCTGTTCGACGTGTCGCTGCGCGTGGCGGCGAACGAGGTGGTGGCGCTGCTCGGTCGCAACGGGGCGGGCAAGAGCACGACGCTCAAGTCGCTCGTGGGCGCGGTGCGGCCGCGGTCGGGGCGCATCGTCTTCGAGGGGCGCGAGACGCAGACGCTGCCGCCCCACGCGATCGCGGGCCTCGGCATGCAGCTCGTGCCGGAGGAACGGCGGATCTTCGGCAGCCTGAACGTCGAGGAGAACCTGGTGCTCGCCGGCCTCACCGCGAGCGCCGCCTCGCGCTGGCCGCTCGAACGAGTCTACGCCATGTTCCCGCGCCTGCGCGAGAGGCGGCGCAGCCGCGGCACCGACCTCTCCGGCGGCGAGCAGCAGATGCTCGCAATCGCGCGCGCGCTGGTGCGCAGCCCGAAGATCCTGCTGCTCGACGAGCCGTTCGAGGGACTGGCGCCCATCATCGTGCGCGACCTGCTCGCCGTCTGCCGCCAGCTCGCCGAGGCCGGCCAGACGACCATCGTCGTCGAACAGAACACCCAGGCGGCGATGAGCCTTGCCGATCGCGTGTACATCATCAACAACGGCCACATCGTCGAGGAACTGGCGGCGAGCGCCGTGCGTGCGCAGCCCGATCTGTTGCACCGCCACCTCGGCGTGTAGGGCCACGCGTTGCCGGGGTTGATCCCGGGCGATCATTTGCATACAAACAGTCGGGCGGGTCGGGGGATTGCCGTGGCAGGCACGGGGCCGGCCTTCCGGGGCGCCGAGGCGCCGGCGGCGGGCGTGCTGGACGGGTATGCGGTGGAGGAGCAGGTGGGTTTCCTGCTCCGCCGTGCGCATCAGCGGCACGTGGCGCTGTTCCTGGCAACCATTGGTGATATCGAACTGACGCCGCGGCAGTTCACCGCGCTGATCAAGACCATCGAGATGGGGCACGTAACGCAGAACCAGCTTGGCCGGCTGGCCGCCATGGACCCGGCGACGGTGCAGGGCGTGGTGCGCCGGCTGATCACGCGCGGCCTGCTCCGGCGCATGCCGGACCCGATGGACCGCCGCACCGCCGTGCTGACGGCGACGCCGGAGGGGCTGGCGGTGGCGGCCCGCGCCGTGGCCTGCGCCCGGCGCACGACGGAGGCGACGCTTTCCCCCCTGGACGCCGGCGAACGGCGGCACCTTCTGACTTTGCTGCGCAAGCTCGCGTGAGGACCCTTTGATGGATGCGGCGACGCCGACCTCCCAGCCTCTCCTTGCCGACCTGGCGACCCGCGAGGGGCTGGTGCGGCTGGACCAGCGGTTTCTCGCCTATCTCGGGGCGGAAGACGCGGCGCTGCACGCGCGCCTGCTGACTGCCCGCGCCGCGCCGGAGAGCCTGGATGCCAAGGCTGAGGGTGAGCTGCTGGTGGCGCTGGGCCCGCATCTCGAGGGCTTCGTGGCCGAGACGTTCGCCATCGAGGCGGAGGTGGCGGCGCTTGCCGCCGAGACGCGCCGGCTCGACCCGATCCATGCCTGCAAGCGGCTGTTCGTGCAGCGGCAGGCGGTGAAGAAGTACTCCGACCCGGCGGGCTTCGACGCGGCGGCGCTGCGGGCGACGCTGGAGGCCGCGATTGCGGCGCCGCTCACCGAACTCGCGTTCGCGGAGGCGGTGGCGCGGTGGGAGCACGACGGCGCGGCCGAGTTGCTGGATGCCGCGCTGCGCTACGCCGCGTGGGCGACGCTGACCCCGGCGGGCCAGGCCGCGCATCACGGCGGCACGCTGTTCCATGTTCCCCGCAAGGTCGATCCGCAGCATCTCGTACCGTTCGAGACCATCGTGCGCGACGGCGTCACCATGCGCCGCCTGCCGGAGCACGACTGGCGCCCGCGCGACGGGTTCGCGCTGACCGACACCGGCATGACCCCGCAGCAGGCGCTGGACCAGGTCAACTACTGCATCTGGTGCCACACGCAGGGCAAGGATTCCTGCAGCAAGGGGCTGAAGGATCGCAAGACCGGGGCGTTTCAGAAGAGCGCGTTCGGCGTCACCCTCGCCGGCTGCCCGCTCGACGAGAAGATCAGCGAGATGCACACGCTCCGGGCGCAGGGCTGCGTGCTGGGCGCGTTCGCGGTCGCGACAGTGGACAACCCGATGCTGGCCGCGACCGGCCACCGCATCTGTAACGACTGCATGAAGGCGTGCATCTACCAGAAGCAGGAGCCGGTGGACATCCCGCAGGCCGAAACCGCCATTCTCAAGGACGTGCTCGCGCTGCCGTGGGGTTTCGAGATCTACGCGCTGCTGACGCGCTGGAACCCGCTCGACCTGCGCCGCCCGCTGCCGCGGCCGGACAGCGGGCGCAAGGTGCTGATCGTGGGCCTGGGGCCGGCAGGCTTCACGCTCGCGCACCATCTGCTCAATGACGGACACACCGTGGTTGCGATCGACGGCCTCAAGATCGAACCGCTCGGGTTCGACCCGTTGCAGCCGGTGCAGGACACGGCGGCGCTGTTCGAGAATCTCGACGACCGCATCATGGCGGGCTTCGGCGGCGTCGCCGAATACGGCATCACCGTGCGCTGGAACAAGAACTACCTGAAGCTCGTGCGCCTGCTGCTGGAGCGGCGCGCGGCGTTCGCGGCGTTCGGCGGCGTGCGGTTCGGCGGCGGCGGCACGCTGGGGATGGATGAAGCCTGGGCCATGGGCTTCGACCATATCGCACTGTGCATGGGTGCTGGGAAACCCACGGTCATCGACATGCTGGGCGGGCTCGCGCGCGGCGTGCGGCAGGCGAGCGACTTCCTGATGGCGCTGCAACTGACCGGCGCGGCCAAGCAGTCCTCTATCGCCAACCTGCAGGTACGCATGCCGGTGGTGGTGATCGGCGGCGGGCTGACCGCGATCGACACCGCGACCGAGAGCCTTGCCTACTATGTGCGGCAGGTCGAGAAATTCGCGCTGCGCTACCGAACGCTCGTGGCCGAGCGCGGCGAGGCGGCGGTGCGGGCGCGGTGGAGCGCCGAGGAAGCAGCCGTCGCCGAGGAGTTCCTGGAACATGCCGCCGCCGTCGCGGCGGAACGTGCGATGGCCGCCGCCGCGCATCGCGCGCCGCATTTCGCGCCACTGCTGGAGCAGTGGGGCGGGGCGACGATCGCGTATCGCCGCAGCATCACCGATGCGCCGAGCTACACGCTCAATCACGAGGAAGTCGCGAAGGCGATGGAGGAGGGCGTGCGCTTCGCCGAAGGGCTGACGCCGCGCGCGATCGACACCGATGCATTCGGCCACGCCTCCGCCCTGCGCTGCACGCGCGCCGACGGCACTGAGGTGGTGCTGCCCGCGCGCGCGGTGCTGGTGGCCGCCGGGACGTCGCCGAACACGGTGCTGGCGCGCGAGGACGGCCGCATCCAGCTCGACGGCAAGTATTTCCAGGCCGTCGATGAAACCGGAACGCCGGTCGCGCCGGCGCGCGGCCTCGCGAAGCCGGAGCGTGCCGACGTGCTCATGCATCGCGCCGAGCTCGGCCGCTTCATCAGTTTCTTCGGCGATCTGCACCCGAGCTTCTTCGGAAACGTCGTGAAGGCGATGGGCAGCGCCAAGCGCGGCTACCCGGTGGTGAGCGGGATCATGCAGCAGGCGCCGCGATCGTCGCAGAGCGGCGCGGAACTCATCACCGCATGCCGCACGGCACTGACGCCCACCGTGCACGCCGTGCACCGGCTCACGCCGACCATCGTCGAGGTGGTCGTGCATGCGCCGGCCCAGGCGCGCGCGTTCCGGCCCGGCCAGTTCTTCAGGCTGCAGAACTACGAGATGCACGCGCCGCGGGTGAGCGAGGCGGGTGTCGGCGCGACGCTTCTCGCGATGGAGGGCCTCGCGATGACCGGCGCCTGGACCGATCCGGAGCGCGGCCTCGTCTCCATCATCGCGCTGGAGATGGGCGGCAGTTCCGACCTGTGCGCGACGCTGAAGCCCGGCGAGCCCGTGGTGCTGATGGGACCGACCGGCACGCCCACCGAGATTCACGCCAACACCACCGTGGCGCTGATCGGCGGCGGCCTCGGCAACGCGGTGCTGTTCAGCATCGGCGCGGCGCTGCGGGCGGCGGGATCGCGCGTGCTGTACTTCGCCGGCTACAAGGCGCGGCAGGACCGCTACAAGGTTGCGGAGATCGAGCGCGCGGCCGATGCGATCGTGTGGTGCTGCGACGAGGCGCCGGGCTTCGTGCCGACGCGGCCGCAGGACATGAGCTTCGTCGGCAACATCGTCGAGGCGATGGCGGCGTACGGCGCGGGCCGCCTCGGCGCCGCGCCGATCGCACTCGGCGATGTTGCCCATATGATCGTGATCGGCTCCGACCGGATGATGGCGGCGGTCGGCGCCGCCCGCCACGGCGTGCTCGCGCCGTACCTGCAACCGGGGCACACCGCGATCGGCTCCATCAACTCGCCCATGCAGTGCATGATGAAGGAAGTGTGCGCGCAGTGCCTGCAGCCGCATATCGACCCGGTGAGCGGGGCGCGCAGCGTCGTGTTCTCCTGCTTCAATCAGGATCAGGCGCTGGACCGCGTGGACTTCCCGGCGCTCAATGAGCGGCTGCGGCAGAACGGCGTGCAGGAGAAGCTGACGGCGCAGTGGATCGACCGTGCGCTGCACCTGCTGCACGCGCGGCCGGCAGTCGCCGCGGAGTAGGGGGCGGCGGAGCAGGGAGAGGAGGCCGGGATGGCGCTCGCGGCGGGGCCGGAGAAACAGGTCGGCAAGCTCGTCATCACCAATATCGGCCTGATGCTGTCCGGCAAGCTGGAGGCGCCGCTGCTGGACGCGGACACCGTCGTTGCCGAGGGCGGAAAGATCGTCGCACTCGGCAAGCAGGCCGATTGCGACACCGGCGAGGCGCGCACCCGGATCGACGCGCATGGTTGCGCGCTCGCTCCCGGCCTGATCGACAGCCATGTGCATCCGGTGTTCGGCGACTGGACGCCGCGGCAGAGTCAGCTCGGCTGGATCGACAGTTTTCTGCACGGCGGTGTCACGACGATGGTGTCGGCGGGCGAGGTGCACCTGCCGGGCCGGCCGCGCGACGTGGTTGGCCTGAAGGCGCTCGCGATCACGGCACAGCGCAGCTTCAGCAGTTTCCGGCCCGGTGGCGTGAAACTGCATGCCGGCGCGCCGGTGCTTGAGAAAGGCATGGTCGAGAGCGACTTCGCCGAACTCGCGGCGGCCGGCGTCACGCTGCTCGGCGAGGTCGGGCTCGGCAGCGTGAAGGCCGGCTACGAGGCGAAGGAGATGGTGGCCTGGGCCCGGAAGTTCGGGATTCAGAGCACGATCCATACCGGCGGTCCCTCGGTCCCCGGCTCCGGCTACATTGACGCCGACACGGTGCTGGAGGCGGATGCCGACATCATCGGCCACATCAACGGCGGCCACACCGCGCTGCCGCTGTCGCAGATCCGGTGCCTGTGCGAAGGCTGCCGGCGCGCGATCGAGATTGTCCATAACGGCAACGAGCTTGCAGCCCTCACGGCCTTTCGCTACGCGCGCGAGCTGGACCAGATGTCGCGCGTGATCCTCGGCACCGACAGCCCGGCGGGGTCGGGCGTGCAGCCGCTGGGCATTTTGCGCATGATCGCGCTGCTCGCCGCGCTCGGCGACGCGCCGGCCGAGATCGCGTTCGCCTGCGCCACCGGCAACACCGCGCGGCTGCGCAAACTCGATGCCGGCATCATCGAGCCCGGCCGCGCCGCCGACTTCGTGCTGATGGACCGCGCGCAGCATTCCGCGGGCACCGATCTGCTCGACTCCGTGCGCAAGGGCGACCTGCCCGGGATCGGCATGGTCATCATCGACGGCGTCGTGCGCTGCGGCCGCAGCCGCAACACGCCGCCCGCCGAGCGCGTTCCGGAAATTCTCGCATGACCGGCGAACCGCTCGGCCCGCTTGTCGACGCAACGCCGCGCCCGCTGCCGCCGCGCGTGCCGCTGAGCGGACGGTTCGTGCAGCTCGAACCGCTGCACGTGCGCCA
>JAFKFJ010000022.1 GCA_017307335.1 Alphaproteobacteria bacterium | reverse complement strand
ACCACGTCGTCCTCGCCGAGATAGGAGCCGGCCTGCACCTCGATCAGCGTGAGCGGGATGCGGCCGGGGTTTTCCACGCGGTGCAGGCAGCCCACCGGCAGGTCCACGCTCTCGTTCTCCCGCGCCAGCATGCTCTCGCCGTCGCGGGTCACGAGCGCGGTGCCGGCGAGCACGGTCAGGTGCTCGGCGCGATGGAAGTGCTTCTGCAACGACATCCGCTGGCCCGGCAGGATCACCACGCGGTGCACGCGGAACCGTTCGGCGGCGAACAGCGTCTCGAAGAACCCCCAGGGGCGGTAGAAACGATTGTGCGCCGCCGCCTCGTGCCGCCCTTCGGCGCGCAGCCGGTCCACCACGCGCTTCACGTCCTGCGAGCGGTCGCGGTGCATGGCCAGCACCGCGTCCTCCGTCACCACCACCACCGCGTCGGAGAGGCCGACCACGGCGGTCAGGATGCCGTCGCTGCGCACGTAGCAGTGGTGCGCGCCCTCCAGCACCACGTCGCCGAGCGCCACGTTGCCGGCCGCGTCCTTCGCCCCCAGCTCCCACAGCGCGCCCCAGCTTCCGACATCGGACCAGCCGAGGGCGGCGGGGATCACGGCGGCGCGATCGGTGCGCTCGGCCACGGCGTAGTCCAGGCTGATGCTGGGGGCCTCGGCGAAGGGCTTGGCGGCGAGGCGGACGAAATCGAGGTCGCGCTGCCGCCCGGCCACCGCGGGGCGCACTGCGTCGAGCACCGCCGGGGCGTGGCGCCCGAGTTCGTCGAGCAGGGTCGCGGCGCTGAAGACGAACATGCCGGAGTTCCACAGGTGCCGCCCGTCGGCGAGCAGGGCGGCGGCGGTCGCGGTGTCCGGCTTCTCGATGAAGCGGGCGAGGTGGTGTACCCCCGGCAGGCCCGGCAGCGCGGCGCCCTGCTCGATATAGCCGTAGCCGGTCTCGGGTGCGGTCGGCTGCATGCCGAAGGTGACGATGCGCCCGGCCCGCGCCGCCGCCACCGCGAGGCCGAGCAGGCGGTGCAGCTCCGGCGTGTCGCTGATCGCGGCATCGGCCGGCATCATCCACAGCACCGCCGCCGGCTCCTCCTCGGCTGCCAGCAGGGCGGCGGCGGCGACCGCGGGGGCGCTGTTGCGGCCCACCGGCTCCAGCACGATCCGCGCCCCCTCGACCCCCGCCTGCCGCAACTGCTCGGCGACCAGGAACCGGTGCTCCTGGTTGCAGACGATGATCGGCGGCGCGAAGCCCGGGCCGGCGGCACGGCGGGCCGTCTCCTCGATCAGCGAGCGGTCGGAGAGCAGCGGCCAGAACTGCTTGGGGAAACTCTCGCGCGACACCGGCCAGAGCCGGGTGCCGGAGCCGCCGGAGAGAATGACCGGCACGACGGTCTCGGTGGCGGCGGATAGCGTCAGGGGCGAGGGCGCGGACATGGCGGCGTTCTAAGCGGGATCGTGCCGCGCGCGACAGGGTTTTGCCGCCGCCGCGGCGTCACGGGCAGGTGTGCGTGCGCCGAACGAAATCCGGACCCAGCTCGCTGAGGCGGGTGACGCCCAGCAGCGCCATGTCGCGCTCGATCTCCTCGCGCAGCAGGCGCACGGCGTGGCGCGCCCCCGGGGCGCCGGCCACGGAGGCGGCGAACAGGAACGGGCGGCCGATGAACACGAAGCCGGCGCCGAGCGCCAGCGCCTTCAGCACGTCGGTGCCCCGGCGCACCGCGCCGTCCAGCATCACCGTCATCCCGCCGGCCTCCGCCACCACGCCCGGCAGCATGTCGAGCGGCGCGGCGGCGCTGTCGAGCTGGCGCCCGCCATGGTTCGAGACGATCACGCCGTCCACGCCCGCCGCGCGGGCGAGCCGGGCGTCGGCGGCGGCGAGGATGCCCTTCAGCACCAGCTTGCCCGGCCAGCGGCGGCGGACCAACTCCACATGGCGCCAGTTCAGCGCCTCCCGAACCCCGAAGGCGCGGACCGCCTCGCGCGAGAGCATCGGCGGGCCGCGGGTCGCGTCCATGTTCTCCAGATGGAGCATGCCGCGGTGGCGCAGCGTGCGCAGCGCGGTGCCGCCCAGCCAGCGGGGATGCGTGATCCCCTGCCAGGCGAGGCGGGGGCTGGGCCGCAGCGGGATGCTGAAGCCGTTGCGCACGTTGTTCTCGCGGTTCCCGCTCACCGGCACGTCCACGGTCAGCACGAAGGTGTCGAACCCGGCGGCGGCGACGCGATCGACCAGGGGCTCGATCCGCGGCGTCTCGCCGGGGACGTAGGCCTGGAACCAGGCGGCGGGATTGACCTTGATGACCTCCTCCATCCGCGTCAGCGAGGCGCCGCTGAGGATGAAGGGGATGCCGCTGGCCGCGGCGGCCCCGGCGAGCACGCGGTCCGCGTCGTAGGCGGCGACGGCGGAGGCGCCCATCGGAGCGATGCCGAAGGGTGCCGCGTAGTCCCGGCCGAACAGGGAGGCCGCGGTGGTACGTTCGCTGGTGTCGACCAGCGAGCGCCAGACCAGGGCGTTGGCCGCGAAGGCCGCGTGGTTGCCCCGCAGGGCGGCGTCCCGCTCCACCCCGCCCGCGATGAAGCCGTAGATCGGCAGCGGCAGCCGCCGGCGCGCGGCCGCCTGGAAATCGTCCAGCGCCAGGTAGCGGCGCAGCCCCGGCGGCGGAGGCGGCGCTTCCGGGCGGGAGGCGACGGCCGAAGGGGGCGGCGGCGCGGTCTCCGCGTGCATCTGGTCCATGGCGTTCAATCCGCGGCTAATGCCCGCGCCGGGCGGGCAGGGTTCGGGATGATAGCGGCGAGACTGGAACGGACCAGGACAAAACCCGGACCCGAGGCATGCAGCGCCGGCGGGAGTCGCGGCAGGTCGGCCGCGCTGTCGATGCGCGTGAGCGGAAAGCCGAAGGCCTGCGCGATCAGGCCGAGATCGGG